>JBBSDH010000036.1:0-26001 GCA_038249605.1 Chitinophagales bacterium | reverse complement strand
TGCCCTGGACAGGGGGCGGTTCTTCGCTGTCAGCCAGTTGGCAGATATGTTTGAACTCCCGCTCCCAAGTTTGCCTGTCGGCCACTCCGGCGGTCGCTTTTTGGCTGGTTCGATAAAGATCGAGTATGAATTGGTGCATTTTAGTCGCCCATTTTTAGCGTATTGCCTCTTTGGCCAAACAGGCCGCCGCACTTCTTTGGTGGCCCCTTCGGAAGGCCCGGCTTTTTAGACAATCCGTCAGATGAAGGTGGTTTGTGACTGTTCTTGCTGTTCAGATTCAGGCGAGAACGCAGTGCGGCAACCTCAGCCCGAAGGGCAGCATTCTCGGATTCCAACGCCTCAACCTGGCAAGCAAAGCCATGACCAAATCCTTTGATACCGATATGTCGTTTGATAATTCCATGAACCAAGTGTATCTGCTAAAACATATTTACATAAAATTAAATTGCGTGGCTAAGTTTTAACAATTTTCATTGTCAGCAAATATAAACTTACCGAACCATACATCCTTTTTTTTCGACTTTACCATATTGATTTTTTATTGACGTTAAAATCATCCCTCACCCCAACAACATCGCCACATCCTCCCGACTCAACGACGGGTTCTCCGCGCCCGGGTCCTCAAACATTGCCTTGCCCAACTGCCGTTTTTTCTCCTGCAAAACCAGGATTTTTTCCTCGATGGTATCGCGGCTGATGAAACGCAAAGCCGTGACGGGTTTCGTTTGTCCGATGCGGTGCGCCCGCGCCACCGCCTGGCTCTCCACCGCAGGGTTCCACCAGGGGTCGAGCACAAATACGTAATCGGCGGCGGTGAGGTTGAGGCCCACGCCACCAGCTTTGATGGTCATGAAAAATGCCTGTATGCTCGCATCTTCCTGGAAACGTTGCACAGCTTTGGAACGCTCGGCCGTGGGCGTATCGCCGGTGAGCCAGGCGTAGGGTATCTTTTCTTCTTCAAAACGTTTGCGAAACAACTGCAAATGTTTTTCAAAACTGCTGAAAAACAACGCTTTGTGGCCAGCGCGTTTGATCACGTCCCACTGCGCCAACACATCGTCGAATTTGCCGCTACCGCCCTCGTATTCCGCGTCCACCAGCACCGGGTGATTGGCGAGCTGGCGCAAACGCATGAGCGCCTGCAAGGCCATGAGGCGCGATTTCGGATCGTCGAACAGCGACAGGATTTCGTTGCGCATGGCCGATTTCACCTTGTCGTACCGTTTGTGTTGCTGGTCGCCCATTTCTGAGTAAAAATACTGCTCGGTAAGTGCCGGCAAATCGGGCGCAACCTCTTCTTTGGTGCGTCGCAGGAAAAAAGGTTTGACCAGCCCAAACAAGCGCTCGCGCGCCGCGTCATCACGTTGTTTTTCAATGGGCAGTTGAAAGGTTTTTTTGAAAAACGGGTACGTTCCCAAGGTGTCCGGATTGATGAAATCCATCTGTGTCCACAAGTCCGCCAACGAGTTTTCTATCGGTGTGCCCGAAAGTGAAATCCGGTTGGGTGCCTTCAACGCACGGGCCATTTTGGAAATTTCCGACTCCCGGTTTTTGATCTGCTGGCTCTCGTCGAGCACAATGAATTGCCACGGCACTTTTTCAAAAAGGGAGAGGTCCTGCCGCGCCGTTTGATAGGTGGTGAGCACCACGTCGTGACCGGCAATTGCACGCGCATCGCGCAACCGTTTGGCACCTGCATGCACGCATACGAACAAACTCGGCGCGAATTTCCGCAACTCTTGCTGCCAGTTGAAAACCAGGGAGGCAGGCATGATGAGCAATGCGCGCAAGGGTTTGGAAAAACTGTTGTGCGACTGGAAAAGGTCGAGCTGACTAGCGCCCAAACCGTCGGGCGCGCCGAACTGGTTTTCTTTCACATGCAACAGCAAGGCGATGGTTTGCAAGGTTTTGCCCAAGCCCATATCGTCGGCCAGACAAGCGCCAAACCCGTGCCGGAAATGCCCCACGAGCCATTTCACACCTGTGAGCTGGTAGGGCCGGAGCGTCGCCTTCAGATCAAGCGAAACTTTGTAATCCACACTCTCCGGATCGATCACCGGAAAATGGCCTTCCTCGACATCGAGCTCGGCTTTTTTCAACAGGGTAAACTGTGTTTTGCGCAAGCGCATCTTTTCGTCGTCCGTTTCGGCAGCGAGTGCCAGATCGGCAAACCGCGCAAACCACGCCTCTGGGATGAGGAAAAAACGACCGTCGGGCAACGGAAAAAAACGCTCGCCCTTGCGCAGGTATAGTGCAAAAGCGGCAAAAAGGAACGAAAAAGGACCCACTTCTACCCTGCCGCGCACGTCGAACCAGTCGCCGTCGGCTTCGGCGCGCACGTTCATTTGGGGTATGTCGGTTATCAGTTTGCGCCCATCCACTTCGGGCACAGTAACGCTGAACCCTGCTTCGGTGAGTTCGGCGCGGTGTTTTTCGATCCAGCGTAAGTGGGTTTCCAGGTCTGGTTGTTCGGGAAGTCGGTAGAGTCGGCCGTCCTGCTCCAGTCCCAGGTTTTTCAAAGTTTCCAGGCGTAAGGCTTCCAGTTCCGGATTGCGGCGTACCTGTTTCAAAAGCACTTCATCGCCTTCAAAATGCACGGTGGTCACCTGTTGTCTTCGTTCACCTGGTTGGAATTCGATGTTTTTGTAGGTAAAAACAGGTTTAAACAGCCAGTTTTTTTCCAAAATGTTTTCACTCAGTTCGAGGCGCGTTTCGTCGAGCGATTCGTGGGCCAACATGCCAAACCCCTCCGCTTCGATGCGGGTACGGGCGGCGTTTTTGGCGATGAACTGCTTGAAATACACGTGGAGTTTGTCGGGCGGAATGTGCACGCTGTCTTTTTGCCGGAACGGTTTCACCATGTTGCCGTTGATGCCGGGCACGCGGAACAAGGCGTAATCGACGAGCAGCCAGGCGGGTTCGGTGTTGGTGAGTGGCACGATGTTTTGTTCGCGGATGTTCCATTTTTCTTCCTCGGTGCCCAGTTGCAAACGGTACTCCACGCCGATTTCCGATTTTTTGAAAAACAGGTGGGGCACCAGTTCGTGGCGCGGATAAGCAACGAGTACATCTTTGGCAAACGTGCGTTTTTCGGCGTCGAGGGTAAGGGGCAGTCTGTGTTGGTAAAGGGTGGAAAAAAAGCTGTCGAGGTGACGGTAGAGGTAACCCTCCACAATGTTTTTGGTCGCAGGGTCTGCCAGCAGTTTGACCAGCGGCACAGTTGTTTTGGCCTTAAGCGGTTTGTGGTGCGCCTCCACGTTTTTGGGCGCCAGGGTATCGATGATCGCGAGCAGTTCGTTCTCCGCCGCCGATATGGTGATGTCGTAGTGGTTCACCGTGGCCTTCGTGGCCTTTTGCAGCAGGTGGGTGTATTGTCCGGTTTTGTCCACTGCCACGATGTTGGCGTTGGGCAGGAACAGTGTTTCACTGAAGGGGTACAGGTTGAAAACGATGCGGGATGTGCTCATGGGGGCGCAAAAGTAAAACACATTAGGGCGAAGAGGGAACACATGTGTTTTAAATAAGGAACTGCCCGTTTTCGTAAATCTTCTCTCCATCGGCCCAGATTTCCCCGCCGCGGGTCATGTCCGTGATCATGTCCCAATGCACTGCCGATTCGTTTTTGCCGCCCGTTTGAAGGTAGCTTTGTCCGATGGCGAGGTGCACCGTTCCGCCGATTTTTTCATCGAAAAGGATGTTTTTCGTCATGCGGTTGATGCCGTAATTGGTGCCGATGGCGGCTTCGCCGAAACGGCGTGTACCGGGCAGGGAAAAAATGTGGTCGAGGAAATCTTTGCCCCGCGTTGCTTCCCATTTTTCCACATAACCCTCTTTCAACCAAAGCGTTACGTTTTCCACTTCACGGCCTTGGTAAATGCAAGGAAACGAAAAATGCACGGTGCCGTTGGCGCTGTCCTCCACCGGACTGGTGTACACCTCGCCCGAAGGCATGTTCGTTTGTCCGTCGGAATTGATCCAGGTACGGCCGGCGGTGGAAAAAGTAAGGTCGGTGCCTTCGCCGAGGTAACGCACGGTTTTGCACTTGTTCAGGTGGTCCACGATGTGTTGCTGTGTGGCGCGCTGTTGCAGCCAGGCGGCGATTGGATCGGGCTCGAGCAGTTTGCAGGCTGAGTACACGAAATGTTCGTATTCGCTCAGGCTCATGCCTGCTTCCTGGGCGGAGGCGTCGGTGGGAAACTGGCACAGGTTGCGGCGCATTTCGTGGGTAGCTGTGCGGGCGAAATAGGCTTTTTGTCCGGCAGCCATGGCATCCTGCCGCATTTTGGCGCGTTCGGGCGTGGTAGAGTGGCTTTCGCGCAGGTTGAACGGCGCGCGGATGGCGAGGTAGCAATCGAAGGTTTCCATGGCCTGCTGCCACAACGGCGAAGGCGTGGCGAGCGCCGCTTCGGAGCCTACGTTCATCAGCGTCCGGTCGCGCTCCCGGAAAGCCAGGTCTGTTTCCACCAGCGCGGCGCCGGCTTCGAGGGCTTCGCGGTACACCGCGCGCACGAGCGGTTCGGCCAGCAGGGTGCTTGATATGAAAACTTTGTCGCCCGGTTTTACCCCGAGGCAGTAATGGGTGAGCAGGTGGGCGTATCGGGCGAGCATGGTGTTTTTGGGGGGTGAAGGTAAGAAGTGGCAATGTCTTTAGTCCTTCCAAGTTTACAGACCAGGCGCCCCAGCCCTAAGATTGTAACAACAGAATAAAAGCTACCAACGGCACAGCGATCACCAAAACCGGCAACAAAATGTTGAGTACAGCTTTACCATAGGTGAATTTTTGTACTTCGGCGACACCGATGACGAACAACACGAACGTCCAAAGTGCTGGTGCCGCTTCCAGTAGATAGCCGTATTTGTCGTAGCAGCTTTCATTGATGAAACGGAACACTGTTTTGGGCGCCGTCCAAAGTCCAATGAATACCTCTTTGTCGGTGAGTTCGAGTGGTGTGTAATGGTCCCGAATGTCTTCGTCGAGGTACATGGTTGGGTTTTTTTCAAGGTTTTAAATCTTCACCACAATCCCCAACTCATCCAACTGCTTCTGCTTGATGCCATCGGGCGCATCGATCATCATGTCCCTACCCTGGTTGTTTTTCGGGAAAGCGATGAAGTCGCGGATGGAGTTGGCGCCGTTCATCACCGCGCACAGGCGATCGAAACCGAACGCGATGCCGCCGTGGGGCGGAGCGCCGTATTCGAAGGCGCCGAGCAAAAAGCCGAATTGTGCCTCCGCTTCTTCGGACGTGAAGCCCAAAAGTTTGAAGTTGCGGGCCTGCAGGTCGCGGTCGTGGATACGAATGGAGCCGCCCCCGATTTCAACGCCGTTGATCACCAGGTCGTACGCATCGGCGCGCATGCTTTTGAGTACGTTGCGGTCGTTGCTTTCCATCTTCACGATGTCGGCCGGTTTGGGCGACGTGAAAGGGTGGTGCATGGCAAAAAAGCGCTCCTCATCCTCGTCCCACTCAAGCAGCGGGAAATCGAGCACCCAGAGGGGTTTGAAATCTGCCGGATTGCGAAGTCCCAACTTGTTGCCCATTTCGAGGCGCAGTTCGCCGAGTTTTTTGCGTGTTTTTTCTTCTTCGCCAGCCATCACGAGAATCAGGTCGCCGGCATTGCCGCCGCATTCCATGGCCCAGTCCGTCAGGTTGTCCTGATCGAAAAATTTATCCACGCTCGATTTGTACGTGCCATCGGCTTCGCAGCGCATGTAAATGAGACCAGTAGCGCCTATTTGCGGACGTTTCACCCATTCCGTGAGTTCGTCCATTTGTTTGCGGGTGTACACAGCCGCGCCCGGAGCGCAAATGGCGAGCACGCTTTCGGCGTTGTCAAACACCGGGAAGCCTTTGCCTTTGGCGATGCCGGTCAGGTCCTTGAATTCCATACCGAACCGCAGGTCGGGCTTGTCGGAACCGTACAGGCGCATGGCGTCGTCGTACAACATGCGGGGAAAATCGCCGAGTTCGAGACCGAGCGTTTGGCTGAACAGGTGGCGTGTAAGGCCTTCAAAAGTATTGAGGATGTCTTCTTGGTGCACGAACGACATCTCGCAGTCGATCTGCGTAAACTCCGGCTGCCGGTCGGCGCGCAGGTCCTCGTCGCGGAAACACTTCACGATCTGGAAGTACTTGTCCAAACCGGCCACCATCAAAATCTGCTTGAACGTTTGCGGACTTTGTGGCAGGGCGTAAAACTGACCTTTGTTCATGCGCGAGGGCACCACGAAGTCGCGGGCGCCTTCGGGCGTACTTTTGATGAGGAAAGGCGTTTCTACTTCGATAAACCCGTTTCCTGCCAGGTAACTGCGCACGGCGAGGGCAAGGTTGGAGCGGAAAATAATGTTTTGCTGCACGGCGCTGCGGCGCAGGTCGAGGTAACGGTATTTCATGCGCAGGTCGTCGCCGCCGTCGGTATCGTCTTGGATGGTGAACGGCGGTGTTTTGGACGCGTTGAGGATTCTGAGTTCCGTAACCTTGATTTCGATGTCGCCTGTTTCAATTTTGGTGGTTTTCGAGGCGCGTTCGATCACCGTACCGGTGGCCTGCAATACATATTCGCGGCCCACGTTGCGGGCGGTGGCGAAGAGTTCGGGCGACGTGTAATTTTGGTCGAACACCAACTGCGTGATGCCGTAGCGGTCGCGCAGGTCTATCCACAGAAGGGCACCTTTGTCGCGTACGATGGCGGACCAGCCGCTGAGGGTGACGGTTTTGCCGGCATCGGCCAGGCGGAGTTCGTTGCAGGTGTGGGTACGGAACATGGAAGTGTTTATTTAAGGAGTGCAAAGGTACGCGTGGAATGCTTTTTTTCCTTAAAAAAGAATACTATTGCCGTAAAAACGACTTCCCATGCAACGTTACTGTTTTGCCTTAGATCTTGTAAACGACCCCGCGCTCATCGCCGAATACGACGAATGGCACACCCGTGTGTGGCCTGAAGTACTCGCAAGTTTGAACGATGCGGGCATCGATCGCATGGAAATTTACCGCGCGGCCAACCGGTTGTTTCTCATCGTGGAAGCAGGAGAGGCGTATTCACCGGAACTGAAAGCTGCGAGTGACGCCGCGAATCCGCACGTGCAGGCGTGGGAGGAAATGATGTGGAAATACCAAAAGACGCTTCCAGGAGTTGTGCCGGGGCAAAAATGGATGCGGATGACAAAAGTATTTGAGCTGTAAGTCTGACGGCGCATTTCACCGCATAGTTGCGCATTTCACCACATAGTTGCGCAACCAGACTTTTACAGCCAATCTGCCACAAACGCCACATCGCACTCTGCCATTTTGGCCGAAAATTTCCTAACCCAATGTTAAGGCATGAATTGTGATGGAACCTTCCTTTCCATCGCCATTAAAGCGACGTATCTTTGCGCACTTCATTGGCAATTCACCGAACCACCACCCGTTTAAGCATATGTTTGGCTTTCTTAAAAAAATACTCGGCACCAAGTCGGAGCGCGACCAAAACCTGTACCACTCCAACATAGCCGTCATCAACGGTCATGTTGAACAATACCAATCGCTCAGCAACGACGAACTCCGCTCCAAAACCCTCGAATTCCGCGACCGCATCTCCGAATACCTCAAGGACATCGACGCCGAAATAGCCTCGGTAAACCAACAGGCCCTGGAAACAGAGGATTTCCACGACAAAGAAACGCTATTCAAAGAAGTAGACGAGCTGCGCAAAAACCGCGACAAAGCCCTCGAGGATATCCTGCAGGATATCCTTCCCGAAGCCTTCGCCGTAGTGAAAGAAACCAGCCGCCGCTTCAGCCAAAACGAAATGCTCACCGTCACTGCTACCCAGCACGACCGCGACCTCGCAGCGCAGCCCGGTAAAACGTACGTAACCATCAATGGCGACCAGGCTACCTGGAAAAACCGCTGGCTCGCCGCCGGCGGCGAAATAGTGTGGAACATGGTGCACTACGACGTACAACTCTTCGGCGGTATGGTGCTCCACGACGGCAAAATTGCCGAGATGGCCACCGGTGAGGGTAAAACCCTCGTTGCTACCCTGCCCGCTTACCTCAATGGCGTGGCCGGCGAAGGCGTGCAAATCGTAACAGTGAACGACTACCTCGCCCGACGCGACCAGGAATGGGTGGGCCCCATTTACGAATTCCTTATGCTTACCGTCGATTGCATCGACAAATACCGTCCGCACTCGCCCGAACGCAAAAAAGCGTACCGCTGCGACATCACTTTTGGTACCAACTCCGAATTCGGTTTCGACTACCTGCGCGACAACATGGTCATCAACACCGATGAACTCGTGCAACGCAAATACCACTACGCCATCGTGGATGAGGTGGACTCGGTGCTCATCGACGATGCCCGTACGCCGCTCATCATTTCGGGCCCCGTAACCCGCGGCGCCGAGGACCAGGAATACTTGGAGCTGAACCCCACGGTTAAACGCCTGCTTGAAGAACAAACCAAACTTGCCACGCAGTTTTTGTCGGAAGCCAAAAAACGCATTGCCGAAGGCAACACCAGCGCCGAAGACGGTGGCGGCGGCATGTCGCTGTTGCGAGCCCACCGCGCCCTGCCCAAAAGCCGCCCGCTCATTAAATTCCTGAGCGAAGAAGGCATGAAAGTGCTTTTGCAAAAAACCGACGACCATTACCTTCAGGAAAACGCCAAACGTATGCCTGAGGTAGACCGCGAACTGCTTTTCCACATCGATGAGAAAAACCGCAACGTGGAACTCTCCGAAAAAGGCGTGGAATACCTCTCCAAATTCAGCAACGACGACAATTTTTTCGTGATGCCCGACATCGCTTCGGAACTGGTGAAAATAGACCAGGATCCCGAACTCACAGCCGATGAAAAAATAGAATCCAAAGAACATTTGTCGCAGGATTATGGCGTAAAAAGCCGCCGCATCCACGCCATCCAGCAATTGCTGAAGGCGTATGCCCTGTTCGAAAAAGACAACGAATACATTGTGGTGGAAGGCGAAGTGAAAATCGTGGACGAGCAAACGGGCCGTGTTATGGAAGGTCGCCGCTACTCCGACGGCTTGCACCAGGCCCTCGAAGCTAAGGAAAACGTGAAAGTGGGCGAAATAACCCAAACTTACGCCACCGTTACGCTCCAGAACTATTTCCGCATGTACCACAAACTTTCCGGCATGACCGGTACGGCCGAAACCGAGGCCAAGGAATTGTGGGACATCTACAAACTCGACGTGGTGGTGATACCCACCAACCGCAACATCACGCGTGCCGACCAGGAAGACCTCGTGTTCAAAACGGCCCGTGAAAAATACAATTCGGTGATCGATGAAATCGTGAAACTGCGCGAAGCCGGCCGACCCATCCTCGTGGGTACCACGTCCGTGGAAATTTCCGAGCTGCTGTCACGCATGCTCAAAATGCGCGGTATCGACCACAACGTGCTCAACGCCAAACAACACCAGCGCGAAGCCGAAATCATAGCCGAAGCAGGCCACCCCGGCCGCGTGACCATCGCCACCAACATGGCCGGTAGAGGTACCGACATCAAACTCGGACCAGGTGTAAAAGAATCGGGTGGTTTGGCCATCATCGGTACCGAACGCCACGAAAGCCGCCGTGTAGACCGCCAGTTGCGCGGCCGTGCCGGTCGCCAGGGCGACCCCGGTTCGTCGCAGTTCTATGTTTCGCTCGAAGACAACCTCATGCGCCTGTTCCAAAGTGACCGCATCGCAGGGCTTATGGACAAAATGGGCCACAAGGACGGCGACGTGATCCAGCACTCGATGGTGACCAAATCCATCGAACGCGCCCAGAAAAAAGTGGAGGAAAACAACTTCGGCATCCGCAAACGCCTGCTCGAGTACGACGACGTGATGAACATCCAGCGCGAAGCCATTTACAAAAAACGCCGCAACGCCTTGTTCGGCGACCGCCTCGCCGTGGACATCAACAACGCCTTTACTTCCATCACCGAAGAACTCGTACACATCCACCGTCAGGGAGGAGACTTTGATACGTTCCGCCTCGATGCGTTGCGCGCCATCGGTGTCGATCCGGAAATGGAATCCGATTGGTTCCGCAGCAACCAGATCCAAACAGTAGTGAACCAGTTCCAGAATCAGGTGCTCGAACTTTACCAACGCAAAGGTCAGCAAGTGGGCGAACGCCTGCTTCCCCTCATCAAAAACATCCATGACCGTGAAGGCACCCGTTTCAAACGCATCGTGGTGCCTTTCACCGACGGCAGCCTCGGACTCAACATCAGCGCCGATATGGTGGATGCCATCAACTCGAACGGCAAAACCATCATGCACGACATCGAAAAAGTGGCCACGCTGGCCCTCATCGACGACGCATGGAAGGAACACCTGCGCAACATCGACGACCTGAAAGAATCGGTTCAGGGCGCTTCGTTCGAACAAAAGGACCCACTGGTCATCTACAAAATGGAGGCCTACAACCTGTTCGAAAACCTCATCGGCCACATCAATACCAGCGTAACGTCGTTCCTGCTCAAAGGTTCGCTCGACCTGCCCGACGAAGATCAGATGCGACAGCAACAGGCCCGTCAGCAACAGGCCGAAGCCCAGCGCCGCGCCCAGGCCAGTCGCCTGCGCGCCAACAACCAGCAAGGCGGTACCGAAACCCAGGCAGCAGCCCAACGCGCCGGCATGAGCGCCAGTCAGAGCGGACCGGTGCAAAAAATAGCCCCCATGGTGAAGGATAAAATAGTGGGAAGAAACGACCCTTGTCCATGCGGCAGCGGCAAGAAATACAAGAGCTGTCACGGGAAGTAATGAGATTGCGCTTGAGACGCTACAATTCAAGTAAAGCAAGGATAAAGAAAAAGGGGGCTGCGCTGCGCGCAGGTCCCTTTTTCTTCATCCTTGCTTTACTTGAATTGTAAAATCGTTGGTTGGATGTTGGGGATTGGCTCGGCAGGGCGTAGGAACCCAGCGAAGCGACTTTGTCATCCCTACGAATAACGGAACAGATCCCACGCCCTGAGGGCCGGGATGACAAAGCCACAGCGCGGCGGCAACATTTGTAGCATGTAGGGTAAAAATGGTCTGGAGGTGCAGCGCACCGAAACGTGTTGCTGTAGACTGAAGCATGTTCCGGTGCGCTTTACCTTCTGGTTTTCTTGCATTTTTTAAACTGAACACTTATCTTTACCATGAAATCTCTGTTTTAAAAACTGAATTTTCATGGTAAATAACAATTATCTTCCCCGTATTGCTGAAGCTGAAATTATAAAACTGGCGTCTTTCTTCCCGGCAGTGGCAGTGGTAGGGCCTAGGCAGGTAGGCAAAACCTCCTTGGGGCAAGCCATTCGCTCCAAATTAAACAAACCATCGATTTACCTTGATTTGGAGAATCCGGATGACCTCGCAAAGCTCAACAACCCGGCCCTGTTTTTAGACGAGCTCGCCGGCCACACGGTTATCCTCGATGAGGTGCAAAAACTGCCGACGCTTTTTCCTGTGCTGCGTGGTATCATTGACCGCAATCGAATGCCGGGGCGTTTCATCTTGCTTGGAAGCGCTTCCCCCGACTTGATACGGGACAGTTCGGAATCGCTTGCCGGGCGTATTGCATACCATGAATTGAAACCATTTTTTCTGGAAGAGATTCAATCTGTGGTCGATTACAGAACACATTGGTTCCGGGGCGGTTTTCCTCCATCCTTGTTGGCGCCCAACGAAGAATATGCCCGTTTGTGGCGGCAAAATTTTATAAAAACCTATCTGGAACGGGACCTACCCTTACTTGGTCTGAACGCTGACCCAGTTTTGACAGGCAGACTGTGGCAAATGACGGCCCACCTAAGCGGCAATTTGTTAAATCTGGAAACGCTCTCGGGCTCATTGGGCGTCCACGGCACTACGGTGCGGAAATACCTCGATTTCTTTGAGTCGGCATACCTGATTCGCAGGATTCAGCCTTATTTCACCAACCTGAAAAAGCGCCTGGTCAAGTCTCCGAAAATTTACGTGCGGGATACGGGTATCCTGCACCAATTGCTTGGCATCACGTCGTCGTTCGATTTGGCCGGGCATCCATCCATTGGGGCATCCTGGGAGACTTACGTAATTGAACAGATTACCGCCATTCTGCCCGATTGGGCGGGCGTGTATTTCTACCGCACCCACCAGGGAACAGAGGCGGACCTAGTCATAACCAGAGGTGGTAAACCCGAAATACTTGTAGAAATAAAATACTCTACCACACCAAAGCCATCCAAAGGTTTTCACATTGCCCAGGAAGATTTACAAACAAAGCATCATTTTGTTGTTTGTCCGGTAGAAAAAGGCTTCCCGTTGTCTGAAAACGTCAGGGTATTGGGCATCCATGAACTTCCGGTTTTGTTTGAGCGCAGGTGAATGGTTGTTGGTTGTTTTCAATTATTTCTGTGCATTGATGCCTCTACTGATTATCTCCTTCACCGCGCCAAACATCATGGCAGAAAAATCCTCCTTAAACTCTTTGTTGTCCGAATACAACTTGTAAAGGTCAAAGTTTGTGGTAATGTGTTTCAGCAATTCCTGACCAACAATTTTATCACTGGTTATTCTTGCATTTTGGTCGTCCGAATGTTGGATGGACGTTATCAATTCCTGATTTTGAGCAACGTCCTTCGCAACATTTTCTGCCATCTGCCGAACCTTGTCCATATCTTCAAATTGCGTTCCGTAACGGTCATTGAAGGTCTGCAGGATGTTGGAAAGCCGGTCTATTTCAGGTTGGCTGGTTCCGCCCGGCATGTCGGTAGGCATTGGCTTCAAGTCTTCCCCTTGCTCCAATAAAATATGGGTGGTTGCTTCCAACTGCAAGCGATAACTATCCATATCAATGTTGTTCAAAATGCCCTGAGCCAAGTCAAGGGGTTTTTCTCCACCCAATTTGTTTTGCAAATGGTTTAAGAAAATATAAAGACTTTCCAAATATGGATTTTTAAAATCCACTATTTGCGATAAGAAAACATACAAACGAACGTAGGATTTGACCTTCACCCTGAAATCAGCCTGTTCCTCTTCGTCTAAATCGTTTTTGAAACCAGCAGACGAACGGTCAAGCATGGCATGCAAGGCATCAATCGGAATGTTGGCTAAAATTTTATTTGAAAATTCAAAAACTTGCTCTTTGGTGTAAACCTGGTAGTTGTCCAAAGCTTCCTGCAAGTCAAACAATTTATTTGGGTCGGTTGCTTCTCCTAAAATGGTGCTCTCAAAATAAGGCTTAAATGCCTGCTCAATGTCTTCGGCTGAATTGGCAAAGTCCAAAACAAACGTCTCCCTTTTTAAAGGATGACTTCTGTTGAGCCTTGAAAGCGTTTGTACCGCATTCACACCACCCAGTTTTTTATCTACATACATGGTGTGCAAAAGCGGTTGGTCAAAACCCGTTTGGAATTTATTGGCCACCAACAAAAAACGATGTTCATTTTTTTTAAATTCCGAAGGAATGGCGTTGCTCGAAAATCCGTTTAAATTCGCTTCGGTTTGACCATCAATTTCGCCCGAGAATGCAACGATTGCCTTGTACGGACTGTTGATTTTGCGCAAATAATCGTCAAATGCTTTTTTGTATTGAACGGCGTTGGCTCTTGAACTGGTCACCAACATCGCTTTCGCAAAACCTCCCATCCGTTTTTTGCGAAGTACGTTTTCCAAAAAATGCTCCACAATCAAAATAGTCTTCTTTTTGATCGCGTGTTCGTGGCTTTCTACATACTGCTTTAGTTTCTTTTGCGCCCTGAGTTTGTCGTATTCGGGGTCGTCCTCAATTTTTTTGAGCAGCGCGTAATAACTTTGATATGTTGTGTAATTCTGTAAAACATCCATGATGAAGCCTTCTTCAATGGCTTGTTTCATCGAATACAAATGAAAAGCGCTGAATTTCGTTTGCCCGCCTTCCTGAAACGGAACCCCAAACAATTCCAATGTTTTATTTTTGGGCGTGGCCGTAAAAGCAAAATAACTCGCATTGGGCAAAAGTTTTCTCGACCTGATTAAATCGGTAATTAAATCTTCGCCTGTTATGGTGTCGCCTTCTTCTGTTTCTATTTCATCATCTTCATTTGGCTTTGCCAATGCCTCATTGAGTTTCCGCGCCATTTGTCCACTCAAACTGCTGTGGGCTTCATCGATGATGATCGCAAAATTGGTGCCGGGCAATTCGCCTATCTCTTCCACGATGTGTGGGAATTTTTGAATGGTGGTAATGATGATCTTTTTGCCTTCCTCCAGCGCCGTTTTGAGTTGTTTGCTTCCTTCTGTAATGGCTTCTACCACGCCGCTCACTTGCTGAAACTGCTTGATGTTGTTCCTGATTTGTGCATCCAAAACCCGGCGGTCGGTCACCACAATGACGGTATCAAAAATATTGTCTCTGCCCGTTTTGTCGTGCAAACCCACCAACTGATGCGCCAACCAGGCAATAGAATTTGATTTGCCCGAACCGGCAGAATGCTGGATCAGATATTTTTGTCCCGAACCCTTTTCCTGCGCATGGTCTAAAAGTTGGCGCACCGCCACCCATTGATGGTAACGCGGGAAAATCAGTTTTTTTTCTTTTTTCGTTCTTACAATGCCTTTGTCGTCTACGTATTCTTTTTCTTCTGTGATGAGCTGACAGTAGTTTTGAATAATGTCCGTAAGATGGCCTTTGGTTAAAATCTCCTTCCACAAATAATCGGTTTTGATGCCGTCATGGGGCGGATTTCCGGCCCCGTTGTCGCACCCTTTGTTGAAAGGAAGGAAATAGGATTTCTCTTTTTTGAGTTGCGTACACATCCAAACCTCCTCGGTGTCCACCGCAAAATTGACCATTAAACGACCCAAACGAAACAGTTCCTCCTGCGGGTCCCGGTCATTTTTGTATTGCTGGATGGCATGTTGAACATTTTGCCTGGTCAGTTCATTTTTCAACTCAAAAGATATGATCGGAATACCATTGATGAACAACAGCATGTCCAAAGACTTTTTATCCCTGGGCGAAAAATAGACCTGCCGCATCACCGAAAACACATTGCCTTGGTACAGGGCGTCGGCCGTTGTATTGTAGGCCGAAACGGGTTTGTCGTAAAACAACTGCAGTTTGGTATCCGTAAAACCGTCGGTAATGCCTTTGCGAAGCACTTCAATGATGCCCTTTGCCTGTATTTGGTCGTTGAGGCGTTTGATTATCTTGGACTCGTACAGGTCTTTGTGGTAGGTTTTGAGCTTGGCGACGGCTTTGGGTTGTGTGGCTTCCAAAAATTGAAACAGCAAGGCCACATCCATACAGGCAACATTGTCGTACGACGTGTTTTCGCGCAGCAAAAACTGGTGCTCCTCGACCAAATATTGAGCAATGTGGGCTTCTAAGCCTTTTTCGGTGGTATCGGTGCTCATGCGCTGTTAGTTGTTTTCCTCATAATAATAAGAGTAGTCAATGCCTTTCATAAACATTTCCCGGCTGTCGATTTGGTCGGTCAGGGCATTTTCCAGCAATGCTTTAAGCGTACTGCTATCCGTGCTGCTTTTTACCATGGCGTTCATGTATTCGCTTTTGCCGATTTTACTCCAATCCACGCATTTTTTCAGACGTTTTTTCAAGATCAAATCCAGCCAAATTCGGGCACTTCTGCCGTTGCCTTCCATGAAGGGGTGCGCAATATTCATGCCCACATATTTTTCAACAATTTCTTCCAGGGTGTTTTCGGGCATTGCGTCTATCTGTGATAAGGTGGCACCCAGGAAATGGGAGACTGCAAACTGGAAACCGCCTTTCGAAATGTTTTTTTGCCTGATTTGTCCGGCAAAATCATAGAGGCCGCCAAACAAATACGCGTGAATTTGTTGTAATCCATTGCTTGTTCCAACTTCTATGCCATCTATAAAAGAACTTTCAAAGAGCGCGTAAGCCTTTGTTTTGCTTTTCCCGTCTATGCTTTCGTCGCTGTAGGTAAACCATTCGATAAATCGGTTTGCTTTGGTTCCCGGAAAGGTTTTGCCCAGTGCAATAATACCTGCGTAATCGAGCATGTCGGAAAAACGCTTTTTACCGTCGGGTGCCAGCAATTTCAACTGGGTAGTGGCACTAACCACTTCACTATTTTCTTTCTTGAGTTTGGCTTTCAGGTACTTCCAATAGTTTCGGGTTTTGGCGTAGTCATCTTGGTCGGTCAGCACAGCGACAATATCCAACACCGAAAACCACCACTTGGCGTTTTGCTCGTCCCATAAGGCTCGCACTTCGCGGTCGTCGAAAAAACGAATGGATATTTTTGGCTGCTCGTTCATTTTTTAATCAGGATTTTCGCCGGATTCATACGCTTCGGCCTCTTCTGCTGCCAGGCTTAGTTCTTCCTCCCAATCGGGTTCATATTCAGACAGGGCATGCATTGTCTCTACATTCATTTCAGGTATTTTATACTCCCGCACATCTATTTTGCCCGTTACGGCCTCGGCGATTAAGGCTGTGCGATACTCTTGCACCAGGATGATTTCCTTTTCTATGGTGGCAATGGCCTGGTTGAGTTTGGCGGTTTCTTTTTCTATGTGGGTGACGATGGCTTGTTGTTCGGGAATTGATGGTACTACAAAAAATACATCCTTTAGGGTGTTTCCATAAATCACATCAATGGTTGTTGCATTGCTATTTAACTTCAATGCAGTTTGGAACGCACTTGATTGTTCTATAAACAATTTAACAAATGAATGTAATACCATATTGCTATCTATTCTAAGCCTTATTATACAAGGGTGTATTATTCCTTTTTCAAATTCATTAGGAATGATACAACACTTTCCAATTGTCCCTCTTGTAGTTAGTAATATATCACCCGATAATACTTCAAATACTTTTAAGGCTTCAAATTTTTCAGGGCTTATACATTCTTCTGACATCTCGTAATTTCTATCAAGAACTGCTCTTTGGTTATAAACCTTATACCCCGAACTAACAATATCTACATTCTTCAAATCACTACCAAAAGGCCCTGGTTTTAATGCTCCTTTCTCTTTTGATAGTATGCCCTTCAACTTCCGCACCTCCCAATGCTCCGGAATATCCCCCAGCCACTCAATACCGCTGGGTTTTGTTTTCACCTTTGGGTTAATGCCTTTGGTAACGGCATGGTTGATGATGCCTGCTTTTTGCTCGTTGAGTAGTTTTATGAGTTGCTTTTTCTTTTTTATGAAGCGGTCTATTTTGGAGAGTTTGTAGTCGAGGAAGTTTGCGATGGCGGTTTGTTCGGGGAGGGAGGGATAGATTATTTGTAAATTTTTTAATTCAAAACCACCAAGTTCCATAAATGTAGTTCCAGTACCAAGCCCATTTAATTCATTGCTTCTAATCGATAATTGATAATAAATAAACTTGGTGTCAAGTTCAATTGGAATAATTGATTTGCATCCTTGATTTGTGCACATTACTGTTTTTGATATTGCTAACTTTCCAATTGGTGCTCTTGTTGTTAATATTATTGAGTTATTTGGGACTAATGATGTGCCGCAACTTTTATACCCATTTTCTGTAATTTTACGTATTGAAGTATTCAAATAAACAATATTATTAATTTCAGCGGGCGTTACCCAAATTACATCACCGTCCCAATATTCTGGGTTTGTGGTTGACGGTGTTGCCCCATTTACGATTTTACTATTAGCCTTCAACTTCCTCACCTCCCAATGCTCCGGAATATACCCAGCCAAGCGATGCCTGAGGGTTTGTATTTTGTGTACGATTTTATATTATTCATGGTGGTTGCTTAAAAAGTCAAGTGATTTTTGGCTGATATTCATTGTAAACCTGCAATTGGCTATTTTCCATTTGTTCCATTACGCGATAATTTCTTTTAGTAAGCCATCCGTTTCCTGTTCCAATTTCAAAATATCGGCTGCAATATCTGAAAGGCTGCGCAGTCCTTCGTATTTATAGAAATACTTGTTAAAGGCAATTTCGTAGCCCACTTTCATTTTGGTTTTGTCGTACCATGCATCGGGGGCAAAGGGCAGCACTTCGCGTTTGAAATATTCGTCGCACAAGGCAAGACATGCCTTGTCTCTGCGCATCGGTACATTTTCAATGTCTTTCAGGCTGCTGTCGCTTTTGGGTTTGCCTTTGCTGTCGGTTACCACCTGCCCGTTTTCATCTTTTTCGGGTTGGTGTACCTGTATTTGGTAAAAGCCAAAGTCTTCATTGTCGAATATTTTGCTGTATTCGTTTTCTTCAAAATCAAAATACAGGGCTTGTATCGCGTCTATGTGCTCTGCCACCAATTCGTTTCGTTTGCTGCCCAAAGATTTGCGCATTTTCCGGAAAAAAGCATCCGAAGAAGCGTTGATGAGTTGCACTTTTCCTTTGCGTTTTGCCTCTTTTACATTGCTCACAAACCATACGTACGTAGCTATGCCGGTGTTGTAAAAGATGTCGTTCGGCAATTGTACAATGCATTCCAGCAGGTCGTTTTCAATGATGTATTGGCGTATGCCACTTTCGCCGCTACCCGCATCGCCGGTAAATAAGGCAGAGCCGTTGTGTACAGAAGCAATGCGGCTGCCGCCGTCTTTAGGGTCCTTCATTTTAGACAGCATGTGCAACATGAACATCAACTGTCCGTCATTGCTGCGGGAAGTCAAGCTGGTTTCTTCCAATTCGCCTTTAAAGTTCTTGATTTTGAGGTTGAAACGTTTGTCAACAATGCTTATTTTTTTATCGGTGCCTACATTCAGGTTGTCCATATCCTGCTTCCAACTGGTGCCATAAGGCGGGTTGGTGAGCATGAAATTGAACTTCAAATCGGGTTCGAAGCCGTATTCACTCAGCGTAGAACCGAACTTTATTTTGTCGGGGTCTTCGCCTTTCAGCAGCATATCCGATTTGCACACGGCATACATTTCGCCGGTATTTTCTTGTCCGTACAAGTGAAAAGTGGCGCTTGATTTTATTTCGCCTTCGGGATTGGTGGCAAATATTTTGGATTGCGTGAGCATTGCTCCGGAGCCGGCACAGGGGTCGTACACCAGGAATGTTCCTTTCTGAATGTTGTTTTTTACGGGCAAATACACCAAATGCGTCATCAGCGCGATGATTTCTCTGGGTGTAAAGTGCCGTCCTGCGGCGGCATTGGTTTTTTCATTGAATCGGCGGATCAAGTCCTCAAACATGTATCCCATGGCCATGGGCGATATTTTGTCGGGGCTCAACTCCACTTTGGGATTGCAGAATTTTTCGAGGAGGGCAAACGTAATGCCGGTGGTTTCGAAGGTTTCTAATTGGTTTCTGAATTTGAACTTGCTGATGATGTCCTGTACGTTTTCAGAGAAACCATTGAGGTAATCTAAAAAGTTGGTATCAATATTTTTGGGGTCAGCCAGCAGTTTTTTCATGGTAAAGGGCGAGGTGTTGTAAAACGCCAGGCCGGATCCGTGTTGTTCGCTGGTGAGCAGTCCGGAAACATTGTCAATTTTGCTTTTAAATTCGTCGTAGGTTTTCAGCACCTTGTCTTTGCTGGGTTCCAGTGCCAGGTCCAAACGCCTCAAAACGGTCATGGAAAGAATGACGTCCTGGTATTGATTTTCGAGGAATTTATTGATCAGAACATCGTCTGCAACGGTCCAGATGAAGTTGATGATGGGTTGAAGGGATTGTGTATTTAAGCTCATGAATTTGCTTTCGGTTCGTTCATTTTTAGTGGCTCAATTTACGGATTTTAGCCCAATGGTTGGTATTAAAATGTTGGCTACACAGGGTTGGAAAGGAAGGTTTAGGCTTGGCTAAAATTGCTTTTGGACAAGAAAGTGTGTCAATTTATCGAAACAATTTATCCGGCTTGGAAGCAGCCTCCAGGAGTCTACGTTTAACTGAATCGAAAGACAATTTTCGTTTGAGCATCGGCTTTTCAAGCGTAAAGTCGATGTCGTCAAACCAGATAAGGGCTTTGAGCGGAATGATCGGATTGGAATTGCGGTATTTGAATGCGTACGCCTCTAACATGACTTTTAAGTTATGATGCTCCAGCAAGAAGTACATATCGTAAAAATCTTTCTGTCTGTTTCCACTATGCGCAATAGCATTCAGTTTCATAGCACCGATATCCACCATAGTGGCGAGTCTGATTCCATTTTCCTCGATCAATGGTTCAACAAGTGGGTAGGCATGGGTAATGAAGTCAACCTTGATGTCGGAGATGAAGCCTTTGAGTGTATTGAGTGCGACCTGGTCCGTTTGAAAATGATACTTTTGAGTTAAATGACCCTCCAGTTGTTGGGTATCAAAGGATGCGGTAGAAAAAAAATCAAGGTCAATGGAAAGTCTGTGCCCGATGTGCAACGCCAATGCTGTTCCGCCGACCAGGAAAAATGCATCCAAAATCGGATCTCGTTGCAGTTCCAACAACCATGCAAATGTTTCGGGAAGTACGACTTCAGGATCGTTGTGGGTCATGAATAAAACCGGATTGCAGGTAAATTTTGGTAAAAGACTTGTCGCGGAGACTAAGCCGGGTACTCTTCTCCGCCACATCGAGAATCACCTTGGAACCGTAATAATCGATGATTCCCTGCCATTCCTGTGGATTGCCGCGCTCGATGACCCGCTCAATAACAACGACGACCAATTTCGTAAAGTCGACGTTATCCCAGTCGTACTCCCAAAGCAAATGCTTGCGAATATTGGGATGGTTTAGGACTTTTGACATGACGGTTATTTCCTTCAAAGTTACAAAATTAAACCGGGTTTAAAGTGTTTTTCGGGATTTCCTGAATTGATTTGCCTGATTTTTAAGGACTTAGGCCCGCGATTTTTCGCAAAACGTGGTACGCCTTGATAATCGTTGTTGCAAACCAGAAGTTAAACCGGCACGCTTTACCTTTGCACAAAGTTCTTATCGCATGTCCAGTACAAATTATTTCCCACAGTCCCTCCTCCAGGGCATACCCTCCACCCTACCCGAACTGCGGCCCCTCGACCCCACCGTGAGCCATGCTCCGCGCCGTGTGATCGAAGGTGTGCTTTCCGTGGACGAAAAACGCCTCGCCGTGCGCAACGCGTTGCGGTATTTTCCGCAGGACTGGCACGCCACGCTGGCGCCCGAATTCGCCACAGAACTCGAAACCTACGGCCGCATTTACATGCACCGCTTCCGGCCCACATACGCCATGCATTCTCGGCCGGTGAGTGACTATCCCGCCCGGTCGAAACAGGCCGCAGCCATCATGCTTATGGTGCAAAACAACCTCGACCCCAAGGTGGCCAAACACCCGCACGAACTCATCACCTACGGCGGCAACGGCTCGGTGTTCCAAAACTGGGCCCAATACCTGTTCACCATGCAGTACCTGGCCACCATGACCGACGAACAAACGCTGGTACTTTATTCGGGCCACCCCATGGGCCTCTTCCCCAGCCACGCCGATGCGCCCCGCGTGGTGGTCACCAACGGCATGATGATCCCCAACTACTCGCGCAAGGAAGACTGGAACCGCTTCAACGCCCTCGGCGTAACACAGTACGGCCAGATGACCGCCGGATCGTTCATGTACATCGGTCCGCAAGGCATCGTGCACGGTACCTCCATCACCCTGCTCAACGCGGGACGGAAATTGGGCCTGGGCACGGACGACCTGCGCGGACGTGTGTTCGTGACCTCGGGACTCGGCGGCATGTCGGGCGCACAGGCGCGCGCAGCCACCATCACGGGCTGCGTGGGCGTGATCGCCGAAGTAGATGACGACGCGGTCAACCAACGCATCTCCGACGGCTACATCGATGCCTCCAACGTGTACTCTGATGTGAAAGCGCTCATCGCGCGAATCGAACAGTGCCGTGCCGGGCGCGAAGCGGTGGCGCTCATCTACCACGGCAACATCGTGGAACTCTGGGAAGCGTTCGTGGAGCACCATACGGTGATCGAACTGGGCTCCGACCAAACATCCTGCCACAACATCCACGACATGGGCTACTGCCCAGTGGGATATACTTTTGAAGAAGCCAAAGCCTTGCTCATCCGCGACAAGCAAGCCTTCATGCAGGCCGTAGCCGTTACCCTGCGCCGCCACGCCGCCGCCGTGAACACCATGAGCGAACGCGGCATGTATTTCTGGGACTACGGCAACGCTTTCCTCAAAGAAGCCGGCGACGTGGGCGCTGCAGTGTTCAAACCAGGCGAAAAACCCCTGGAAGTGGGCGAAATCCGTGTGATTGAGTCGCCGTACCGATACGCTTCGTATGTGGAAGACATCCTCGGTCCGCTGTGTTTCGACTACGGTTTCGGGCCCTTCCGCTGGGTGTGCTGCTCCGGCGATCCGGCCGACCTCGCCGCCACCGACGCCATTGCAGGACGGGTTTTGGAAGACATGCTCAAAGACGCTCCTACGGAAATCCAAGGCCAAATCCGCGACAACATCCTGTGGATCCGCAACGCCTCGTCGAATTTACCGGTGGTGGGTTCGTTTGCGCGCATCCTGTACGCCGACTCGGAAGGCCGCATGCGCATCTCCAAAGCCTTCAACGACGCGATCAAAAGCGGCGAACTGAAAGGTCCCGTGGTGCTCGGCCGCGACCACCACGACGTATCGGGCACCGACTCGCCCTACCGCGAAACGGCCAACATTTACGACGGCTCGCGTTACACCGCCGACATGGCCGTGCACAACGTGATCGGCGACAGCTTCCGCGGGGCCACCTGGGTGAGCCTGCACAACGGTGGCGGCGTGGGTTGGGGCGAGGTGATCAACGGCGGCTTCGGCATGGTGCTCGACGGCTCCCCGGAGGCCGACCGACGCTTGCACAGCATGCTTTTCTGGGACGTGAACAACGGCATCAGTCGCCGTGCCTGGGCTCGTAATCCGCACGCCTTGAGTACGTTGAAACGGACCATGGAGGCGTATCCCGAGCTGAGGGTGACTTTGCCGGAAGAGGCAGACGATGCGTTGCTGAACAACCTTTTTTAAAAATCCGTTCAAATTCGTCCAATCCGTTAAATCCGTGTTCCATTGAATCATCGTAATGGAACACAGATGACACGGATTTAACGGATTTGGACGGATTTTTTACCGTCTACGCCGCTGTTTCCACACGTGCAGCACCCATTCCCACTGCGTTTCGTAGGGCACCACCTCGATTTCAAACGTCCGGTCGAGCACATCGTTGGAGGCAATGCTGAGTTTGTCCAAAAGCGGTTGCGCGGCTTCGACGAGTTGCTCCATGTCGTGTGGGAACTTCAGCGGCAGTTCGAGCAGGCGTATGAAACAATCGGTCCGAAAATGTTCGCTCGAAGGTTCTAGGTTGCGTTTGCGGTATTTGCGCAATGCTTCGATGCGGTTGTAATACGCTTCGGTGTTGTTTTCCAGAAGCAGAAACATCATTTGCAGGATGAGCACGGGAATGTTGGCGCCGCGTTTGTCCTGACCGTACAGCGACATGTCGTTGAGCCAGGCTGTCAGCCGGAATTTGAACAGGTCACTTTTTTCCCGTGGGTGCAATTCCATCATGCCCGCCTTCACAAGAAAGTACAGGTAACCTTGCATTAGCCGCCACGTTTCCTGGTCCATGGACGAAATTTCCCGAAACCGTTCGTGCGCCACGGCTTTTTTCACTCCATGCCACGCCTCGGTGTAATCGCTGGCATAAAGGGCATTTACGACGGTCATTTCCAGGTTTTTAAACCATCCTGCTGTGCCTTCCAAAACGAGCGTCTCCACTTCTGCGAGTACTTTGCGCGTTTCGCCGTGGCGCCCGAGCATGATCAGACAGCCGATTTTTTGTTGGGAAAACGCGGTGAGGTAGGAATTGATGATCACGGGCTTTTTCCTAAGGAAGTTCAAAGCTTCGTTGGCTTCAGCCAATCCTGCTTCCCAGTTGTGGCAAAGTGTATGGGCATAAACGGACAACATGCGGCCATAAAAGTGGAGTCCCATGTGGTTGTATTGTTCGAGCAGCGGTTGTGCTTCCTGGGCCAAACTGCGCGCTTCCGGCGCCCGGTCCATTTTGTAACCTTTGTTGGCTGCGAGGCCGAGGATAAAATCTTCGTAGCCTTGTCGCAGGTTCACTTCAGCCTGGTAGGCCGGCCAGTACACATCAAAAATCCGTTTGGTACGCAGGTATTCGCGGCTCAGGTTGGGACGGGAAAAGGTGGAGGTTTTGATCATCTGGGCGATGTCGACCACCATGGCTACGTGTTCGATGCGCAGTGCGATTTGGAGGCAACGCCAGGCGAGGTCGAGGAAAGCGCGTATGGCGCCACGGCGTCGCAGGGTATCGGCCACGGCCCAGTCTTTCATCAAATCCTGAGCGATACGGTTGTAATCGGAAAGTTCGGGTTTGGTGGCATCGATGAAAAGCAGGGTATTGTACAACCTTCGGCGGACCTCGTTTTTCAACCTTGAAAAAGCCTTGCTTTCCGGCAATAGTCCAAAGTAGGCTGCCGCATCTTCTTCGCATTTCCAACGGTTTTCGCGGAGGCCGAGGTAAAAGTCCCAGTACCTGTTTTCTTTTTTTTCGGCGCCTTGTGGCGGGTTGGTAAGCACGTCGACTACCCGCACTTGGTAGCGGGTGAGAAAATAGGCGATATCTTTTAAATCTTCCATAACCTGAAACGTTGGGTTTGTCCATTCGCTCAGGTTCAACAGGTAGTTCGCTGGGCCCGACGGGCGGGGTATTTGCCTCAAAAACCTTTTGTTTTGAAGCCACACTACGGTAGTGCTCTATGCAAACATAGGATTTCCTGCACCAAAAGTCTATTTTACGGAACTACAAATCTGGAAGAATTGAGAAATTTCAAAAAGTTAAAATTTATTAAAACATTGATAATCAACAATATAAATAAAAAAAAGAAATTACTATAAGCCTTATTTGCCCTGTCCAAAAGATGCGCGAGTGTCCGTGCATACGGTTTTCAGAGGTCTGAAGTTTGCATGGTGTGGAAAACTCAGCATGGCAGCATGCTTTGCCACAACAGCAAACATCATCATTTCCAAATCACACTTTTTTTAAACAGCTCATCCATGAAAACAAGAGCCCACCTTCCTATGTCAGCGCGGTTTGTCCGCCAACGCACCACCCCCAATTGCAGGGGATCCGGCAACATCATCATTGTTGAAACACGACAATAAGAGGCCGTTTCAAAGATTTTTTTGCCATTTGACATGGATTGATGCCTGGATAAACAAAAGGTTGGTGCAGATTTTGCTAATAACAATGTCTACGCCAACCTTTACGTTTTCAAAAGGGTTGGTTACACCCGCGTAACACCAACACAACGATAGTTTTACGTACCTTTAAGGCTTATAAATCTTCATAGTAATGCGCAAAATACTCCTAACGCTGACCCTCAGTTGCTTCTTCCAGGCAGCAGGTCTGCTGGCTCAAACCACCCTCGATGGCAGCACCTGGTACCGATTTTCCACCGAAAGTCTGACGTTTAAAGCTGCGGGCGAAAACCAATACGAGGTCATTGAAAACAGCGAAGGTTTCCTTCGCTCTGGCAAGACTTCCCTGATTACTTCCTCGCCACGCCCGGTTTACGTTTGCGTTTTTGTCAACGATGGCAATGCACCTGGAAACTACGATGCCCTGATCTACCTCGAAATGAACGAAACAAATACCCGCTTGGTGGGTAAATACATTCGGGGCATCAACATCGAGCAGTTGATGTATATAAAGAATTAGTCGGTTGGTCGGTTGGTCAAAAAAATCGGGTGTCGCCCTCCGGTACTTAGGAACCGCGTTACGTTTTTCTCAATCATTCCGTTGAATGGATAGGGTTGTTTAGCTCCGCTCAAAATGACACTTAGCTTTTTTAGAGGGGGCGAAACAACCCTATCCATTCAACGGCATAATAGAGAAAAACGTAACGCGGTTCATTAGGACTGAAAATACCGGTCATGTCGACTGAAAATACCGCTGTCATGTCGACCGAACATACCGCTGTCATGTCGACCGATAGGGAGACACCTCAAGCCCACCCCCATCCCATTTCGAGCGCAGCGAGAAATCTGGCCAAGCGTTATTGCGTACATTCAGCATTTTTGAATCACCCCTTT
>JBBSDH010000035.1:0-26139 GCA_038249605.1 Chitinophagales bacterium | reverse complement strand
AGGATTTGGGAAGATTGGATTGGATTTTAAGGAGACCTGAACGCAAATTTAAGGTTGGTTGGCAAAGATTCATATCTGCCGGGCACAAAATGCCCATTCACAATGTACAAAGAAATAACTTTACGCTCAGGTTCCCTTAAAATCCAATCCAATCTTCCCAAATCCTTTTTACAATCCCAGTGAAATCCCCATCCCCAAAATCCAAAAAATCCAGGTTAAGACAGATGCAAAATACCAAACTTGGTCTCAAACTCCCCACCGATCCACGCTGGGTTGACCTCGCCGAGATGGATCTTGGCGAGATGCTGACCGACCATGCCTATTGCGAGCAAAAGGCGGCTACGGCCTGCATTTCACTCATACAGGCCTATCCGGACCGCATCGAAATGGTTGAAGAACTGGCACCGGTGGTTACCGAAGAATGGGGGCATTTCAGGATGGTTTTGTCGGAAATAAAAAAACGCGGACTCAAACTGGGCCGCCAGCGCAAAGACGAGTACGTTAATGCGCTGTTGCAATACCAACGCAAAGGTGTTTCACGCGACGATACCCTGCTCGAAAGGTTGCTCACCTGTGCCCTAATAGAAGCCCGCAGCTGCGAACGTTTCCGATTGTTGTCGCTCCATTGCGCCGACGAGGACCTGCGCGACTGGTACCACAAATTCATGGTTGCCGAGGCCGGGCATTATAAGATGTTCATCGCGCTGGCTGAAACCTATTTCGGAGAAGAACGTGTTCGCGAACGCTGGCAAGAGTACCTCCACCACGAAGCAGGTATTTTGCAAAACATGCATTTACGAGGCGACAGAATGCATTGAGAAGCAGAAAGTTGAAAGTGGAAAGTTTTTACACCTTTCTGCTTTCACCTTTCTGCTTATCAACTTTTTTCACATACTGTATTTCAGTTTGTTGAATTTTCCTTCTTCGCCATACATTTCTTTGGAAAGCTTGTTGTAAGCTGCTGCTGCTTCTTCAGCGGTGTCGAACATGCCGATGTGGAAGGCTTTGCCGCGCACCGAAATCACAGCCCTGTAACGGCTGTGTTCTTGGTAAACGCCCGTATAACCCGTTTTGCTGGTTGTACGTCGTTGGCGGCTGGCGATGGCGCGTGTACGGTAAGTTAGGTTTTCAACCCTGCAATCGAGTTTGTCGCCGTTTTTGGCGCCAACCAACCTGCGTTGTTTGTTTTTTTCATCTACCAAAAAACGTTCGGCGATGAGTTTGTGCAGGTAAATCGTTTCGGTTTTGAAACCTCCGCCCATGCCGGCTTTTTTCCAAGTCTTTTGGAAAACGGCGCAACCGCTGGAATGCCTGCGCAGGTTGTTGATGAAATCAACTTTGGTGAGGTAAGGATCGGTTGTGAGCCACTCGTACACATGATCGTCGAGCAACACCGACTCATCGGCATTTTTCAATTTAACTTTGTAAATCACAATGAATGTTTTTAGCGTGTTAAGGAATAAGGATTAAAGCTGCAACATGATGATGCAGGGGGACAACATATAGGTGCGTAAACAATGCTTAATGATTAGATGCCTACCTGTATGGTAAGGGCGTTGCAGATACCAGATGCTTCAAAACGCCGGTAAATCAATTGGATTTTAAATGGGCGGGGGATTAACATTTGCCCAGTAAGGAAAAAACGATGCGATTTTTGGCTTGAGATTGAATAACTCAATCATAATAAAAGCGAATATCCAAATAGTTCCGCAACATTGCAACTACAATGTGGAATATTAACTGGATTTTACTGTTAAATGTTGGCATTCTGTTGAAAATTAAAAAAAAAGGAAAATGGGTCACCCTTCAGTATTCATTAAGTTTATGGAACAAATGCCTGAAAATCTGATGGTTATACCTCTTGAAGGCATATTCGAAGAGCTGTACAGTATTTTTCACGACGACCTAGAAAAAGCGCTCGATCCCCTCCTCGATATTCCTTCTCCGCTATCCAACAAGGTGGATAGCACTTGGATTAAAACAGCAAATACAGTAGGCGTCAACCTGCGCACGTTGGGCGATTTTACAAAATTGATTCCTTATGCCTTCTTATTGCCGAAGGCCCAAAATGCCATACATCTTTTGCCTTTTTGGGAGCCTGGTGTAGTCGCCAGTTTGTATGGACCTTCCAGCTGGAACATCAATCCCGAATTTTACAGCCATGAGTTTGCAAAGTTATTTCCCCGGCTCAATACCCCTGAAAACCAACTGCATGCCCTGGTGAATGTGATGCACCTCATGGGAAAAGCCATTGGCATGGATGTGGTTCCGCATACCGACCGTTTTTCCGAAATGGCTGTTGCCAACCCGGCCATATTCGAGTGGCTGAGACGCGACGGGATGCACATCGCAGACCATCACGCGCAACTGCACACGGCCGTAGAACAAGCATTGTTCAGCCACTTATTGGCCGTTGGAAGTGCAACGCAAGAATTTCCTGTGCCTGAAACTGTCTACGATTTGTTTTACATGACCGACGAAATTCAACGTCTGCTCATCATGTTTGGCCAGCCGCACAATTACAGCGGACGCCTGGCCCGACGCAAAGCCATGGTTCATCTTTTGCACGAACTTGGTTACGAAACAGTTCCTGCAACCATGGGGCCGCCTTATCGAGGCATTGAAGTGGATCCTGATCCTCGTGCCAAAGTAGTGGATGAAGACGGTCTGGTCTGGCACGACTACCGCATCGTTAACCCTGAACGATTCTCCAGGGTTTTTGGTCCGTTGGCACGATACCGGCTCTATGAGGCAAAAAACGACAATGTACGTTGGGAACTCGATTTCGAACGCCCCAACAAAAGCGCCTGGCAGTATGTATGCGACCATTACACCAGCATACAAGCCCGTTACGGTTTCGATTTTATGCGTGGCGACATGTCGCACGTGCAAATGCGCCCCGATGGAGTACCGGCCCTTCGTGATGACTATTACGATTTGTTGGGCGTCGTAAAAACAACAGTACTTCTTGAAAAACCTTACTTCGGCTATTTTGCCGAAAGCTTTTTGGCGCCTCCAGGGGAGATGGCTTTCGGCGATGAATGCGATCACTTGGAAGCATCCCATGCCGATTCGACCCTCGGCGATCTGCAATCGGAGCCCATTCACACCGATTTGTTTTTGCGTACTTTTGCGCAGTACAGGCAATGGTTGGATACCCGGCATTTTGCTCCCAACTTCACCGTCATGACAGCCGATAAGGACGACCCGCGGTTCGATGCTTTTTATCTTGATGGCAATGAAGTCAGGCACTTCATTGCACTGTTCCTGACCGATATGCCGTCGTACATGGCCCTGGGTTTCGAATGCCGCGATCCGCACCCAACACCCGCGCCCAACGAGTTTTATTCCAAATTGTATGTTTTTCACGAACGCAATGGCCCCAAAAGCACCAATGGCCCCTACCAATGGGGGCAAAACACAACGCTTTACAACAACCTTGTCAGACAGCGCCTTTTTTCAGACGAAATACAAGACCAACTGTATGGGCGCAAAGTAGGCTGGATTATACCTCCAGATGCTACGGGGAACAACAAGTTGCTCGCGTGGACCCAGGACGAAAATCCGGAATGGGTTTTTCTGGTCAATTTAAACACCAAACAAGGGCTGGAAACCCAACTCGCGTTCCCAGAGGGGCACTGGCGGCTTGTTTTTTCAACATCATCTGATAGGTTGAACGCAGAAGAAGACCGAACGGCAGCATCTACCATCTTTATCGGTCCGGGTGAAGGATTTGTGTTCAATCGTTTGCCGGCATAAGTTCTTTAACGAGGTTTGGCAAATCAAGACCACCAAAAGTGCCTGAAGACATCATCAGGAGGTTTTTGCCTTTCCAGTTGCGTGAACGCAGATCCTTTTCCAGCGACTCAACACTTTCAAATACAAGTAAATTGGCGTGCCCAAAAAAACCTGCAACCTGCGACGGGACGAGTGGGGGCATTTTTTTCATGGCCAGCGTATGTGGACTGTAGAACACCAGTGCTTCTTCTGCATCGTTGAGACTGTTGAAGTATTGAGGCAAAAAGTTGGCATTGAGGCTGCTGAAGGTATGCAGTTCCAGTACAGCGATGAGCGGCCTTTCGGGAAAAAGCGCTTTGATGGAATGTGTGGTTGCTTTCACTTTGGAAGGAGCATGGGCGAAATCCTGCCATGCCATACGGTGGTTGCTGTTGAACAACGTTTGCAGACGTCTGGAAGCTCCTTTGAAGTTGGCAATGGCGTGCCGAAAACGTGAGGCAGGTATGCCCAGTGCCAGGCAAACCATTTCGGCGGCGGCGGCATTTTTCAGATTGTGCTCACCAATGAACGAAAGTGGAACATCTGGTTCGCCATCTGCAATCAGTGCCATGACACCGTTTTGTGTATTGGCGGGCAGCGCGTGGTAGGGCTGTTTCAGGTAGGAAGTTTGGGTGTGGCCGGCCACCAGTTCGCGAACTTCATGGTCGTCGGCACTCCAGAACAAACTACCTCCGGGTTCGATGACATCAAGCAAGGCTGCGAATTGTTTTTTGTACGCCTCAAAAGTAGGGAAAACGTTGATGTGATCCCAGGCAATACCGGTAAGGACGGCTATGTTGGGTCGGTAGCGCAGCATTTTGGGATACAGGTCAATGGGCGATGCAAAATACTCGTCGCCTTCGATGACGATGACCGGTGCATCGGACAAACGTACCATGGTATCAAAACCTTCAAGTTGGGCGCCGACGAGGTAATCGAAGTCGAGGCCAAGTTTGCGCAATACGTGCATGATCATCCCGGTGGTGCTTGTTTTGCCATGGCTGCCTGTCACCACCACACGTATTTTGTTGCGCGCATGTTCGAAAATGAAATCGGGATAAGAATAGATTTTTAATCCAAGTTCTCTGGCGCGTTGCAACTCAGGATTATCGGCACGGGCGTGCATGCCTAAGATCACGGCATCGATTCCTGGGTGTAAAAGTTCAGGATGCCAACCCAAAACCTCCGGCAACAATCCTGCCCGGGAAAGGCGGTCGTAAGCAGGATTGTAGATTTCATCGTCGGAACCACTTACCGTATGTCCGTTTTCTTGCAGGGCCAGGGCGAGGTTGTGCATGACTGCTCCGCCGACGGCAATGAGGTGTAATTTCACGTAATTGAAATATTATTGGCTAAAGTGGTAAAAAAAAGTGTGCATTCAGTAACAAATTCGGTTACGAATACATCATATGGTGTAAATTTGCAGCGAAATTAACCCATGGCACGGGATTTGTTACAATAAAAAAGAACGGATTTCCGTTTTGAGGATAATTTAGAGGCAAAAAGATTGCATCCATTCAAACGAATATCATTATGAAAACTTGGAAAAAATTTCTCGCTTTTGCGCTGCTGGCTGGTTTTGTACTTTTAGAAGCTTGCCACCGTGGTTACGGCTGCCCGGGTACCGACATGTAAAGTACGTCTGCCTAGAAGCATAAGCATAACGAAGCGCACAGAACCATCTGTGCGCTTCGCTGTTTTAAAAGCTGTTTATTCAATTTGCTCCCACTCCTTTTTTTATGAACATCACTTGGAATACTCTTGACAGCGAAGTTGGGCTGGAACAAATCATCGAACGTTCCCTTGAAGTGCCATGTCTTATTTTCAAACACAGTACACGTTGCAACATAAGTGCAATAGCAAAGTACAGGTTGGAAGACGACTGGGACTTTTCTACAGAAAACCTCGAAGCTTATTACCTGGATCTTATCCAACACCGTTCTTTATCGTCGGCCATTGCGGAAAACTTTTTGGTGCACCACGAGTCTCCGCAAGTGTTGCTTGTGAAACAGGGAACATGTGTATACGATGCATCCCACTTGGACATCTCTGTGGCGGAAATCCATGAAGCGCTTGAGTTGGAAAACAAGCGTAAAAACGCATGAAGTTTTTGCGTGCATTTTTCCGCTTGTTGTATTTTACCTTGATTGCGATGGTACGCATTGTCCAAATAGTAGGGCTTAATGTCCTGTTCGGTGAAAACATGCCGCGTACGTTGCGCATCCGGCGATCCTGGGCCCGGCATTGGCTTCCAGCCCTCGGGGTCCAATCATCGGTAGAAGGCAATCCTCCCGATTTCCCATGCATACTCATGGGGAACCACCGATCGTATCTTGACCCCTTTGTATTGGTATGCGATGTATATGGTCTTGTTGTTGCAAAATCGGAACTTTCTTCGTGGCCCATTTTTGGTTATGGCGCCAAAATTACTGGTGTGTTGTTTCTGAAGCGCGAGAATCCACAAAGCCGAAAATTTACCCTGAATCGTATTGCTCAAAAGGTTGCCGAAGGTTTTCCTGTTTTTTTGTACCCGGAAGGCACAACCGGCGCGTTGGACCAAACCCTCGATTTTCGGATCGGAGGTTTCATACTCGCAGCTTCCAACAACATTCCTATTGTGCCCGTAGCCATCGAGTACGGCTCCAAAGATGATTATTGGGTTGGAGATGATACGTTTGTAGCCCATTTTTTTCGTCGTTTTTCAGAAAAAAAGATGAGGGTAGCTGTTCGTTATGGTGTGCCAGTTTTAGGTTCAGATGCAACATTGTTGAGCGCACAATGCAAATCCTGGCTGGATGCTCAATTGCCCGAAATGCAAGAATCGCTCAAACGGAGCGCTGAAATTTGAATTTATGCACTTACCTTTGCATTCCTTTTTGGTCCCATAGTTCAACGGATAGAATGGAGGTTTCCGGAACCTCAGATAGTGGTTCGATCCCACTTGGGACCACATCCGCCCCGTCTGCAAACAGGCGGGGATTTTTATTTGGTCGGTTAGTCAGGTTAGTTGGTTGGTCGGCATTCCTCAATTTACCCGACCTACCAACCAACCGACCTACCAACCGACTAATCAACTTACATGAAAGGTTGCATTTTTGATCTTGACGGTGTTGTGGTTGAAACCACACGTTACCATTGCCATGCATGGAGTACCGTTGCATCGCAACTGGGCTTTGATTTGAGTGAAAAACGTTGTCTTGAACTTAGGAGCCTGAGCAGAGTGGCATGTCTGGAAAAAATTCTGGAATGGGGCGGACTGTACATGACCGAAGCTGAAAAACTGCACTGGTGTGATGTTAAAAACAACTGGTATGTTGATTTGATTGCCGGCATGCTTCCTGTAGAAGTATTGCCCGGTGTGCTGCACTTTTTACAACAACTGCGGCAGGAAGATGTTAAAACGGCCCTTACTTCTTCCTCCCGCAACGCCTTAAAGGTTTTGGAAAATACCCGGTTGAATATTTTTTTTGATGTGGTAAGCGATGGCAACACCACGCGAAAAAGCAAGCCTGATCCTGAATGTTTTTTAAACGCCGCAGCAAAGCTGAACCTGAACCCAACTGAATGCTGGGTTTTTGAAGACTCCAATATGGGCATAGCGGCTGCGTTGCAGGGTGGTTTTACAGTGATCGGTGTAGGCGGTAAGGAAGATCTTTCCAAAGCACACCTGGTCATACCAGGATTTGAAAACCTGACCATTCCCGACGTCCATGCCGGTTTGCGCTTGCTTGCCGTCTGATTTAAAGGAACACAAACTTTGTTTTGATATGAAATTGAATTTGATCCTCGCTGTGCTGGTAGTAACGCTTGCTTATGTTACCTGCCGCAATTTGCGCAAAGAAACGCCGGTTGTAGAAACACCAATTGAAGAAGGAGCGACTTCCTATGGTGGCTACCGTTCTTCACACGGCATTTATTCCAGCAATCCCGATTCGGCGCCGCCCATTCAAAATGCAACGCCTCCAAGAAGGGTACATGTTCCCATTGAAAACCTTCCTCCGGCTTCCGCAAGCCGCAAAGCTTACCTGAATACCGGATGGTGGCATCTCACCATGGCTTACCAACCCAACGACAGCACCATTCACCATCAATACCAACCCAAATGGATCAAGTTCCACGAGGACCAAACTTTCGATGTACTTATTGGCGGCAAGGTCGTTGAGACAGGCAAATGGGGCTGGGATGACCCCAAAAATGAAATTTACCTGTCCTGTCAAGATCCCTACATCAACAACACATGGTCCATACAGGACAAAGGATTTGTCATGATTTGGAAAGGAAATACCGCCATTAATGTGACGGGTACGCAGGTCAGGGTTGTGAGCAACAAAACACCTCCTCCAGTAACCAATTAACCACATTTTGCAACCATCATTGAGTATTTCGACATGCGTTATCCATTTGTTGTTATGATGCTGGCCTTGTTAAGCGCCTGCCAAAATTCTGGAAAACCCGACAAGTCTGTTATGGATGCCATGCCCAACCTACTGCCTTCATCCAACGACAACCGACCTGCCGAGCCCGAATGGGTTCGAAACGCGGTGCTTTACCAATGTAACATCCGCCAGTTTTCTCCTGAAGGCAATTTTAAAGGTGTTCAAAAAGCATTGCCCCGACTTAAAGCCATGGGGATTACCGTGCTATGGCTCATGCCCGTACATCCCATCGGCAAGGAAAAACGCAAAGGGAAACTCGGCAGTCCTTATTCCGTTCGCGACTATTATGCTGTTAATCCAGATTACGGACAACCGGCAGATTTTAAAAATCTGGTGAATGCGGCGCATGCGCTCGACCTGAAAGTTATCCTCGATTGGGTACCCAACCACACCTCCTGGGATGCCGTTTGGAAAAAAGAGCATCCTGAATATTATACCCTTTACAACGGAGCATTTACGGTTCCCATCAACGAGCATGGACAACCCATTGAGGACTGGTCTGATGTTTGCGACCTTGATTACGGCAATAAAGCAACAAGGCAAGCCATGATCGATGCGATGCAGTTTTGGCTGCGCGAATACGGTATTGATGGATACCGTGTTGACATGGCCGGATTGGTTCCCAATGATTTTTGGGAAGAAGTTCGTCCGTCCCTCGATTCGGTGAAAGTACCATTTATGTTGGCCGAGTGGCAGGATGAGCCCAAACATTTCAACAGTTGCTTCAACGCTAATTACGGCTGGAAGTGGAAAGATGTAACCAAAGATATTGCTGCGGGCCGTCAAACGGCCATTGCCCTGGACACGTTGCGCCAATACCTTGATGATCTTTATCCGGAAAACTATACCCAACTTTATTTTACACAAAACCACGATGAAAATGCGCACAATGGTACGGAACAGGAGCTTTACGGTCCAGCCGCCGATGCGTTCAACGTGTTGATGTATACCTGGGGAGGCATGCCCATGTTGTACAATGGGCAGGAAGAAACCCAGCAACAACGGCTGAGCTTTTTCGATCGTTCGCCCATCCGGTGGAAAAAAATGGGCAAAACCGATTTTTTTCAAAAACTAAACACGCTCCGCCACGAGAATGAAGCGATTTGGTCGGGCAAACACGGAGGTGATTTGGTAAAAATTGGTGGTGATTCGGAGGAAAAGGTGTATGCCTTCTACCGAAAAAAGGGCAACAACAGGGTTCTGGTGGTGATCAACCTGAGCAAAGAAAACTGCAACGCCAGCCTCCGTCCACCCAATGAAGCTACCGGAGCTTATGCCAACCTTTTCGGCGTGAGTACGGTTCAGGTAACTTCAGAAATGAACCTGAACCTCAAACCGTGGGAATATCTGGTATTGAGCAGTACTTTCTAGCAACCTTTAAACTCTAAATTCGTGGCAATCGGCAATTTTTTCTACCTGACGTTGTTGTTTTTGCGGTTAAAAGAAACCAAAGAGCACCGTTGTCCCAGGTTAAAGCGCATCATGATCGCAGTTGGTCGGCTCCGCTTGGCATTGTTCTTGATCGTGATGTCGCTGCTTACGGGTACAATGGGCTATGTGGTCATTGAAAATTACCCTTGGTTTGATGCCTTTTACATGTCGGTGATAACCCTCGCTTCGGTAGGTTTTGGAGAAGTTCATCCACTCAGCACAGCCGGACGGTTGTTTACATCGGGCCTTATTCTATTCAATGTCGGCACCTTTGCTTATGCCATTTCCATCCTGACGAGTACGGTTGCGGAAGGCGGTTTTGCCAAGCTTATAAATGACTTACGCATGAACAGAAAAATAGAAAACCTTAAAGGTCATACCATTGTATGCGGATTTGGCCGCCATGCCACAGAAGTGGCCCAAGAATTACACAAGCAAAAAGTCCCTTTTGTTGTGGTGGAAAACAAATTTGATAAATTAGATTTGCTGAGGAAGGAAACGCCGTTTTTGTACGTTGAAGGTGACGCGACGCAAGAAGATGTTTTGGAAGAAGCTGGCATTCAGAGAGCGGCATCTCTGGTGATCACCCTGCCCAGCGATGCCGATAATCTGTTCATCACCCTAACGGCAAGGCAAATCAATCCCTCCCTGCGCATCATATCAAGGGCGAGCAACCACTGCGATGAACGAAAAATTATACGTGCCGGCGCCAACCAAACCGTTGTGCCGGAACGCATCGGCGGATTTTACATGGCCAACTGGGTGAATAACTCTAAAATGCTCGATTTTTACACCCTTCTGAGTGAAATCGGACCTGGAAATATGGTTTTTGACGAAGTTGAGCTCGATCAGTTGAACGATGCCTATGTGGACCTAAGTTTGGGTGAAAGCCAGCTCAAATCAACGACACGTGTGAGCATTATTGCTTTGCGTTCGCCGAATGGCCATTACGAATTGAACCCGGATGACGATAAAAAGCTTAAAAAGGGTTGGAAATTAGTTATTTTAGGCAACAAGGAACAAATCGAACATTTTAAGAGGTTAACTTTGTCGTCTGCTAACACCTGATGGATTAAGTTTGCTGCTCATTACAAGATGTTGCAAAACACGAATCCACCATTAACCTGTTAGTTCTACCTGTATCGCAGGATCCCGTACGTGTCATGAGCAATACGCATTCGTCAGTAACTGAATCTTCCAGTCATCACCGCCTTACTTTTGCAGGCCTTCTTATTACCCTGGGCATCATTTACGGCGACATCGGTACGTCTCCATTGTATGTTATGCGTGCCATTGTGGGTGGCAATGTTGTTGATCGGGAAACGATTCTGGGGGCTGTTTCGTTGGTTTTTTGGACCCTTACGATCCAAACGAGCTTAAAATACGTAACATTGGTACTGCGTGCGGACAATAAGGGCGAAGGTGGTATTTTTTCATTGTATACCCTGGTGCGTCGCCGCCAAAAGTGGTTGCTTTTTCCTGCCATGATCGGTGGCGCTGCGGTACTTTCGGAAGGCATGATCACACCTCCAATCTCGGTGAGTTCTGCGATTGAAGGTTTGCATTCTATTCCAAGTTTGCACGACGTGCACATACCGACGGTTCAAATTACCATTGGTATCATAACCATGCTGTTTTTATTTCAGCAGTTTGGAACGGTTGCCGTAGGTCGATTTTTTGGTCCCGTCATGTTGGTTTGGTTTTCCATGTTGAGTATTCTGGGCATTTATTGGGTTTCTCAGGATCTTTCTGTGCTGAATGCCCTTAATCCAATGTGTGCAGTAGCCATGCTGATGCACCACCACAACGCCCTGGTACTGATGGGAGCCGTGTTTCTATGTACTACAGGAGCGGAGGCGCTTTATGCCGATCTGGGGCATTGCGGAAAGCAAAACATACGCGTAAGCTGGATTTTTGTAAAAACTTGTCTTGTTTTGAATTATCTGGGGCAGGCATCCTGGTGCCTTCAATTTGAAAACACCGTGTTGCCTGCCGGCAATGAAAATCCTTTTTACGGCACCATGCCGCACTGGTTTTTGCCCATTGGTATCGCCATTGCTACCATGGCTGCCATTATTGCCAGCCAAGCCATGATATCGGGTTCGTTCACACTCGTTTCCGAAGCCATTCGCCTCAATTTGCTGCCCAAACTAACCGTTGTTTTTCCTACCTACCTCAAAGGCCAGTTGTACGTACCGGCAGTCAACACCCTGCTTTGGATTGGCTGTGTAGTTGTGGTACTTTATTTCAAGGAAAGTTCCGCGATGGAGGCCGCTTATGGTTTATCGGTTACCATCACCATGATGATGTCGACCATTCTTTTGGCGAACTTTTTTGTGGTAAAAAGGGTGCCGGCATGGCTGATCTGGATTTTCCTTATTTGGTACCTGTGCTTTGAAGGCGCCTTTTTTGCCGCCAACATCCTGAAATTTAAAGAAGGAGGGTTCCTCACCATCATCATAGCATCTGTGCTGTTTTTACTCATGTTTATCTGGGTCAGAGCAAAGAAAATCAAGGACCGTTTTGTTGAGAATGTAAAAATCAGGGACTACCTGGATCAGCTTATTTCCCTGAGTAATGATGAAACTTTGCCGAAATACGCGACAAACCTGGTTTTTCTGAGCAGCGCCAAATCAGTGCGCAAAGTGGAGGAGAAAATTCTTTATTCCATCCTGCAAACCCAGCCCAAACGTGCCGATGTTTATTGGTTTGTACACATCGAAGTAACCGACGAGCCTTACACCATGGAATACAGGGTGAATGCGATTGCTTCCGATGATGTTTACAAAATATCGTTCCGACTCGGATTCCGCGTTGAACAAAGGATGAACCTGTTTTTGAAAAAAGTGGTCGAAGATCTCATCGAAAGCGGCGAAGTGAACATTGAAAACCGTTACCATTCCACACGTGAAGACATACCAACAGGCGATTTCAGGTTTGTGATCATGCAGGAATTCCTTTCCAACGAAAATGATCTGCCGGTGCTCGAGCAAATGGTCATGAGCGTTTACCTTGCCGTGAAAAGATTTACGGCTTCACCGCAAAACTGGTTTGGCCTCGACAGCGACTCTGTGGTCATTGAAAAAGTGCCGTTGGTGTTGCGTCCTGTCAAAGATTTCAGACTTCGCCGCATCATTTGATTGGTATGAAAATTCTCATCCTGCGTTTCAGTTCCATCGGCGACATTGTGCTTACTACACCGGTGGTGCGATGCCTTCGCGAACAAATAGGCGCGGAAGTACATTTGCTGTGCAAAAAAGCATTTGTAAGCGTTTACGAAGGCAATCCATACCTGAACCGTTGCTGGACTTTTGAAAAAGAAGTGGATGAAGTAACGGATGCCCTGAAAAAGGAAAAATTCGACCTTATTATCGATTTACACAACAACCTGCGTTCTATGCGGGTCAAACTCGCCTTGCGCAGGCCTTCGAAGTCGTTTGACAAACTCAACCGCGAGAAATGGCTTTTGGTCAATTTTGGCATCAACCGTTTGCCTGAAAAACACATCGTGCACCGCTATCTTGATACAGTGAAACATCTCGGCGTTGTTTACGACGGCCGAGGACTCGATTTTTTCATTCGTCCTCAAAACCAGGTTGATCCTGCTGTTTTACCACCACATCCTTTTGTGGCTGTGGTAATAGGGGCGGCCCACGCAACCAAACGCCTCACCAACACCCAACTCATTGCGCTTTGTTCCGGTTTGAAAACCCCAGTTGTTTTACTTGGCGGCAAAGAAGACACAGAAAGAGGCAACACCATTGCCGCACAAGCCGGGGTGCATGTTTCCAACTTGTGCGGCAAACTCAACCTACAGCAATCGGCTTCCGTACTCAGGCAATCGGCTACGGTTTGTACCCACGACACCGGCTTGATGCACATGGCTGCGGCTTTGGATAAAAACATGGTTTCGGTTTGGGGCAATACCGTGCCAGCTTTCGGTATGACACCCTTTTTTCCCGGTGGCTCCCTTGCACGGCATGCTTTGATGGAAGTATTGGGACTGCCTTGCCGGCCATGCTCAAAAATAGGGTACTCTTCCTGCCCTAAAGAGCATTTTCGCTGCATTCTCGACCAAAAAACCGATACTTTGCTGCACGCCATTAACGACCAAACAGGATTTTCGAAATGACGGAAAAACTCCAAAACTGAATTTTTAACAAATTACGTTCGCAGGCGTAGAATTGGTTTGCCATTTTTACGCTAATTTTCGCCGTGGTAAGCGAAGGTTGAGAAATACAACACGCTTCAAACAGATGAATCTCTTTTTCAAAACATTCGGATATGCACATTAAAAGACTACTAAGCCTACTTACCGGGATGTTGCTCATGGCAAGCGCATGGGCTCAGGACATCCACTTTACCCAATTTTACATGTCGCCGATGACGCTCAACCCCGCAATGGCTGGCAACTTTGAAGGCACCGTGCGTATCGGTGGCATTTACCGCGATCAATGGGCTAGTGTCATTAAAGAGCAGTTCCAAACCTCTTCGGTCTGGGTAGATGCGCCCATCATCCGTGGTTTTCGTCGCCGCGACTGGGTGGGTGTCGGTTTTATGGCGTATTCCGATAAAGTCGGGGTTGGCGGTCTTTCGCACACCGCTGGCAAGATCGGAGCTGCTTACCACTTTGCACTTGACAAAAAAGGCAACACATACATCTCGCTCGGTGGCCATTACGGTGGAGAACAACGCAAAGCCGACGGCAACAGATTCCAGTTTCAGGACGGCCTTGAAAATTCGCCTGCGGGCTCCTACAACCCAGGAAACAGCATCGACAACGGCCGCATCATGGGCAATGCAAATTACAACGACGTTGACGGTGGACTGGTGCTGACCTCGAGGCTCAACAAAACCATGGACTTCAACCTCGGTTTTTCCATGTACCACATCGGCGAACCCAATTACAGCCTGCTCGGTACGGCCGGTTCAGGTGGCGGTGGTTCTGCGGGCACCTCCCAACTGCCGCGTCGTTCCGTATTTCACGGCCAGTTCAATGTAGCCCTTACTGAAAAATGGTCGCTTAGTCCTCAGTTTCTTTTCCAGACCATGAGCGGCGCCGACGAAGTTGTGGTTCAAGCCATGAGCGGTTACCTTCTAAATCCGGAAAAAGACATCACACTCAAATTCGGTTTGGGCTACCGCTTGTCCGACGCCATTAATGCCCTCGTCGGCATGAAATACAAAAATTTGAACGTTGGACTTGCCTACGACATCAACACTTCCGGCCTTAACTCGATAAGCAATTACCGTGGCGGTTTTGAAATAGCCGCCAATTACATCATCAAAATTTACAAACCGGCTGTTCCGAAACCCAAGGTGATTTGCCCGCGCTACTAAACCGCGCAAACTCCGTAATAAACCTATCGAATCCTTGTCAGCCAACACCATCATGAAGAAACTTTCCTTTTTGATCATACTCACCCTCGGATGCGCTATTGTGGCCCAAGCACAGCCCATCAACCGGGCTACCCCCGAGTCGATGAAACGCGCCGCAGAAGAAGCGGAACAAACCAACAACCCATACTACGCCCTCGAACAATACGAAAAGATATACGAGGAGTCGAAAGACAAAGCTGTAATGGTTAAAATCGCCCAGCTCAACATGGACCTTCGCGATTATGCCGACGCCGAACGACAGTTTGGTAGGCTCGTTTTGCGCGATCGCAAACAGGAGTACACCGAATTGTTGTATCCCTATGCCATGTGCCTAAAGTACAATGGCAAATACGCCGAATCCGTTGATTTTTTCAACCAATACCTTGCTGTAGGCAAAGATTCCGTACTTCTGGAATCGTCCAAACGTGAAATTGCAGGCGCTGAAATGGCCCGCAAAGCCAAACAAGCCAATAACCTGCTCGTGAACAACGCAGGTAAAAAAGTAAACAAACCACAAACTGAGTCGTCACCTTTTTCCAGCGATGGTAACCTATACTACGCCTCTATGGATGCCAAGGATGTTATTACTGCCGATGATAAAGGCGGTGAAGATTGGTACTCGAAAGTGGTTGTTTCCAGCGTTGGTGCCAACAATGAATACGGTGAAGCAACCGTATTGGGTACGGAAATCAACCGGGAAGGTTACCACCAGGGCAACGTAAGCATCAGTCCCGATGGTGGTACCATGTATTTTACCAGGGTTTTGTTAACCAACAACGTCGTTAGCGAAAGCAAAATATTTTACGCTTTCAAAGGCAACGATGGCTGGGGCGCCGCCAATGAAGTTGTAGGTGTGAACGGCGATTACATCGCCAAACATCCATCGCAAGGTGAACTTTTTGGTGAAAAAGTGCTTTTTTTCGTGGCAAACATGCCAGGAGGAAAAGGCGGTTTCGACATCTATTACGCATCGAAAAAAAGCGACGGCGTATTCGGATTACCCGTCCGCCTGCCCGACGGTGTAATCAACACCACCTCCGATGAGGTTAGTCCGTTCTACAAGGACGGTAAACTTTATTTCAGCTCAGCAGGCCGCACAGGGTTTGGCGGACTTGATGTGTACGAAGCCGAGTGGAACGGTTCGGTGTGGAGCGAACCCCGCAACCTGGGTTCCGGTATCAACTCTTCGGTGGATGACCAATACTATACCCAGTCACCCGATGGTTTTACCGGTTACTTCGTGAGCAACCGTCCGGGTCCCAACAACTTGAAAAGCAAAACCTGCTGCGACGACATTTACTCCTGGGAGCTTGAACGCGTAAAAGTAAACCTCAACGCCGTTACGTATCGTCTGCGTCGCAAAAACGAAAAGACCAACCCGCCACTTGTTGGATCCACCATTCAGGTCATCGACGTTTCCGATCCCGATCCAAAAAGTGTGGAAGAGAAAAACAATCCCAGCGGCAGCGATTTCCAGTTTAAACTGCAGCCTGAAAGGTCGTACATGATCATCGCCAACAACGAGGGTTACCGCCCCGATACGGTTAAATTCAATACCGTTGGCGTGAAAAAGACCATCGATGTTGAGAAAAAACTTACCCTGCGCCTGCTCAAAAAAGAGCCAGACAGCATCGTGGTGACAACCAACGAACCCATTCGTTTGAACAGCATTTACTACGATTTTGACGACGATAAAATCCTGCCCGATGCAGAGGATGATCTTATGTTTCTGGTAGACATCATGAACCGCTACAAGGACATGAAAATTGAACTTTCATCGCACACCGACGCACGCGGTCGCGATGATTACAATGAATCGCTCTCACAACGCCGCGCAGAAAGCGCCAAACGCTGGATGGTGACCAAAGGCATTGCCGACGACCGTATTGTGGCCAAAGGATATGGTGAAAAACAACTCCTGAACCAATGCAAAAATAGCGTGGAATGCACCGAAGAGGAACACCGCTTCAACCGCCGTACGGAGTTTAAAATCATTTCCGGCCCAACGAGTATTACGATTGAGCGCAAAGAAAAGCGCGAGTAATTCTGATTTTCAAAAACAATAAGCAAGAGTCATCCCAAATTATTTTGGGATGACTCTTGTTGTTTTAAAGCCAATCAAGGGATGTCGAATTGTTCAACAAGTCGATTGAACGAAAACGAGTTCAATGCCTTTTTTACCTTCCAATGCGTTGAAACAAGCAATTGTTGGCAACTGCTGCGATCCAATAAGTAACCGTGTTTACCGCACCACTGCAACACCGCCTGATTTTTGAAAAACTGTACCATCCAGCCTTTCAAATTCGGCCCACCAGGTGAACACACCGGTTTGAACCACTTTGTCGTTGAAACGGCCATCCCAGCCGATGTTCGGGTCGTCGGGCATCAAATTTTCCTGGTCAAACAAAATTGCCCCCCAACGGTCGGCGATCAACAGTCGGGTTATGTTGCTTACGCCTTCGTCGCAGCTCAGGAAAAAGCGGTCGTTGGGAAACGAAGCATCCGGATTGAAAACCGTTGGCGCATACACTCTGTTTTCTTTATTCACCAAAATGCTGATGTTGTCGCTCAGGATACAGCCGGTTGCCTGGTCGGTTACTTCGATGGAATACGCGGCATTGTCAAGTGGTTGTATGCAATAATCCAGGCAATCGGGCTCATCGCAGGGTGGAGTAGGGAACCATTGGATGTTGGTGGGGGAAAGGCCATAAAGTGGTTCGATGCAAATTTCATCACCCAGGGTGATTTCCGTGTCTTCACCGATGTACACCCAAAGTTCGTAAAAGCCCAATTCGATGTAAATCAGGGAATCGCAACCGGCAAAAGATGCGTTTTTCAGGATTTCTACACCACCACGGTTGTTGGTGTCGTAACGGTTGCCGTTGATGATGAGGAAACTGTCGGGACAAAGGGTATCCCGCAAATCGGTGAACGGCGCCGGAACGAACTCAAACTCTACCAGAATGATGCTGTCGCACCCGTTTCTGACTATGCGCTCTTCTCCTGAGCTGTTGTTGTTGTAATACGCAGTACCATTTACAAACACCGTGTCAAATTCACAAAAAGTGGCATTGTAGGGGTAAACGTTGTCTTCGGTAAAAGTCAGTTCAATGTTGATGATGCTGTCGCAACCATTGAACGATCCGTTTTCTACCACTTCGCGCCCGAGATAAAAATTGGCATGATAACCTGTACCGTTCACATAAAGGGTGTCGCCGTAACACAAGGATTGGTTGAGATCAATTTCAACAGGTTGGAAAAACCGTAAATCGACTTCAAGAATGCTGTCACCGCCGGTACTGGCGCCACCGGGAAAAACCACCGTGCCACTGGGATTGGAAGCATCGAAAATCATGTTGCCGATGATCAGGGTCTGGTTTTCGCAAAAAGTATCGCGGTAAACAGCGTTCACGTCTATGGTGTCTGGAGGAGCAATGGCGTGGGTTAACCCGGGAAATGCCAGGCATAGCAGGAAGGCAATACGTATCAAATGGGGGTGCATGGTGTACCTTATTTAGATTTGGTTTGCCTTGGCGGAGGAATTTGGATTAGAGCTCTAAAAGACATGAGTCATCGCCGAATACCCGGGATGACTCATGTCTAATTAAGCAAAGGTAATGCCAAAAGTATTAATTGCCTTTGTTGTGCTGGTCTTCCAACGCCTTCAAGCGTTTATCAAACTCGCTCATTTGTTGTTTCAAAGCTTCGTTTTCGCGTTGCAGTTCTTTGATTTGTGCTTGCTGTTCCTGAATTGCCTTGATTGCCACCACACTGATGCCTGCGTAATTCAAGGAGAGAAAGCTTCCTTCACTGTCACGGTTTTTATTTTCAGTAACCAATTCAGGAAACTGCGCCTGCACATCCTGTGCCATGAAGCCGATGGAGCGTTTGGCGTCAGCGTTTTCAGCGCTGTAACGGTAGGTGTAGGCTTCCAGTTTCATGATTTTATCCAGGAAGCTGCCCTGTATTGCAGCAACATCCGATTTCAAACGACGGTCCGAAGCCGTATACATACCGTTGGGAGCAAAGGTGCCTGCCGGTACGCCACCAAGAACATTGTTGAAAAGCACCAGTGCGCCGTCGTTGTCGCGAACCCAAAATTCCCAAAAAGCGCCGGAATTGCTGTTTTCGATGCCCAAACCGCTGGAGCTTCCATGGAATACACGAAGGCGTGTATCGGTGAGGTTGGCATCTCCTATACCGACTGATCCGTTGGATCGTGCGGTAATGATGCGCGAAGCTCCTGGAACGAGTGGCTGCGCGTAAGTCAAAAAGAAATCACCATCCGCTCCGGTTCCCTGGCCTCCCATAATCCAGCTGCCAGTACTGCCAGCGTTTTTAAACAGCAACCGCGCGTAATCGCCTCCGGTGGCTTGTTCGAGGGTAAGCAAGTTGCCGGTACCACGAACACGTTGATCGCCGGATACATCCAGACGGAAACCTGGAGCATTGGTGTTGATGCCAACGTTGCCATCGCCTGTAAGAAGTGCATTGCCGCCGACAGATGCAAAAAAACCTGCCGTACCGCCGGTTGTTTTAACCTGAAACTTACCGGTTCCTGGCGTGTTGTTGCCCACCAGAACGTTGCCAGCATTTACGTTGTTGATGTCTGTACCGTTCAATGCCCAAAAACCTTGTCCAATATTGAGCAAAAAGTCGTTGAGATCCACACCTGTTCCACCACCCGATATTTCGAGCAAGGTTCCGTTGATGCTCAGATCCTGGATTTCGTTGGTCGGGTTGTTGTCTGTGTCGCCGGTGTTGGTGATGGTAAAATTGGGCGATGAGCCGGAAATGTTGATGCCAGTGCCAGCCGTGTATGTATCGCCATCAGGAAGAACAACAGAGCCGCCGCCATTGGAAAGGTTCAGGGTATTGCCTGACAGACTTAGCGCTTGAATTTCGTTGGTATTGCTTAGATCACCGGTATTTTCAATGGTGAAGTTGGGCGACGAGCCGGTGATGTTGATGCCTACACCTTCGTTGTACGTATCGCCACTACTGACGGGAAGCACAACCGATCCTCCACCATTGGAGAGGTTAAGGGTATTGCCCGTCAGGCTGATCATTTGCAATTCGTTCGTTGGATTGTTGTCGTTGTCACCGGTGTTGTTGATGACAAAATTGGGTGATGAACCTGTGATGCTGATGCCTGTGCCTTGAGTATAAAAATCGCCGGCGCCACCGGAATTGTCGGAGCCTGGCACCCATGTTAAACCATCAAACTTAAGAACCTGACCAGTCGAAGCTCCTTGTGGCGCAATTCCCAGCGGTGATCCCAGTGTACCATTGCCTTCCATGGTTGGATTGGTTACGGTTGATTGTGAGCCCCAATCGTCGCCACCATCGTTGTTATCGGCACCTGGTACCCAGGTGGAACCGTTAAACTTAAGAACCTGGCCATTGGAAGCGCTCTGAGGTGCAATGCCCAATGGCGAACCAAGGGTACCGTTGCCAGCCATGGTCGGATTGGTTACGGTTGATTGCGTGCCCCAATCGTCGCCACCGTCGTTTTCATCGGCAGCGGGTTCCCATATTGATCCGTTAAATTTTAGTACTTGTCCAGGCAAAGCACCCTGGGGAGCCAGGGAAAGTTTGTTGGCTGCAGTACCATCGCCGGCGAGTTCTTGTGAAACTTCCACCACTTGGGTGCCCCAGTTATCGGGACCGTCGTTGAAGTCGATTGCCGGGAACCAGTTGATGCCGTTGTATTTGAGTACTTGTCCGGCTGTAGCCCCTTGCGGAGCGATGCCCAGTGGTTGGCCAATGGTACCGTTGCCGGTGAGTGTCAGGTTGGTGCTGGCCACCTGGGTTCCCCAGTTGTCGCCTGCACCGCCACTGTTGTTGTCGTTTGCAGGCGCCCAAGTGGTGCCGTTCCATTTCAGCACTTGTCCGTTTGCTGCGCCCATGTTGTTGATCTTGGCGCCGGTGATGGCTCCATTGATCACGTTGGTGGTACCTACGGCGTTGTTGGCCAGTTCGGTGTTGGTTACGGCAAAAGGATTTATTTGAAGGTTGCTGAAGGGACCGGATATGTCTCCGGCAGCTGTGGAGCTTAAAGTTAGGTCGTCGAATCCATTGGTATCGCCTGTATTGATGACAGTAAAGGTACTGCCGGAAGCGGCTACGTCGATGCCGGGTCCTGCGTTAACCACTATACCTGCTCCCGTTTGGTCGGCGGCGGGCGCCCATGCTGTACCGTTCCATTTAAGCACCTGACCATTGGTGGCGCTCATGCTGTTGAGTTTGGCGGCAGTAATGGCGCCGTTGTTCACTTTGGCGGTGGTAATGGCATTGTCGGCAACTTCGGTGGTGCCTACAACATTGGGTTTGATTTGAAGATTGCTGAACGGACCGCTCACGTCGCCATCGGCAAGGCTTGAGGTAGTAACATCATCGTTCGGGTTGGTATCACCGGTGTTGTTGATGGTTAAGTTGGGTGCAGCGCCGGTCACCGAAATGCCCAAACCTGGAAGTATGTTGGTGGTAGCGCCTCCCTGATCGGCTGCGGGAGCCCAAGCGGTGCCGTTCCATTTGATTACCTGTCCGTTGGTGGCACTCATGCTGTTGAGTTTGGCGGCTGTTACCGAGCCATTGGCTAGCTCAGGTGAACCAACTGCACCGGCTTCAATTTGTAAGTTGTTGAAAACACCCGTTACATCACCATCGGCTTGCGTGGTTGTAAGCACACCGGTGTTGGAAATGGTATAAGTTGTACCGTTTTGTTGAACGCCTATGCCGCCGCCTGCATTGATGCCGACAGTACCCGGTGAAGCTACGGTGTTGAATACACCTGTAACACGACCTTGCGCATCTACCGTAATGACCGGTATTTGTGAGGCGCTGCCATAGGAACCAGGTGTAACACCCGTGTTGCTCAATCCGATGGTGCCAGTGGTGGTGATCGGTCCGCCTGTAAGGCCTGGGCCGGTATTGATCTGTGTGAGGGTGCCGCCGCCAGTTCCTGTGCTGCTGACATCATCCTGAGGGATCCATTTGGTGCCGTCCCACTTGAGGACCTGGCCGGTTTGAGCGCCTTGTGGCGCAATGTTGAGCGGACTGGCTGCTGTGCCGTTGCCATTCAGGGCCGGGCCGGTTTGAACCACCTGGCTGCCCCAGTTGTCGCCGCCACCGCCACCGCCGCCGTTGGCTGCCGTTTGGGCATACAAGGCGTAGGGCACGCTCATAAGTTGCGTGGAGCCCAGTTCGTCAAAAACGTTGGGAGATGTTTCCAGGGAAACAGTGAGGTATTTGGCGCCTCCACCCCAGTTGATGGAAGGGAAAGTGCCCTGTATGGGCGTGCCTGTTCCAATGGCGGTATTCACCAAACCATAGTTGTTTGTGGACATGGTTTGTTTTTCCGAATAAGCGATCGGACCGTTGGGCGCGCCGCTGCGGATGGTGAAAAGCAGACTGACCGTTTGGTTGCCCAGTGGGTCGCCATTTAGATCACGTACAATGCTTTGATAACTAAAGCCTTGTGGCGTAAACTGGGCGTACACGCCTGAAGTAAAACCCGTAAGCATCAATAAAAGAAGTAGAAAGTGCCGTTTCATGGCTCAACAGTTTTGGAATGTTCGAGAAAAGGGATAAGGGAATAACGTTGCGAATAGAATCTACAAGCGTATAAAACGTATCGTAACAGTAGACTGTGATTGCGGGTCGCGCAATTGCAGTATGTAAACGCCTGGTAGCCAGGGCGTACAATCGATCACCGAGCCGGTAGCTTGTTCCAGTGTTTGAGGATTGGCAAGCAGGCGTCCGTACATATCGAACACCATGGCCTCAAGTGCGCCTGTTTGGTTGGAAGAGAACCTGACGTTTAGTACGTCGGTGGTGGGGTTGGGGAAAACTTCAATTTCCCAGGCTGCCAAATCGGGATCCTGGGTGGAAACCTGAATGGAGAACTCGGGTTGGTGGAAACCCTGAGTAAGTACCATGTTGTTGGCGCCAATGGTTTCAATCACCACCTCACCAACCGTGTAGGACCATTGCTGGTTGCCCTCAACGGCAAAATGGCCCGTAGAGCCAATCACCTGGCTGAAAATGGTGTAATCTTGCGCCGAAGCTGACGCAGCCCATAACAAAAACAATAAAATAAAGGTCGACAATCGGTTCATGGTCGGATGGATTGAAAAGTAAAAAGTAGGGAATCGTAGAGCCTGGTATTGGGATTACCAGTTCTTTAGCACAAAATAAGTATTTTTTTTCCGAGTGCGTTACAAAAGGCTAAGATGATTTTGATTTTTGTCGCCTATCAGGCATTTTTAAGGGTTTGCATGATGAATATTTCCTGCGCGTTTATCCAGGCCTTTTGGACCAACAATTGGGCCAGGGTCGACTGACCACTTACGGCATAGGTATCCTCCGTTTCATCGATAACCTTTGCGTTTTTCAACAGCAATTCATCCAAACGAATGTGTTTGGGTGCCCGAACATACAAGTTGAGTTCGTGGTTTTGTTCAAGAACCCCATGTCCGTTCAGACGTTTTTTTCGATAGGTATACCGGTACCCGTGGCGCAATGCGTTGAGGTCGGCCAGCAATGCAGAGCCTGTTGGCAAGCTGCCGGCACCCCTGCCACGCAAATGCTGCAAGCCAGAATACATGCCTTGGATTTCAACGCCGTTGTATTCGTTTTCTACATGGTACAAAAAATGGTCTTCACTTATGAGGCAGGGCAATACGAACATTGCCAGTTTGTTTTCGCCCACACGCCTGCTTACAGGTGTAAGTTTGATTTTACAATCCAATGCTTTCGCATACGTAATATCAGCTTTTCTTAAGGATTGTATACCAAGGCTGAGCACCGATTCGGGTCGGGCAAGAATGCCCAAACTGTGAGCAGCCAGCAGAATAAGTTTGTACTTGGCATCGTCGCCATCAATGTCGCCCGATGGGTCCAATTCGGCAAAACCAAGCCTTTGAGCATCAAGCAAAGCAGCATCCAATGATGAGCCGTTGCGGAACATGTTGCTGAGAATGTAATTGGAAGTTCCATTAAAAATGCCGCTCACTCCCTCCAGTGGTTCTGAACCAAAATGTTCTTCCAGCGTACGAACAATGGGTATACCGCCGCATGCAGCGCCTTCGTACAACAACGGCATGCCGGTTTCATCCTGCAATGCCAACAATTCGGCAAAATGCCCGGCCACCATCTTTTTGTTTGCACTTATCACGGCCTTCCCGCGGCGCATCGCTTCGGCCACCAGCTGAAAGGCATCAACTGAACCGTTGATGGTTTCTACAACCACATTGATTTCAGGGTCGTTCAGGATATCCGACGCATCGTACGTCAGTTTGTCGAGCGCTACTGATCTCTTTTTCAAAGGATCTTTAACGCATACTTTTTTCAGGTACAAACCCGGCTGTTCACTTTTTTCAAGAAGCTCAACCAGCCCGCTGCCAACCACACCAAGTCCAAAAAGTCCAATGGTAAGCGTTTTTGTATTTGTTGTTTGTTTCATAAGTTCATACCAGCAGGGGCTTTTGTTGGGGTTGCTTTTTATCAGAAAAATCTTTTCTCAAAAAACTGTTAAGAGAAATGGTTAAAGCGGCAGTTTCAATCAAAAAGCCGTCGTGCCCGTAGTCCGAACGAATTTCCTCGAAATGTGCTCCAGGAATGTAAGCAGCCAGGAATTGCTGCTCCTGAACCGGAAACAATGCATCGCTTTCGATGCCCAACACAAGGGTTTGGGCGCATATCAACGATAAAGCAGCTTCAATCGATTCCCTTCCGCGACCCACATGATGGGCATCCATAGCCTGGGATAGCCGATAGTAGGAAAACGCGTTGAAACGCCTCGACAATTTCTCACCCTGGTATTGTTGGTAAGAACTTGCCTTGAAATTTTTCAGCGGGCTGTCCTCGTTGGTTTGAAAACGTTCGTAAGTATGGTAATTGCGGTACGATAAAAGGGCAATTGCTCTAGCGGACCGCATGCCCGCATCGCCGGCCTGCTTATGGCGTTTGTGCCAGGTGCCGTCGGCCTCAATGGCCATGCGTTGCGATTCATTGAAGGCAATGCCCCAGGCCGAATGCCTGGCATTGGTGGCTATAAGTGCCAGATTTTCAAAAACATTCGGCATCGCAATGTTCCATTCCAACGCTTGTTGTCCTCCCAATGATCCACCAAGCACCAGGTGGATTTTTTCAATACCCAAATGCAAACGAAGCGCTTCATGTGCAGCCGCCATGTCGCGAATGCTGACTTCCGGGAAATCATGGAAATAAGGCTCGTCGGTTTTGGGATCCATTGAAAGTGGTCCGCAAGTGCCATAACACGACGCCAAAACGTTGGCGCAGACGATGAAATAATCGCGTGGATTGAACAAGTCGCTTTCACCAAACAAACCGGGCCACCAATCAAACACATCCGAATTGGCCGTAAGCGCATGGCATACCCAAACCACCGGCTTCGAGGGGTCGCCGTAAGTGTGGTAAGTGATGTCGGGACGCTCCAGTGTAGCGCCGTTTTCAAGTTGTAATCCTGGTTCTATCCTAAAACAGTGGGATTCCATAAAAGCTGAAAGTTGAAAGCTGGAAATTGAAAGCAGAAAGTTGAAAACTGAAAGTGGTGAACGGTATTAATTTTTGTCACTTTCAACTTTCAACTTTCCGCTTTCCGCTCCTAAACAGTAGACAGGTTTTTGGTGGCAGTTTCAACTTTTTCAAGTGCCTGCTCGAAATCGGCGATGATGTCGTCGATGTGTTCTATGCCCGTAGAGATGCGCAAAAGGGTAGGGACCACACCGGCAGCGGTTTGTTCCTCGTCGCTGAGTTGTTGGTGGGTTGTTGCCGAAGGTTGGATGATGAGTGTTTTGGCATCGCCTACGTTGGCGAGGTGGCTCACCAGTTTGAGGTTGTCGATCACAGCGCCGGCATTTTCCTTGGAGCCTTTTACAACGATGCTCAATACACCTCCAAAACCGTTTTGCAGGTATTTTTTGGCCAGTTCGTGGTACGGACTCGAGGGTAGGCCCGGATAATTCACCCATTCAACTTTGGGGTGTTTTTCAAACCATTGGGCGAGTTTCAAGGCATTGTCGACCGTGCGTTGTACGCGCAAACTGAGCGTTTCGAGCCCCTGAAGCAGGAGGAAGCTGTTGAAAGGGCT
>JBBSDH010000034.1:0-26271 GCA_038249605.1 Chitinophagales bacterium | reverse complement strand
AGAAGCTAACCTGCAGTTAAAGAAAACGTGAATGCCTTTTATAAAATAAAAAAGCGCTGTCATGTCGACCACAAAAGCGCTGTCATGTCGACCACAAAAGCGCTGTCATGTCGAGCGCAGCGAGACACCTCCAACGCCTCCCCACACCCCATTTCGAGCGCAGCGAGAAATCCACCCAGAAGCTAACCTGCAGTTAAAGAAAACGTGAATGCCTTTTATAAAATAAAAAAGCGCTGTCATGTCGACCACAAAAGCGCTGTCATGTCGAGCGCAGCGAGACACCCCCAATGCCTCCCCACACCCCATTTCGAGCGCAGCGAGACACCTCATTATGCTACATTCTCGCCGTAAAGCGCTCCGAAGCTGGAGCTCCAGAGGGCACACAGACTATCGACTTTTTTTCACCTCGGCACCTCAATCTTTTTCACAATCTCATCCAATACCTCCCTGGTCGTCACGCCTTCCATGTCGCGCTCGGGTGTGAGGATTACACGGTGGTTGAGCACCGGGTACGATACGTAGCGGATGTCGTCGGGCGTCACAAAATTGCGGCCCTGGATGGCAGCGAGCGCTTTGGCGCTTTTCATGAGGGCGAGTGAGGCGCGCGGACTGGCGCCCAGAAACAAATCCGCATTCGAACGGGTGTTGTGCACGATGGCAGCAATGTAATCGAGCAGCTCTTCGCGGATGTACACCTGCTCAATGCGACGCTGGCTGTCGGCTATGTCTTCGGGCGTTACCACAGGCATGACAGTTTCGCGCAAGGCCCCGTGGAAGTCGTTGCGGAAACGGCGCAGGATCAATTTTTCTTCCTCAAGGCTCGGATAATCGAGGATGATTTTGAACAAAAAGCGGTCGAGCTGGGCTTCCGGCAATTTGTACGTGCCTTCCTGTTCGATGGGGTTTTGCGTAGCCATCACGAAGAAAGGACGGTCCATGCGGTAGGTCACACCATCAACCGTCACCTGAAATTCTTCCATCACTTCAAACAGGGCCGCCTGAGTTTTGGCCGGGGCACGGTTGATCTCGTCAATGAGCACGATGTTGGAAAAAATCGGACCTTGTTTGAAATCGAACTCCGACGTTTTCATGTTGTATACAGGCGTGCCCACCACATCGGCTGGCATAAGGTCGGGGGTAAATTGTATGCGGCTGAAGGCGGCGGAGATGCTGCGCGCGAGCAGTTTGGCAGACAAGGTTTTGGCGATGCCGGGCACGCCTTCGAGCAATACGTGGCCGCCGGTGAACAAGGCTACGAGCATCATGTCGAGCATGCTGTCCTGGCCCACAATAACCTGACTGATCTCCTTGCGCACACGTTCGGCGCGTTCCATCACGGGCATTACGTCCACGTATTCGGGTTCGGGCACAACCACAGGCTCGGGTTGCGGATCCTGCATTGCTTCGTGCTGTTCGGGGAATTCGTTTTCCGACATGCTTTCGATCATTTAGCTTGTTTCCAAAAAGCATCCATGGCCATGTAAAGGTCGGACATCATGCCTTCGGTGGGTTCGTATTGAATGGCGTTGGCGTATTGGGTAAAGATAGCTTGAATTTGTGTTTCGGGCACCTCCGAAACTTGCGCCAATCGGCTGAAAAATGCCTGTTCTACTTTGGGTTTGTTGGTTTCGGGGTGTAAAAGCACCACCAGACCATACCGTTCTCGCAATTGCGCCAGGAACAATTTCATGCTCTGGATGCTGATGCTTTGGTAATTTTTCTCTTTAAAATGCAAATGCGCAATGGTGCTGATGAACTCGTACGACGAATTTTCGTTTTTGTGCAAAACAGGAATGATGCGCTGCCGACGTTTGGCCCGGAACAGGAGGTACAAAAACGCCAGTCCGAGGATGAGGTACCACGCCCAGGCCAGCGAAAGGTGCCTCAACAGGTAACTGAGTGGATGTTCTTCGGGCAACTCACGGGCAAAACTGCTTTTGTTGCGGTTTCGGCGGCGTGCTACGGCTTCGGAAATGTGGCTGGCAGCATCCCAATACATCGTGCCTTCCGGCAAATAAGCCAAAATGGCTTCGGCATAGGCACGCCCTTCGGGCCTCAGCAGGTGAAAATTGGTAAAGGCAATGGGCGTGGTGTGCAGCAATACAAAGCCGTCGCCGTAAGGAATGCGTGCAAAATTAATCAGCGAATCGTTCAATCGCCCCAGGACCTGCAATGGTTTGTGGTCGCAGAAATACTTATCATTGATAAAACTCCAGTAATATCCCTGCATTTGGTTCCTGTCGGAAAAAAAGAAAGGATATTGTTTGTTGCCACCTGTTTCGTCTACGGTGAGTAAAGCGAGTGAGTCGTAGGTAAATCCATAATCGCTCCACCCGGTGTCGTAATCGCCGGCACATTGGATGGAGTCGAGGCTCGACATGAAGTCGAAAGGCAGGCTTTTACTGCTGAAAAGAGCCGTATTGCCCCTGCGAATGAATTCGAGTACCCGGCTGAGGGCAAGACTGTCGTAAAACATGGATTCTCCCACAAAAACATAGGAGGCCGGTCCGGCAGCATTGTACAAAGGCAGTTCCTCCTCCACATTTTTGCGCAGCACCTGAACTTCTTTTTCAGGAAAATAACCTTCGAGCAGGTTGAAAAACACCTGGGTTCCGTAAGGTTGGTCGTTGGTATTTCGGTAAGCTTTATTGGCGCGGTTTTCACGCCAGTCGAAACGATCCTGCCCGCCCTGCCTGTAATACACGAGCAGGGCGAGCAGGATGATCAGGGCAGGAATGCCGATGAGCAGCGGCTGGCGTTTCGACATGGTCGGGGTATGGAAGGGCTTATTTGATGACGAGCACCTTCATTTTTACGTCTTTTACGGGACGGTCGCCCGAGACGGTTTGAACGGCGGCAATTTTGTCGATCACATCGAGGCCTTTTACCACGCGGCCGAACACGGTGTATCCGCGGTCGAGTTGCGGCGTACCGCCGAGGGTTTTGTATTCCTCTAATTGGTCGGGTGTGTAGTGGAAATTGTTGGTAGCTTCAATCTGGTGCAACATTTCTTCTTTTACCGGTGCTCCGTGTACGATGTAAAATTGCGAACCGCTCGATTTTTTCTCCGGATTGTTGGTGCGGGCGGCGCAAATGGCGCCTTTCACGTGAACGAGCGAATCGACGAACTCGGCAGGAACCTGGTGGCTGGGGCCGCCAAAACCAAGCGACTGGCCAGCGGCGGCGTTGCGTGAGTTGGGGTCGCCTCCCTGGATCATGAAACCGTTGATGACGCGGTGGAAAAGCAGGTCGTTGTAGAAACCTTCTTCGGCGAGTTTTACGAAGTTGTCGCGGTGCAGGGGTGTGGCGTTGTAGAGCTCGGCCGTCATCGTGCCGTATTCGGTTTCGATTTCAACGAGGCAGCGCTCGGGGGCAGTAACCTGGATCATTTGTTTGGAAATGGTGGATTTGGCGCCTTTTGTGGCGCTTAGGGTGACGGTATAATTGCCGGAATGCGTGTAGCGGTGTTTAGGATTGACATCGGTGGATGTGGCGCCGTCGCCAAAATCCCACAGGTAGCTCTCGGCATTCAGGGTGGTATTGGCGAAGGTTATTTCGGCCGGAGCCACCCATTTTTCCTGCGGCATGGTGAACGTTGCTTTGGGCTTAACGGCACAAGAAGACAACAACAGAACAAGGGTGGCAAAGGTTAAAATGCGTACTTTCATGGTGGTAGGTTGTTTTTTGCTTGGCAGAAGTGCAAAGGAAACGCTTTTAAAACTTTAAAAGGTCATTTTGAAACGTAATAAAGCGGTTTTACCTTTTCACCCGCTGCAAACCCGCCTTGGCCCGTGCATGCAATCCCGCAGCATAGTCGGGTGGATTGATACCCAGACAACGTTCGTAAGCGCTGCGCGCCTTGCTTTTGTCGCCGGCTTTTTCGTACATCTGGCCCATTTGCAAAGCTGCATTGCAGGCAAAATACCAGGGTTGGTTGGCGCCTTTGTCAATGGTTTCCTGGTACAGTTTGGCGGCTTCGGCATTGCGGCCCATCTCGTGGGTGATGCGACCAAGCCGGTACGTGTATTCCAGTTGCAGGCGGGCATCTTTGGCGTAAGCAGAAGCAAGGGGTTGTAAAAAGTCGTAGGCGCGCTGGTAATACCCCCCGTCGAACAAAAGACGCGCTTTCATGAGGCGAACATCGGACACAATGCCACTTTCCGCTTCGCGCATCGCCGCTTTGTCGGGCTCGCTGCGGTTGGTCCCTTTACTTTTTACGTAGGCGATGTTGCGTTGGTAGCCGTTGATGTCGTTGTTCACCAAATGGTACCAGGCTAGTTTTTGATACGCCTCTTTAACGGCGTTTTTTCCCTTAAATTCGCTTAAAAAACGCTCGATGGGTTTGTTGGCGTCGGTGTCCAGCCGCTGTAGTTTGGCTACTCCGAGCAGGTAAAGACGGTAAGAAAAAGGGTGGTAAACGCCGCCGCTTGGACAGCTTTCGAGCAGCGTTACGGCTTGGTCGTTTTTGCCGATGCGCATGGCCAAACTGGCGATGGCATAAGTAAGCAACGGATTGGTCTTGTAGTCGAGCTGTTTGCTTTGCAGGGTCTGCCAGGCTTTGTCGTCGCGCTCGTTGAGGTACAATTGAAGGTAGGCGTAAAACACATAAGTTTCTTCGGCAAACACAAAATCGGGATTGCTGCGTGCATGGGCGAGCACCGATTCGAGCTCGGCGAGCCCCTGACTCACGCTTCCCGTCATGCCGCCCAAGGCTTTGATGCTCCATTTGTATTCGTCGGGGATGGCACCCACGAGGGCGTGCATGACGCCCAGACTTTTTTTGTTGGGCATAAAATCGGGGAAACGTCGCTGGTTTTCCTCGAGCAGGGCGTAGGCTTGTTTGATGTCGGATAGGCTGGCGAGCATGTCGCCGAAACGGCCACCGAGAATGGCCCACTGGAGCCTTATTTCGGCCTGAGTATAAAGGTAGTAAGGCGATTTGGGGTCGCCCTTGGCGATTTTAGCCAGACGCGGCGCCATATTTTTGGAAAGACGTTTGTACGCTGCCTCGTCGTCGTCTACAAACACCGTTAGGAAATCGAGGTAGTTTTCCACAAAAGGCAGCATCAGGTTGTCTTGCTCCTTGTTTTTCATCGTTTGCAACCCGCGTTGTGCATCGGCAAAACGCAGGCTTATGGTGTTGCGGTAAACCGATTTTGCCGAAGGCGAAAAATCGAAATAAGGACTCTTGGCCTGTATGGAATGGGCAAAAAGGGCAAATACGAGCAGTGTTGCAGTTCGAATCATGGTGTACAAACGCTGTAGATGCCATTTGTGTTTTGAAAGTCGTTGGTACTTAATCACTCAATTTTTTAAGTCTTGAGAACCCCGTCTGCGCTCCTTACCACGGAGGCACAGTGTTTAAACACAGCGTTGCCACAGCGTTTATTGTGGTTGTTTGGTCCGGCAGGGTCTTTCGAAAAATCTTTCACGGGTATGGGTGTTCAGCTGAGCACCTCCAGCCTCTTCCTGGTTTGTGGGTCAACCTTTGCAAAGACGTTCACCTTGCCCGCCATTGCATTCATGTGTTTACAACACTTAGAGCGTGCTGTTTTTTTTGCCTTCGGCAAAATTTACAAGGCATGCTGCCTACCTTTGCAACAAAAGCAAGGTACCCAACAACATGTCCGACATCGTATTTTCCCTCATTGAAAAAGAGCTCGCACGCCAACGCCGTGGTCTTGAGCTGATCGCCTCCGAAAACTTCACTTCCCAGGCCGTTATCACTGCTACGGGTTCGTGCCTCACCAACAAATACGCCGAAGGCTACCCCGGCCGCCGTTATTATGGCGGTTGCGAAGTGGTGGACCAAATTGAGCAACTGGCCATAGACCGGCTCAAGGAGCTGTTCGGTGCTGCGTGGGCCAACGTACAGCCCCATTCGGGCGCACAAGCCAACGCGGCCGTTTTCCTCGCCATCCTACAGCCAGGCGATAAAATCCTGGGCTTCGACCTCGCACACGGCGGTCACCTGAGCCATGGCTCACCGGTGAACTACTCGGGCAAGGTGTACAAACCTTCTTTTTACGGTGTGGAGGAAGCAACGGGCACGATCGATATGGACAAGGTGCACGAAATAGCCCTCCGCGAACGCCCGAAACTCATCATTTGCGGCGCTTCGGCGTATGCCCGCGACTGGGACTACGCCCGTTTCCGCGCCATTGCCGACGAAGTGGGCGCCCTGCTGCTTGCCGACATTGCGCACCCAGCGGGCCTCATTGCCGCTGGCTTGCTCAACAACCCCGTGCCGCATTGCCACATCATCACCAGTACCACGCACAAAACATTGCGCGGTCCGCGAGGCGGCATCATTTTCATGGGTAAAGACTTCGACAATCCATGGGGGCGCACCACCAAAAAAGGCGCAACCATCCAGATGTCGGCCATCCTCGACAGCGGCGTGTTCCCTGGCATGCAGGGCGGTCCGCTGGAGCACGTTATCGCTGCCAAAGCCGTTGCTTTCGGCGAGGCATTGCAGCCTGCGTTTAAGGAATATGGCCAGCAAGTGATCCGCAACGCCCAGGCCATGGCCGACGAATTCATGTCGCGCGGCTTCAACCTCATTTCAGGCGGCACCGACAACCACCTTATGCTCATCGACCTGCGCAGCAAAAACGTAACCGGCAAACAAGCAGACCATGCCCTCGGCGAAGCCGACATCACGGTGAATAAAAACATGATTCCGTTCGATCCACAGCCGCCCATGACTACCTCGGGCATCCGTATCGGCGCCGCAGCCATCACCACCCGCGGACTGAAGGAAGACGATTGCCGTCAAGTGGTTTCCTGGATCGATGAGGTGCTTACCCACCACGACGACCCGGCCACACACACCAAAGTGAAAGGCGCCGTTAATGAAATGATGGCAAAGTTTCCGCTTTACTAGCAGGCAGCAGGCAGCAGGCAGCAGGCAGCAGGCAGCAGGCAGCAGGCAGCAGGCAGCAGGCAATAAAAAAAAGCCCAATCGTTTGAAAAACAAATGATCGGGCTTTTTTCTACCAGCTAACGGCTAATCAATCACTGTAATCTTCAGCATGTTTGTACGGTGTTTGCGGTGGAGGGGCATGGAACCTGTATTGATGATGAGATCGCCTTCTTGCACGATACCTTCTTGTTTGAGGATGGCGTTGCAATCCTGGATGGTATCGTCGGTGGTGGTGAATTTATCGTAGTAGAAGCAGCGTACCCCCCAAAGCAGGTTCATGGTGCGCAGGTTTTGTTTTTGGTCGCTGAAGATGTAGATGTGGGCGTTGGGCCTGAAGCTGCTCACTTTGTAGGCGGTGTAGCCGGAGGTGGTCATGCCTACGATGCCTTTTGCGCCTACGCGTTCGGCTACTTGTGCGGCGCCAAAGCAGATCACATCGGAATGAAAGGTTCGGGCTTTGTCAATGGCTTTGGGCCTTTTGCTGTCGATTTGCGGCCAATAGTATTTTTCAGCTTCTGCAATGATTTTCGACATGGCTTGTACCACGAGGGCTGGGTGGTTGCCCACGGAGGTTTCGGCGCTGAGCATGACGGCGTCGGTGCCGTCGAGCACGGCGTTGGCCACGTCGGTGATTTCGGCGCGGGTAGGCGATGGGGCGGTGATCATGCTGTCCATCATTTGGGTGGCCACGATGACCGGACGCGCATACTGCATGCTCATCAAAACGATTTGTTTTTGTGTGATGGGCAGTTGTTCGAGGGGCATTTCCACACCGAGGTCGCCGCGGGCCACCATAACGCCGTTGGCGGCTTTGATGATTTCGCGGAGGTTTTTGATGGCCTCGGGCTTTTCGATTTTGGCCATGATGCGCGCCGGGTGTTTAACTTCCTCCATGCGTTCGCGCAGTTCGAAGATGTCTTCGGCGCGGCGAACGAACGACAGAGCGACCCAGTTGACAGGTTGGGTGAGGATAAAATCCAGGTCTTCAAGGTCTTTTTCGGTGAGGCAGGGAAGCTTCACATTGGTATCGGGCAGGTTGACGCCTTTGTTGCTGCTGAGGATACCGCCGTGGATGGTGCGGAGTTTTACGGTGTCGCGTTTGTTGGTTTCAACAACTTCGAACACGAGTTTGCCGTCGTCCATCAGGATACGTTCACCCACTTCACAATCCTGGGCGAAGGATTCGTACGACATGTAAATTTTCTCGCGGGTACCGAGCACCTGTTCGTTGACGAGGGTGATGATGTCGCCCGTTTGCAGCGGCAAGGCGTTGTTTTCGATTTTGCCTACGCGAAGTTTTGGTCCCTGCAGGTCGGCAAGGGTGCCTATATGGTAACCGTATTTCTCGTTGATGTATTGGATGTGCTCGATCACTTTCAGGTGGTCGGCATGTTCACCGTGGCTAAAATTGAGGCGAAAAACATCGACGCCGGCGTGTACGAGCTCCAGTAATTTCTCGTAGGAGCTGCAGGCTGGGCCTACGGTGGCAACGATTTTGGTATTTTGCATGCGTTTTTTGTGCATGTCTTGATTTTTTTTGTCCAAAGCAAGGGCAGATTCCACAGTATCCATGGTGGCAGTTCTTATTTAGTGTAAAATTTACAACAAGATCCAAAAGTAGGGTAAAGCCCTTTAAAAACAAAATTTTGGCGCTCAAAACAGGCGTTTTGTCTGCCAATTGGCATGCTTTTGCTCTTGGCAAGGGCAAACTTAGTGTAATTTTTACAAATACTAAAACTTCGTGCGTGGAAGGTACGTTAAAATTTCAGGCACAAAAATTTTTTTAAAATGGCTTATAAGCGTTTCTTTGCACCTCGAAAAATTGATTTTTTTCACTTAAAGATCAGAAAAACATGGCAACTGTAGCCGAACGTGTTAAGAAAATTATTGTTGACAAACTGGGCGTTGACGAAAACGAAGTTACGCCAGAAGCCAACTTTATCCAGGATCTCGGTGCCGACTCGCTCGACACCGTTGAACTCATCATGGAATTTGAAAAAGAGTTTGACGTTTCGATCCCCGACGAGCAGGCTGAAAAAATCACCACGGTTGGTGAGGCCATCGGCTACCTCGAAGGACAGATCAACGTTTAACTTCAGGTTATCTACACCTGTTTGAAATTCCATTAACTGACCACTTTTGCATGAGTCATCCCAAGATGTTTGGGGTGACTCATGCTGTTTATGTTTCTCCAGGCAACACTTCCGGAGACGCAGCAAAATCCGCATTCGGATTTCACAACGAACCTTGTACATTTGTGCTGCGGAGCGGTTGACCTCTGCTGCCCTGAACGCAACTCATGTTAACCATTGCACAATCTGGTATGAAAAGAGTAGTAGTAACCGGTCTTGGCGCCATCACCCCCATTGGCAATACCCTTGAGGCTTTCCGCCTAAGCCTTCAGGAAGGCCGCAGCGGCGCCAACCTGATTACCCTTTTTGATGCAACCCTGTTCAAAACGCATTTCGCCTGCGAAGTCAAAGACTTCAACCCTGAAGCATTCATGGACAGGCGTGAGGCGCGTCGCATGGATCGCTTCACGCAGTTCGCAATGGTCAGCACTGCCGAAGCCATCGCCGATTCCGGGCTCGACCTCGATGCGATCAACAAAGACCGCGTAGGTGTAATTTGCGCTTCAGGCATCGGCGGCCTCACCACCCTTGAAAAAGAGGTGGAAGACCAGGTGTTGGGCAACGGCATTCCCAAACACAATCCATTCCTGATTCCCAAAATGATCTCCGACATGTCTGCCGGACTCATCTCCATACAGTACGGCTTTCGCGGCATCAACTATTGCACCGTTTCGGCCTGCGCCTCCTCGTCGCACGCCATCATGAACGCCTACGACTACATTCGTTTGGGAAAGGCCGACATCATCGTGGCCGTCGGCTCCGAAGCCACCATCACCAAAACGGCTGTGGGCGGCTTCAACTCCATGAAAGCCCTCAGCGAAAACAACGACGAATTCAGCACCGCATCGCGCCCTTTCGATAAAAACCGCGACGGTTTTGTGCTCGGTGAAGGCGCCGGCGCCCTTATTCTTGAAGACTACGACCATGCCGTAAAACGCGGCGCTGTCATCTACGCCGAAGTGGTGAGCGCTGCCGCCACCGCCGACGCATACCACATCACCGCGCCCCACCCAGAAGGTTTGGGAGTGATCAACGTGATGAACCTGGCTTTGCAGGATGCTGGTTTGAACCCCGAAGATGTAGATTACGTCAACGTGCACGGCACCTCAACCCCACTCGGCGATGTGGCTGAACTCAAAGCCATCCAACATGTTTTTGGCGGACACAGCCACAAACTCAACATCTCTTCTACCAAAAGCATGACTGGCCACCTGCTTGGCGCCGCAGGCGCCATCGAGGCCATCGCCAGTCTGCTCGCCATAAAACACGACTTCATTCCCCCCACCATCAACCACGTTACCGACGATCCGAACATTGACCCGAAACTAAACCTCACGTTCAACGAGGCCCAGCAGCGCCGTATCAACACGGCCATGAGCAATACGTTTGGTTTTGGCGGTCACAATGCCACCGTCATTTTCAAACGTCTGTGAGTATGCATTCCTAAACATCAGATCCTGTGCTGTTTCTTCAACGCCTTTACAACTATTACCTGCATCCAGAAAAAGAAATGGTCAGGCGCCTGCGCTCTTTGCTGGGTTTCATCCCCGCGCACCTACCGCTTTTTAAACTGGCGTTTTTTCACAAAAGCACCTTTACCAGCCGCGAGTACGCGATTTCCAACAACGAACGGCTCGAATTTCTCGGCGATGCCGTACTCAGCACCATCGTGGCCGAATACCTGTTTAAAAAATACCCCAACAGCGATGAAGGTTTCCTGACCAAAATGCGCTCGAAAATCGTCAAACGCCACTCGCTCGACGAAATTGCCGACAAAATGGGCCTCGACCTCTTCCTCGCCAATTACAACCAAACCCGACTCTCCAAATCGATGCTCGGCAACGCCCTCGAAGCGCTTGTAGGCGCCATCTACATCGAACAAGGATACAACCGCACCAAACACTACGTCATTCAACGTGTTCTGAGGCGCTACCTCGACATCCACGAGCTGGAAAGCTACGACGACAACTACAAGAGCCAACTCCTCGAATGGTGCCAGAAAAACGGCCGCTCCATCGAATACAAGGTACTGACCAAATACAAAAGTGAAAAACGCGATAAGTTTAAAGTCGCCGTGTATGTCGACGGCCGCAAACTGGGCACAGCCGACGATTTCAACAAAAAAAGCGCCGAACAACTCGCCAGTGAACGCGCCATGACCACTCTCGGGATTCTCGGTGGCGGCCAGACACTTATACACGATTCCGACGAGGACGATTCCGACGCTTTTCAATCCTGATCAACACCATGCCGGCCGATCGCGCGCAAACCTTTGCCCATCCGGCTTTTTTCGATGAGCCCTCGCGGCAACAATCTTTCGTTTTTGCCCGTCTGCACGGCGTTTCACACGGCATCCTGATCCATGCCGACGGAGGCCAACTTTATTGCACCTGTCCCTTTTTTCCAAAACCCTGCTGGCACGCCCTTGCCCTCGAACTGCTCGCCGCCCAACAGCCGGAATTTTTTACCCCCTGCGAAGGAGACCTGCCTCTCTGGGCGCAAAACCTCCTGACAGGAAAACCTGCCACATCACTGCCCGACAATGCGCCGACCCGCGAAGCAGCACGCGTGCAACGCCGACACGAACGCCTCGACCGCGCCGAACGCGGCATGGAAGACCTGGAAATGTGGCTTAATGACACCCTGCGCCGCGGACTGGCCACCATCGTGTACGAAAACCCGGGAGCCCTCGAAATGATCGCTTCCCGCATGGCCGACGCTTCACTCACAGGCCTCAGCCGCACCCTTCGTCTGCTCGCTGCCATCCCCCCCGAAAATCTGTCGTGGACCGAATCTGTTGTGAAATGTTTGTCGGACATCTGTTTGGCCATGCACGCCTTCCGCCGCCGCGAGTACCTGAGCGATGAACAGGCAGCAGACTTGCAAACTTTCCTCGGCATTGCCATACCCAAAGAAAAAGTGTTGCAAACCGGCGAGCGCGTCGACGACGCGTGGGCGGTAGTGGGAAAAACTGAAGAAACCCTGGAAAAACAACTCAGCGTACGCCGAACGTGGCTGCTTGGCGGCCGCACGTTGCGAAACGCCGTTTTGATCGATTACGCCTTCGGTGGCGCCTACGAACCCTCTCCCGCAGTAGGCGACATCGTTCAGGCGCCCCTGGCATTTTATCCGTCGGCCTTCCCGTTAAGGGCAATTCCGTTTCAAGAATGGAAAATTTTACCCAAAAAAGTGGAAAAACTGCCCGGATTTGAAAGCATCAAAGCTTTTTCCGATGCTTATGCCCTGGCGTTGGGACAAAACCCTTGGCTCGGCCATTTTCCGGCAACCTTCCCAAAGCTTGGTTTTGCCACAGGCACCAACGGAAATTTTTATGTGTACGACGAAGCTGGCGACGCCTTACCGCTTCAGTGTACGGAGGCGGATGGATGGCGCTGGGTGGCGATGGCCGGCGGGCGGCTTGTGGGGGTGAGCGGCGTTTGGGACGGGGAAAAAATGCGTTGTATGTTGGTCAGAAATCAGATTTAAAAAGATTATACCGAAGGTTCACGCAGATGTACACAGATTTAAAGCGCAGATTTTCGCAGAATACGTTCAAAAATTTTCTGCGAAAATCTGCGAGAACCTTCGGTGTAATCTATTTAAATCTGTTACTTACGACTTCACCAACCGGTTGTTCTCGTCCGGAAAAACGGCAATGGGGCGGAAGGTTTTGGCTTCTTCCGGGGTAAGATAGGCGTAGGAAATGATGATGACTACATCGCCTACCTGTACCATACGCGCTGCTGCGCCGTTGAGGCAGATGACGCCTGTATCCCTTTCGCCGCGTATGGCGTAGGTTTCGAGGCGTGCGCCATTGTTGTTGTTTACGATTTGCAGCTTTTCACCTTCCATGATGTTGGCAGCTTCCATCAATGCTTCGTCGATGGTGATGCTGCCAATGTAGTTCAGGTCGGCTTGCGTGACGCGTACGCGGTGTATTTTACTTTTGAAAACTTCTATAAGCATGGTTGTGCGTTCTCCTTCGCGGGTTGAGACGTATAAAACAGCAGAACGTCAATTTCGTTTGCAAAGGTAGCACAAAGGTTTGATTGAATGCACCGCAGGTTTTTCATGGAACGACTGCCAATTTGCTTTTTGAAATATATTTACAAGATTTTATGCAATAAAGTGCCAAAATCGCATCTTAAACCTGTCACCATTTCAAACCTGATTCACTTAACGCTTCGAGCTTCAAACTGCTTTATGAAAACCATATTTCCATTTTTACTGCTTGCCGGCAGCCTTTCCGCCCAAGTGATGGGCAATTACGGAAACCAACAGCAAACGTACTCCAACGTCAATTTCAACGCCCAGTACCGGGGCGTTCCCAAAGCCGCGCATTTTGTATCGGACAATGCGCTGGAAATCAGCATCAACGCCTTGTCGAACCAAAAAGCCGACGCTTACACGGCCATTTTCAACCTCGTACAGTTGGGACGCACGGCCGACGAAACCAACAACCTGATGAACACCCGCCTCGATGGTTTTTTGAACGACCTGAAAGCCATGGGCATTCCGGTTGCCGACATTTACGTCGATATGGTGAATTTTTTGCCCAAATACGAGTACGACGTGAGCAAAAAACTGTTTTCCAAAAAGACTTTCACCGAAATACCCAAAGGTTTCGAACTGCAAAAAAACGTGCACATCCGGTACGCCAATCCGGCCTTGCTTGACCGCATCGTAACGGCCGCAGCCAAACAGGAAATTTACGACATCGTGAAGGTGGATTATTTTGTGACCGACCAACAAAAGGTGTACACCGAGTTGCGCGCCGCAGCTTTTGACTATTTGAAAGAAACCAAAAAACAGTACTTGGCCCTGGGACTAAACCTCGATTCGGCTTACGTCATCTCGGCCGAAAACGCCTGGGTGGCCTACCCCATCAACCGTTACGAAAGCTACCAGGCTTTCAGTACCCAAAACCTGGATGCAGGCGACAAAAATGTGGTGGTTTCTGCCGACAAACCCACTTCACGCTTTTACAACGCCGTGCCGGCAAACGATTACGATTTGGTGATCAATCCAGAAATCCTGGAACCTGCCGTGCAATTTTCCTACAATCTGGTGGTTCGGTTTACCCTGCCGGAAAGAAAGCCGTTAACGCAGGTGAAAAACCAGAAAGAATTTGTTTTGGTGACACCTACCGGGGAAGTGAGGACGCTGAAGGTGGAGTGAAAAAAGTTTAAAGTTTGAAGTTTAAAGTTTGAAGGGGTGGACATGCAAAGGGCAGACTCACAGACCTAAAACATTTGCTATCTTTAAACTCACTACTTGTCAAATAATTTTGGGCATGCCCAGCCCCCCTTTAAACTTCAAACTTATTTACAATTTCACAAATTTCAGGTTAAAGGATTCCTTTCCGTTGACGACCTGAACATGGTACAAACCTGCGGGCAAATCGGCAACGGGGATGGTGAGTTCCTGCATGCTGTTTTCCAAAAACAAGACCTGCACGATTTGGCCCTGTGCATCCACTACCCAAACGTTGAGATTATCCTCGGAAGGTGCGTATGTAGCAAGTCTTACTTCGTTTGTGGCGATGGTTGGTGAAAGTTGCCAAGGCGACGCAAGCCCGGTTGTTGCAGTACCCACCATTGGACTGTAGGAAAGGGAAACGCCGTTTGGACGGTATAGCACCTTGAAATCCGGCGGCACCACCACTTCTGCAAACACACCTGTGAAGACGCCCGCTGTATTGATGATGTCGATCGTATCGGCAAGGATGAGGCCAGGTGGCGTTTGTATACTCAGGGTACCGCTTGCTGAAACATCTCCGAAGGCCACAAGGCGGTCGTATTGTCCGGGTTGGTCGCCTTCCACGTCGAGTGTCACGCCTGCCCCGGTATCGAAATCCTGGGCAAGGGTCAGTGTACCCACTGCGCATCCGGGTTCCACCAAACCGAGGTTGTTGAGCTCCATGCCGAACGAGATGGCGCCAATGCCGGCGAATGTTGCGGAGGGTTGATTGGTCACGGGTACGTTGAAAGTGAGCAAACCCGAAGTGTCGCCGCAAAGAACCACGGAGCCAATGTTTTCAAACGATCCAAGTCCTGCAATGCCTGCAGGCTGCCCATCGGAAATTTGCCATTCTCCTGCATTGACACAGTCGCCGTTGGAAAAAAAAACGCCGCTTTGAGTCACGTTTCCTTCGTTAAAAAAAGAATATTCGGCTACCGGAGGCAACACGCCAGTCCAGATTTCGGCCGTTGCGCCGGGAAAAACATGCGCTGGAACGTTGAGTGTACCACCTTGCCAGTTGAGGTGGCCGGTAACCTTCAGACTTCCTGGGCCTATCACCTCCGCATCGCTCAGCCGGAGGGTATCGGCCGGATTAAACGGTTCGTACACATTCAATACCGTATGGTCGATGTCGAAAACCTTCAGGCTTGTGGAAGCGATGTACCCAAACACGGTGGAGGTATCGCCACGCAGGCGAAGGGTGCCACCGGAAAAGATGCCTTCATAAAAATGCATGCCGTCTTCGAGCGTTAAAACGGCGCTGTCGACTACGGCAATGGTGCCACTGTTGATCAGGTGGGTTTGCAACGACACCGAGGCGGCGTTTAGGATGCCCGTATTCACAAAGAGGCTGTCGATGTGTGTAGAATCGTTGAGGATGGCATGGCCTGAGGCCTCCATCAGCCATAGACCTTCGTTTACGAACCGGCGTTTGAGGTTGCGCAAATGGCCGTTTTTCCACACCACTTTGCCGCGGTTGGTGATGCGACCGATGGAAAGCGTATCGCCAGCAGGAGGATCGAAAACCAATCGGCCGATGGGGTTTACGATCTGGTGGCCTAACAAACGGCCTTGTTTTACTGTGACCGTACCGTTGATGCGGCCTTCCACCACCGACACATGTGCCGCGTCGAACAGCATGGCTCCGTCGACGGCCAATACATTGTTGAACACGTGAAAAGCGCCCGGCCCTGCGTAGTCGGCGTCGTCAACCCGGCCATGTGCGCCTTCGGCAAGGCTCAGGTTGATGAAGCAGTAGCCGGGGTAGGAGGTATAAAAGGAGTCGAGTACGGTGAGTTTGCCCGATCCCAGTAAATCGAAATACGAGCGGATGCGCAGGGTACCCACGGAAAATGTGTCGTGAAACATCAGGGCGCTGTTGCTGCCTGGTTGGATGTTGATGATGGCTGTATCGTTTGGACCCGGAACGCCGGAGGGCGTCCAGGTAGCTGGGTTATCCCATGGACTTACGAAGATGCCGCCGTTAAACGTGTAGGTTGTTTGTGCAGGGGCGCTAATGGCCGTGAAGAGTATTGCGAGAAAAAACGGATAGCAACGGAGATGCATGTTCGGTTAGGATCTTGATTACAAAGGTAAGTGGCCTCAAAGGCGCAAAGGTCATTCGGAAAGGACAAGTATGCCCACCAAATCCGATTTTTTAACAAATTGGTCAAAATCAGCAAGCGTATGCACACTGCCAAATCAAGTCAATCCATCCAAAATCTGATTTTTTCACAAAAAACCTCTACTTTTGCGCCCTTTAAAAGCAAACACAACCCATGCGCATCAAAATCGCCGATCTCCTACGCAACGAGCCCATCAACACCGAAGTCACGGTGAAAGGCTGGGTGCGCGCTTTCCGCAACAACCAGTTCATCGCTTTGTCCGACGGCTCCTGCGCCCAGCAGTTGCAGGTGGTGGTTGATTTTGAAAATACCGATCCTGCCATTCTTGAGCGCATCAAGTTCGGTGCAGCCATTGGAGCACGCGGCATGTTGCTGGAGTCGCAGGGCAAAGGGCAACGCCTGGAAGTAAAGGCGAGTGAGATCACCATTTACGGCGACTGCAACCCGGAGGTTTTCCCGTTGCAACCCAAAAAACAATCGCTGGAGTTTTTGCGCGAAAACGCCCACCTGCGTTTCCGCACCAACACGTTCGGCGCTTTGTTCCGCCTGCGCCATGCCTTGGCGTTCGCGATACACAAGTTTTTCAACGACCGCGGCTTTGTGTACCTGCACACGCCCGTGATCACCGCATCGGATGCAGAAGGTGCAGGTGAGATGTTTAGGGTGAGTACCCTTCCGTTCGACGGAACGCCCCGCAACGAGCAGGGCGAGATCGATTTTTCGCAGGATTTTTTCGGTCGCGCCACGAACCTCACCGTTTCCGGACAGCTCGAAGCCGAGCTCGCCGCTATGGCCCTGGGTGAAGTGTACACGTTCGGCCCTACGTTCCGCGCCGAAAACTCGAACACCACGCGCCACCTGGCAGAGTTCTGGATGATCGAACCCGAAGTCGCATTCAACGACCTGAACGACAACATGAACCTCGCCGAGGAAATGTTGAAATACGTGATCAGCTACACCCTCGAACACTGCGCCGAAGATCTGAAAATTTTGGAGGAACGACTGCTTGAAGAGGAAAAAAGCAAACCGCAGGACCAGCGCTCGGAAATGGCGCTTGTCGAAAAACTGCGCTTTGTGACAGACAACGCTTTTGTGCGCCTCACCTACACCGAGGCCATCGATATTTTGAAAAACTCGAACCCGAACAAAAAGGGCAAATTCCAGTTTCCGGTAGAAGGTTGGGGTACCGATCTCCAGAGCGAACACGAGCGCTACCTAGTGGAAAAACACTTCAAAAAACCGGTTATTCTCACCAACTATCCCGCTGCCATCAAGGCGTTTTACATGCGTCAGGATGAACCGCGGGAGGGCGTGCCCGGTCCGACCGTGTCGGCTATGGACATACTTTTTCCCGGCATTGGCGAAATTGTGGGCGGCTCCCAAAGGGAAGAACGGCTCAGCCGTCTGGAGCAACGCATGACCGAAATGCACATCCCCCACGAAGAGCTTGACTGGTACTTGGATACGCGCCGTTTCGGCACTTGTCCACACGCCGGATTTGGTCTCGGATTCGAACGCCTGGTGCTTTTTGTGAGCGGCATGACCAACATCCGCGACGTGATTGCGTTCCCTCGTTTTCCCGGGAGTGCTGAGTTTTGATCAGGATTTGCAGTACATAACTTGGGTATTTACGAGGGAATTGGGTTTGTTGGATTTATTTTTAAGATTATTTTTCAACAATCTTTCGTGGATAACGTTACTTTGAGGTCGTTTCAACGTATAAATAGTCGTTTTGGGGTGTTGCCGTGGTTTTTTTTTCAGCACCCCCTTGCGCGGATTGTTAACACTATCTTAAATTGCATCGTTTTGTAAAAGCATTGCAGTTTTTTAGAGCGTGCTTGATAATCCCAGCGTCTGTGTTTTAATCCACCCATGAGTGTACACCAGTTAATTGTGCAGCTAGTCTAAACTCTTACTTGCGAATGAGCGATTTACACACCAACCTGACACTCCCATCCAACCCTGAAAACGTCTCGAAAGTTGAAAATTTTGTACAAGATGTAGTCCAACGATACAACCTCTCGCCCGACACGCACGGCAACATACTCATCAGTTTGACCGAAGCAGTTACGAATGCCATTTTACACGGCAACGGCTGCGATTGCTCAAAGTCGGTTTCTATTTCGCTCCGCCGCCAGAAAGATGCGCTGTCCATACGCGTGTCCGATGAAGGCCCCGGATTCAATCCCACCGAAGTTCCTGACCCTACCTGCAACGAACGCATCGCAGAATGCGGTGGAAGAGGGCTGTACCTGATACGCCACCTGAGCGACGAATGCCGTTTCATGCGCGGAGGAAGTACGGTGGAAATGCGCTTTAAACTTTGCTGATGCAATTTCCCGATTTGCCCTACGAGGAACCGGAAACACCTGTAACTTTTCATTTTGAAGACATCGCCTTCGATCTGCCCGATCCGGAGGCGATTGCCGTTTGGTTGTCCGCCATCGCCACAACCGAAGGAAAATCGGTGCGCGAAATCAACTTTATTTTTTGCTCCGACGAATACCTGCGCGGCGTAAACGTGGAATACCTCAAGCACGATTATTATACCGACATCATCACTTTCCCTTTCCACGAAGAGGGCGACAAAGAACTCCAAGGCGATGTGTACATCAGCTCCGAACGCGTGACCGAAAATGCCAACATCCAGGGTGTAACGTTTGTACACGAACTGCAACGCGTGATGGCCCACGGTGTTTTGCACATGGCCGGATACGGCGACAAATCGGAAGATTTAGAGCGCATGATGCGCGAAAAAGAGGATTTCTACCTCGAAAAACGACCAATCAAACCATGATTGCTTCCCTGCCCCCTGAATTGGAGCCTTTCCGCGACAAACTGCTCCAAACCCAAATGCCCTGCATCAAGGCAATTTCCCAAAACGAACGCCAAACAACACCCCTTGAAAGCAAGGTGGGAGGTATGCCTTACCTGCTCAAAAACGCGAAATGGCCCGTCAATCGCGCCGGTGAAGTATTGTACTTCCTCGCACAGATCAATTTTGCCGATCTCCCCCGTCTCGATCCGTTTCCGGAAAAAGGCTTATTGCAGTTTTTCATTTTCAACGATGAGCACTACGGCATCAATTTTGAAGATGGCGAAGAACAGGAAAATTTCCGTGTGGTGTTTTACCCCGACCCTGTTTCCGATACATTAGCCCTGCAAAATAAACCCGTTTTGCCGGAGGCGGATGAAGATTTGCTGCCCCACCACCCCGACGAGTCGTATCCGCTTGTTTTTGAACCCGGGCTTTCTTACGCGCCAACTACAGATTACCGTTTCGGACAAATTTTTGGACAGGACTTTTTCCAGCAGTTCGGCGCACGCGAATGGGATGTAATTGACGCCTTCGGCAAATCGGTGAACGCTCAGAGCCACCGTGTAGGAGGCTACGCATATTTCACCCAGGACGATCCGCGCAATGCCAACGATCCCATGATCTTGCTGTTTCAACTCGACTCCGATGAACGCATGGACCTCCAGTGGGGCGACATGGGTGTGGGCAACTTTTTTATCCGGGAAAAGGATTTGAAGGCGCTTGACTTTAGCAAGGTGCTGTACAATTGGGATAATTTGTAAACACATTAAAGCACAAAGGGAACACATTAAGACACATCAGATTTGATATTAGGCCATGGATCATGGTGTTTTACCTTGAGACGACATGTCTCGTAACCCACAATCAAATCTAACGTGCCCTAATGTGTTTCCTTTGTGTCCTAAGATGTTTTATTTCTTACCTATGCTTGTATAGTGCTCCACGTGCGTGATGATTTCTGTTCCCAAAGGATGCACTACACCCCGGATGCCTAAGGCATTTGCCGCCTGAATATTCACTTCCAGGTCATCAAAAAACAACGTTTGTTCCGGTTTCATTTCGGCATCGGCGAGTACGTATTCGTAAATTTCTCGATCGGGTTTGCGCAGACGCAGGAGGTGGGAATAGTACACACCGTCGAAAAAGGTGGCTTCGAAATGGGTAACGCCGTGGGTACGCAGCATGTAATCGGCAATCCAGTGTTCGTGCATTTCGTTGATGTTGGAAAGCAGGTACACCTTGTAGTTTTGACGGAGGTTGGTGAGCATGTCGAGCCGCTCGCGGGACATGTCGAGGAAAATGGAATTCCACACCGTTACCACGGCTTCGGCGCTGAGTGCCGGGGAGGCAGAAAAGCGCAGGGCATCGATGAATTCCGCGGAAGTAAGTCCACCCGTTTCGTACAATTCAAACACCTGGTTGCGGGCCAGTTTTTCCCAGGCTTCCTGGTATTGGTCGCCCAGAAGTTCCTGAAAACCCTGCGGAATACGCGGCAGGTCGAGGTCGAAAAGTACGTTTCCAAAATCAAAAATGAGGTTGCGGACGTTCATGGCGTTTGGCGGTATGTTGCAAAATTAAATTCCAAAACAGGGCATTCCAAGTGCAAAATACGGTCATTGATTGTACCTTTGCGGCGCTCTAACAAAATAAAACCAAAACTTATGGCGCGTGTAGAACTTGTGATGCCCAAAATGGGCGAAAGCATCATGGAAGCAACGATCCTGAAATGGCGCAAAAAGCCAGGTGATCGTGTGGAGCTTGATGAACCGGTGCTCGACATCGCTACCGACAAGGTTGACAGCGAAGTGCCCTCGCCCGTAGCGGGTGTTTTGATGGAAATTTTGTTTCCCGAAAATGAAACGGTAGCCATCAACAAAGCCATCGCCATCATAGAAACCGAAGCTGGCAGCGCCCAGCCCGCCGCCTCACCCGCCATAGCCCAACCGGCGTCTGCAGCAACAGCACCCGCACCATCAGCCCAACCCGTAAGTGAACAACGCTCAATGAGCAGCGAAAGCAGCCGTTTTTACTCGCCGCTTGTACGCACCATCGCCAAAGAGGAAAACATCTCCAACACCGAACTTGAAGCCATCGCAGGCTCTGGCATGGAAGGCCGCGTGACCAAAAAAGACGTCCTCGAATACGTGACCAACCGCGGCAAACAACCCGCAGTTACAGCACCAGCACCCGTTCAACAACCTGTCGAACAACGTCCGGCCGTAAGTGTGAGCGGCAATGTGGAAATTGTGGAAATGGACCGCATGCGCAAACTCATCGCCGACCACATGGTGATGAGCAAGCACACCAGTCCGCACGTAACCTCTTTTGTGGAAGTCGACATGACCAACGTCGTGCTTTGGCGCAACCGAATCAAAGACAGTTTCAAAAAACAATACGGCGAAAACATCACCTTCACGCCCATCTTCATCGAAGCCGTAGCCCGCGCCATCCGCGATTTCCCGATGATCAACTCATCGGTGGACGGAACACGTATTCTTGTAAAAAAAGACATCAACATCGGTATGGCTGCCGCCATGCCTTCGGGCAACCTCATCGTTCCGGTGATCAAAAATGCCGATTACCTGAACCTCGCAGGTTTGGCCAAATCGGTAAACGACCTGGCCACCCGCGCACGCGCCAGTCAGCTCAAACCCGATGAAATTTCGGGTGGCACGTTTACGCTCACCAACGTGGGCACCTTTGGCAACTTAATGGGAACACCCATCATCAACCAGCCCCAGGTGGCCATCATGGCCATGGGCGCCATCAAGAAAAAACCGGCTGTACTCGAAACCGAACAGGGCGACGTGATCGCCATCCGCCACATGATGTTCCTGTCGATGAGCTACGACCACCGCATCGTTGACGGCAGCCTCGGAGGCTCGTTCATTCGCCGCGTAGCCGATTACCTCGAAGCTTTTGATACCAACCGCGTCATCTGATCATGATGCATACGCTTCCGGAATTGCTCGAACGCATCGCTCAGTACGCTGGCGAACAGTCCTTTCCGGTGAATCCCAGGCAGTTGTATGAGCCTTGCGACTACATCCTGACGCTTGGAGGCAAACGCCTGAGGCCTGCTACCCTGCTCATGGGTTACGAGCTTTTTCGCGACAGCGATACTTTAGCAGAAGCCCTTCCAGCCGCCTGGGCCGTGGAATTGTTCCACAATTTTTCGCTCATGCACGACGACATCATGGACGCTGCGCCCTTGCGCCGCGGTCAGCCGACGGTGCATACGCGGTGGAATACCACCACGGGTATTCTTAGCGGCGACGTGATGCTTATTTACGCCTACCAGTTCCTGAGCCAGGCCGCAACGTCCGACATGGTGCCTGTCTTACTCGAAACGTTCAACCGTGTGGCCATCGGCGTTTGCGAAGGCCAACAGATGGACGTCGATTTTGAAACCCGCGACAACGTCACCATCCCGGAATACCTGAAGATGATCGAGCTGAAAACGGCTGTTCTGCTCGGTGGCGCCCTCGAAATGGGCGCCCTTTGTGCCGGCGCTCACCAAGACGATGCGCAGCATCTTTACCATTTCGGTCGTTTGGCAGGTACCGCTTTTCAGATACAGGACGACCTGCTCGACACCTACGGCGACCCCGCAAAATTCGGCAAACAAGTGGGTGGAGATATTTTGCAAAACAAAAAAACGCTGCTGGTCCTCAAAACCCTCGAGGTGGCTTCGGAAGCCGATTGTGCCGAACTGAACCAACTTATGGAAACCGGCAGCGAGCACCCCGATGCCAAAATTGCTGCGGTGCGCAACCTTTTTGATCGCAACAACATCCCTACCCACATTGAAGCCGCCAAACAACAGTACCAGGAAGAAGCTTTCCGCCACCTGGATGCCGTACAGGTTCCAGAAGCGCGAAAAACCGTGGTTCGAAGTTTTATAGAGGCTTTATTGGGGCGGGAATACTAATGCCGCGTCGAGTGAACCTTCTGTTTAAATCTTTCAAAATCTGTTTATCAACATACCCACCCTGGCCAACGCGGTTTTCATCCCGAATTTTATACTGGAAGGTGCAAACATTCTCCCACTCATGCGTGCTTTGTGCCAGTGCACGCTGTTGACCGTCCAGCGCACGGCATAATTGTAGTAACGCCGCGGGTATGTGCGTTTGAATTCGATGTCGCGGTCGGAGGTTGTATTCCAGTCCAGTTCCGAAACATTGCTCACTGCCTGCACTTCTTCAAAAAGCCCTGTGCCTTTGATCGGATAGGCTACCGTGATGGTGAACAGGTCGGGGTTGGCGGCTTTGAGGTGGGCTACAGTTTGCCGTATATCTTCTTCTGTTTCGCCCGGATATCCCAGCATGATGAAGGTACCCGCCTGTATGCCAGCATCGCGCACGGTGCGTATCATGCGTTGCACCTGTTGCACATCCACCCGGCGGTCCATGGCATCGATCACCGTTTGCGATCCACTTTCCGCGCCGATCCACACACGGAAGCATCCACTGTCGCGCAGCAGTTGAACCACTTCGGCATTCATGCGGTCGGCTCGTGTGATGCACTCAAATGCGATGTTGAGGTTGCGGTCTTTCAGGACATCGTGGAATTCCCTAAGCCATTTGTGGGATACGGTAAACACATCGTCAACGAACCAGATGAGGTCGAATTTGTATTGTTTTTGCAATATTTCGATTTCATCCGCCACGTTTTGCGGGCTCCGGCGTCGGTAACTTTGTCCGTACACAGCGGTGCTGCACCATCGGCAGGTGTAAGGGCATCCGCGTTGGGTACTGATGCTGACTGCGCTTTGTCCGTGGGCTTTTTTCCAGGCCTCGAGGTAAAGGGAGAGGTCGATGTTGTGGCGGGCAGGAAAGGGCAACTCATCGAGTTCGCGCAATTTTTCGCGGGGTGCATTGCGTTGCAGCTTGCCGTCGGGCAGACGGTAAACCACACCGGCCACCCATGAAAAATCGGGGCTGGCATTTCGGGCTTCCAGAACCACCTCAAGAGCGGTTTGTTCGCCTTCACCCACTGCGATGAGGTGCGCGCCGGCGTCGAGGTAGGCTTCTGCGTTGTGGGTTACATCGGGGCCACCGAGTAGTACAAGGGTATGTTTGAGCGCTTCGTGGCTGCGCACGAATTGCATGAGTTCTATGGCCTTTGTTTTGGTCATCAAATTGGCATAGAGGGCCAGTACACGAGGTTGAAGCTCTAGCAGGCGTTCGCGTTGTTGTTGTGCAGAATAAAACGTGCTGTCAAAAACTTCGTGGACTATGCCATGTTTTTCGAACCATGCGGAGAGGCACAGCAAACCCAGCGGCGGATAAGGACGCATGATTTGTTGCTCCCGACGGTCGTCGGCCAAAAAATAGCTGTGACTGAGCAGCACGTCGATGGAGCCGCCCGGGTAGTTTTGAAACATACAACAAAGTTACTTCAATACGTTATGATTAGCATAGTAGGGCACGATAAAAAGAAGTAATATTGCCCACGCAGTTGCGGATATGGAAAATACCAACAACCACAAACAACACGAATTGGAAACGGAGAACAGGCGTCTTCGGGAGCGTCTTGATGCTTTGGAAATTCGTTTGGGAAAAAATAAAAAGATCAAGGCCAACCTGTATCGTTTGGCGGTGAGCACCCTTACCGGCAGACCGCTGTACAACAGCGTGTCGCAGCTTATTGATGAGTTGTACGATGCCCGGCTTGAGCGGAATACTTTAAAAAATGCGATTTACGCCACCCTGCACCGTCTTACCCGCGTAGGTACCATTACCCTGATGCTGGCCCTGGCGCCATTGAGCATAATTGTTTTGCAAACGTATTATTTGAAAAAGCAAAACGAAAAATTGGATATTCAGAACAAACGCATCGAACAACAAACTTACCTCCAGGAAGCCGAAAGACGCAGTTCTTTTGTGTTTTTGTTCGACAACGTGCTCAACCGGATTGATGATGAGTTGAAGCAAAATCCGGTTAAACGCCAGCTTTCCCCACAGCTCATCGGACGCATTGTAGCCCTCAGCAAGGCCCTGTTGCCTTACCGTTTTTTGGAAGGAGACAGCATAACCGCCAAAATGACCAGTCCCGAACGCGGACAACTTTTGCTCAGCTTAGTCGCCAGCAAACTCCATGCGGATACCTATGAAAAGATTTACCTCCTGGCTGATTTTTCCTATTCTACCCTGGAAAAAGTGAGTCTGGACGGTTCCTTCCTGCGCAACATCAATTTGTCGAATGTGCGTTTTTCCTTTATATCGCTTTCCGGCGCCGACCTAACCAATGCCAACCTCGAAGGTGCAGAATTGTACGATGTAAAGGCTTCGGGCATGGGGGACAACCTACAGGGCGCTTTGTTCAATTTTGCCCGTTTTGACGGCGCGCGTATTGAAAACTGCGATTTCAGCAATTGCTCCTTCGAATTTGCTAATTTTGACAACACGATATTGCAAAATGTCAAATTTCGAAATGCCCAGATTTACGAAAGTAAATTTCAGATGCAACATGCCGATTCGCTCGATTTCGGTCAAGCCAGCATTTCCAAAACAACATTCAGCCTGCCACAGGGCCACATCCCACCCCTGATCAATATGGCCATCAATGGCATGCACGCCGACACCAGCACCTTCCGCTACCTTAGTGCACTTCCCATCAGTAAGCCCCCCCAACTCGACATGACCGAACGGATATCACGCGTTGAACGCGATACCTTTTTCATCGAAGGAGAAAAACAACCCATCATCATGGAGGAAAGTGTTGATCTGTACAGGATAAAACAGTAAAAGTCCGAAGTCCGAAAAAAATGCCCACCATTTGCAAACCAAGCAATAGGGCATTTTTTTATTTAAATCCAAAGCCAAATGCCGACTTCGGACTTACGACTTCGGACCCACAACTTACGACCTACGACTTACGATTAAAAAATGATCTGCTCCAGAGGCCCAGAAGGGCTGCCGGAACTTTTTTTCCAGTTTGTTCAGCCCATGAAGCAGCTTTGGATGTTTTTTAAAAAATGGATCGAGGTAAGAAGGCGGCAACCAGAAACCGACAGGTTGAAGGTGT
>JBBSDH010000033.1:0-26274 GCA_038249605.1 Chitinophagales bacterium | reverse complement strand
GATGCACAGTCGATCCACGATGTTGAAATTGGTTACATCGTCGTTGGTAGAACCCTGGGCTTTCAGGGTATAAATGTTGATCAAACCAAAAACAAGGGAAAGAATCCAAAACGGCGTTTTTTCCAAAACCAGTTTGAAAAAACTTTCCTTGCGCCTAAACCAGTAATCAAGCGCAAGCATCGACAAAGGCAGGGTTACGGCCTGAACCTTGGAAAAAAGTGCCAGTATGGCCAATCCAATCATCAGGACGTACAATGGTGTTCGTTTGCCGGAATCTCCTGTTTTGATCCACCGTACGTAAACCATCAGGGCAGCAAAAAAGAAGGTGGCAAAAAGAACGTCCTTGCGCTCCGTCACCCATGCCACCGATTCCACACGCATGGGATGGATGCCAAACAAGAGGGCGCCGATGAATGCGCCAGCCATGCCGATGCCCATGTGCAAAAGCAACCGGTAAACAAAAAAAACCGACAGCAAGTGGAACAGCAGGTTGGTGCCGTGCATCAAAGTGCTATCGAAATCGCCAGCAATCCATTTTTCAACATAAAAAGTAAAAACGGGCAGCGGGTTGTAATTGCCAATTACAGCGCCTTTTTCGATGCTGAAAATATTTTTCAGACTTTCGAAGTCCAAAACCTCCAGGTTCGGATTTTCAAGGAAGTTGGGCGGATCGTCCCAGTTGACGAAGCCGTTGCTCAACGAAGGAATGTAACAAGCCGCAGTAATGGCCAGACAAATAAGTGCATAACGCAGCCAGCCGATGGGCTCCCAGCCGTTACCAACCGCTTTGGTTGTGGCGGGTTTGGATTTTGAAGGGGCACTTCGTTGAACCGGTTGCGGTTTCTGAGGGGTTCTCGGTAATTGCTTTTTTGCCATGTTGTTTGATGCTGTTGCGGCAAAAATAGAAATTCCGCGTTACTCTGTGTGTGTAAACCGCAATACTGCCTCCGCCATGGCAATTTCATCGGGAGAACCGGCAACAGTAACCGACACAATTCCTTTTCCCCGCAGGGTTTCAGCGGTGGTGTTTCCTATGGCGACAACTTTTTGTCCGGGCAAAATAGTGTGGTGTTCGAGGTAATTGATTGCATTCATAGGACTGGTAAAGACAAGCACATCTGCCGTACTCCTGGGAGGTGCATGAATGGGCCGGTTGTCGTATACGGACCAATGCAAACCGTCGACAAGTCCTGCAAGCAACCTTTGCACACTTTGCCTTGAATGGCTTGCAGCAGGGAACAGCACCTTTTGCCCGGCGGCTTCAGCGGCGAAAGCCATGGCTGTTTCTTCCGGATCGCCGGTGCCGCAAAAATCGGATTGCACCCCGATTTTTTTTATGGCTTCGGCAGTGGCAGGACCGAGTGCTGCAATTTTTGGCGCAGGGATGGGCCAATGCATGGCACGTTGCCTGTTGAAAAAAAAGGAAACCGCATTGGCGCTGGCAAAAAACAACCAGTCGGCTAAAGGGGGCTGTGCAAAAAGCATGGGTTCCAGGTGGATAAGCGATGTACCCTGGACCTCGTGTCCCGCAGACGAGAGGATGGTGTGGAACGATCCGTAATTGTTGAGTTCGCGGCTTATAAAAACAGTCATACGCAAAGGTGTAAGGTTTTAACACAAAGGGCAAGAAAAGTATACGATCGGCATGGGTTAGCCGGATTACCATTTTTACCTATCTTGGCCGCGAAAACGATTTAATGCTTGCTTTAGGTGCTTAGGGCAAACAAAGCAAGGCGTCTTTGCACAAACGAAAAACTACACCCGCTCTTCCTTCATGACTGCAACAACTAAAACCAGCGAAAACTGGGGATCACGCGTCGGTCTGGTACTCGCAATGGCAGGCAACGCCGTGGGCTTGGGAAACTTTTTGCGATTCCCCGTCCAGGCCATCCAGAACGGCGGCGGCACCTTCATCATTCCCTACCTGATCTGTTTTCTCATCATGGGCATTCCACTGTTGTTTGTGGAATGGAGCATGGGCCGTTTTGGCGGTATGCGTGGCGACCACTCTACGCCCTTCATCCTCAACAACATGAGCCGTGGAAAGATGTGGAAATACGTCGGCGTATTTGGTATTTTTACCAATCTGGCCGTAGCATCCTATTATTGTTACCTCGAAAGTTGGACGTTGGCTTACGTTTGGAAATCCATCAACGGCGCCTTTTCGGGCCAGTCTACCGAGGCAGTAAGCGATATGTTTACCCAATACGTCTCCCTGGGCACCACCGAGCCCATTATTTTTTGGGTCGTATGCCTTTTACTGAACACTTACATCCTTTCGCGCGGCTTGAGTGGCGGCGTAGAAATAGCAGCCAAAGTGGGCATGCCATTGCTGATCTTTTTCGGCATTTTCCTCGCTGTTCGCGGCATTACCCTGACTGCCGGTGAAGCGGGCGCCGTAAACGACGGGACTGTAGGCCTCAACTTTTTGTGGACGCCCAACTACGCTTCCATCTGGGACTTTAAAGTTTGGCTGGCAGCTGCCGGACAAATCTTTTTTACCCTTTCCGTAGGTATGGGAAGCATACAATGTTATGCCTCCTACATGCGCAAAAACGACGATGTGGCCCTCAATGCCATGAGTGCCGGCTGGATGAATGAATTTGTGGAGGTGTGCCTCGGCGCCGCCATCCTCATCCCCATTTCTGTTGGTTACCTTGGCGTGGAGAAAGTGGTGGAAATGACCAAAACCGGTGGTTTGGGCCTCGGTTTCCGTACCCTCCCTTACCTGTTCCAGCAATGGGGCCCCACGTTTGCCGCGATAGCCGGCATGGCCTGGTTCGGCTTGTTGTTTTTTGCAGGCGTAACGTCTTCGCTCGCTATGGGAACGCCTGTGATGGGGTTTTTACAAGACGAATTTGGTTGGAAACGCAAAAATGCGGCCTGGGCTTTTGGAACTGCTGTATTTTTCCTGGGCTTACCAACCGTACTGTTTTTCCAATACGGTGTTTTTGACGAATACGATTATTGGGCAGGTACCGTATCGCTGGTGGTTTTTGCCTTGTTGGAAATCATTCTTTTTGCATGGGTGTTTGGCATGGACAAAGGCTGGAAAGAAATTACCCGTGGCGCCGACATCCAGGTACCCGTATTTTTCAAATTTGTCATCAAATACGTAACACCGATAGTCATTTTGTCGGTATTCCTCGGCAGCTTGCTGAGCTCCGGTGGCATCCTCGACCAGCTTGCCAACAAAGCCCTTTACGCGGAAATAGCCGCAGCAACCGACCCGGCCAAACTCGACTTTTTGCAGAAAAAGCTGTTGTATGTGAATATTTCCCGCATAGGACTGCTCACCGTGTTTGCGGGTATCGCATTCATGGTGTACATCGCACAGCTCAAACGTGAGCGCGATGGCCGCGACAAACTCCGTATTGATAACAGCGCCAAATCCTAAACACCATGCAAACTTCAGCACTGATCATGATGCTTTCGGCCAACGTGGTGGTCATCGCCATAACCGGATATTTCTTCTTGCGCGTTTTGCGCTCAGGGCCACCCGACCACGTTGATGAGGACGAAGCCAACTTCCCGCGCGGAGGATGAGAAAGTTTAAAGTTTAAAGTTTAAAGTTTAAAGTTTGAAGTTTAAAGTTTAAAGTCACTTTAAAAGCTGCGCTTTTAGATCCATGTCAACTTTTTTCGGGCATGTCCAAACTTTAAACTTCAAACTTCAAACTTTAAACTTTAAACTTCAAACTTCAAACTTCAAACATTCCCCGTTGGTCTGATTTTTGTTGTATGGTTTTTATTTTTCCGGCTCAAGGCGTTTAACCGCTTTTTTGGGTCCAAACCGATGAAGCTAAGCCGATGAAAAGGTATTTGTTTATTATCCTGGCGTGGGCAATGTGTCTTTCTCTGCATGCACAAAGCATTGTTTGGATATCTGCCTGTACAAACGTGAACGTATGCCTCAATCCGAACCAATGTACGGATGGTATGGTCACGCTGACCGAGAAGGCGTTTACCAACTGTCAGAATTCGACGCTAACGTACCTCTACCGCATCGATTTGTACAACAACGGGGGTATTGAAATTCAAATGACCAACGATACGTTTGTTGGAAACTTGCCTGTCGGTACCCACAAAATCACCTGGCGCGCCAATGATTTTTGCGGAAATGTAAACTCCTGCACTTACCTTATTACTGTTCGCGATTGCCAGCCCCCAAGCCTGCTTTGTTTAAACGGCCTCACCCAAACACTTGCTGCACCCGATTGTCTCATCAATTTTGATGTTGATTTTTTCATTCTTCAGCTCAGCGACAACTGTACGCCTGCCAACAACATTCAAAGGGGCATGCGACGAACGGATGATACCACCGGGGGCTTCCCAACCGCCACTACCCTCGAATTCGGCAAATGCGATGTAGGGTTCAACCCAATACAAATTTTGGTGAAAGACGGCAACGGGCTGATCAATTCCTGTAATTCGTATGTGCTCGTCCAACAGGGCGCCGGATGCAATTGCAACAACGATGCCGATCTGGAACTCACCGGATGTGCGCGCAGCGCAAGCAATACGGCCTTGCAAACCATTCGGCTGAAAGCCACGCTTGTGTCCACCGGCGGTGTTACCATGCCGGTTGTCAAAAACAAACTACAGGCTTTCAGTGATTCCTGCTATGCCTTAAGCATTACAGATTTACCCTTGGGCGGATCGTATTTAACCACCGTACGGTCCGAACGCATCGACAATGCCGTGAACGGCGTGACCACCTTCGACCTGGTCACCATGAGCAAACACATCCTGAACCTGGACCCCATGACCTCCATGTACCAGCTTCTGTCCGCCGATGTAAACAACAGCAAATCAGTCACAACCTTCGACATTGCGGAAACACGCAAAGTGATCCTCGGTGTGAGCGATACTTTTTCCCAGTCCCCATCGTGGCGTATGATTCGCCCGCTTGCCAATCCCTCCATGCTCAACCAGTTCAATACTGTGGTAGACACCTACCAACTGGTCATCAACAACCTCCAGCAGAATCTGTCCACTTCGGGTTTCAATTTCGTGGGCATCAAAATGGGCGACGCTAACCTGTCGGCATCGTTCACCGGCGATGCAGACGACCGCACCAACGAAGGCGAGCCGATCGGTGTGTATTTTGAGGAACGTATCGAGGACGGAGAAACTACCCTGAACGTGCACTTGGCACAAAATGCTACCCTTTACGGCTGGCAAATGGCGTTGCAACTCGGTAAGCAAGCTGCGGGATTAACCGAATTGTGGGGTGTACATCCGGAAAACTGGTCGTACGATGCTTCAACCGGTATTCTTCGTGTACTCGATTTTGATGGTGTCGCAAAAAATCATGATGAAGGTGATGTGTTGTTCGGCTTTAAAATGAACAATGTTTTGTCCGCAGTACTGCCCACCATGGCGCCTGAAATGATTCACCCCGAAGCGTACGACTTGGACAGCCGGACAAGGGCTTTGTTTGTAAAAGACAGGAGCAACAACACATCGGCAAGCGGCAACATACTGTTTTCTCCTGCACGTCCCAACCCATTCCACGACCAAACCTCTGTTTCCGTATGGCTGCCCGAAGCGGCTACCGTTTGTTTCGAAATGTTTGACATTCACGGCAAACGCTTGTGGATTGAAACGAGATCCCCGGATGTGGAAGGATTGCAAACCTTTGATGTTTTCGGGGCAAATCTGGCAGGTTCAGGCGTGTATGTATACCGGCTTCGAATTGGTGAACAGCAGATTTTCAGCGGAAAAATTATCCATTGGTGAGGTTGTTTGGGTAGATTTGTCGAACAATAAGCGCCGTTAAACCAAAAAAAATTTGGGAATGCGACCTTCTTGGCCACATTTGGTTTCTAATTGAAAACAATCTGCCCTTGTATGCAACTTACCATCCGTAATTTATCCAAAACCTACCCCAACGGCGTCAAAGCTTTAAACGACGTCAGCCTCGACATTCCCACTGGCATGTACGGACTGCTCGGCCCCAACGGCGCCGGCAAAAGCACGCTCATGCGCACCCTGGCCACGCTTCAAGATGCAGACCAGGGAACAGTTACACTTGGCGACATTGATGTGTTGAAAAACAAAGACGCCGTTCGCCGTGTTCTCGGCTATCTGCCCCAGGAATTTGGCATCTACCCACGCATCAGCGCTGTCGACATGCTCGATCACCTCGCTGTACTCAAAGGCATCAACAACAACAAACAGCGCAAAGACATGGTGGAGGCGCTCCTCCAGCGTGTAAACCTCTGGGAACACCGCAAAAAATCCGTGAGCAGTTATTCCGGCGGTATGCGCCAACGTTTCGGCATTGCACAAGCATTGCTTGGCGACCCGAAACTCATCATTGTGGATGAACCTACGGCTGGCCTCGACCCCGGAGAGCGCAACCGCTTTTACAACCTGCTTTCCGAAATCGGCGAAAATGTGATCGTGATTTTATCTACCCACATCGTGGAAGACGTGCGAGAGCTTTGCTCCAACATGGCCATCATCAACCTCGGACAAGTATTTTATGCAGGCACGCCCGAAGCGGCTTTGCAGGCCCTCGGCGGCAAAATTTGGGAAAAAGCCATTTCCAAAACAGAAATAGACGACTACCAACAACGCTACCGCATCATTTCGAGCAAACTGGTAGCAGGCAAACCCATCATCCATATTTTTAGCGATGAGGCACCCGGCGATGGATTCAGGCCCGCCGAACCCGGTCTCGAAGACGTCTTTTTTTCCAAAATCACGGCCACTTCCACGGAAGGCTGATTTGTCGCCCTAAAGCACACCCTACCCTATGTTCAGCACTTTTTTTGCCTTTGAAGTCAAAAACTGGCTTCGCGCTCCCATGCCGTGGATCTTCCTGTTTTTGTTTGGTCTGCTTACCTTCAGCGCCACGGTTTCCGACCAGGTGCAAATTGGAGGTTCATACGGCAACGTTTGGAAAAACGCACCTTATGTGGCCCAAAACTGGTATGCGGTATTTTCCATTTTAGCACTGTTGCTGGTGACCGCCTTTTTCAACAATGCCGCCTTGCGCGACATTGAAAACAACACTGCCCAAATCGTTTTTTCCTCGCCCATCAACAAAGCAGGTTATTATTTCGGCCACTTTGCAGGAGCGCTTCTGATCGCGCTGATTCCCATGCTGGGCATTTCCCTGGGCATGTGGGCAGGCGTAGTGGCCAACGGTTTGTTTGACTGGCTCGATCCGGAAAGGTTTGGTCCTTTCGAAATCATGGGCCACCTCAACGCGTACCTCGTAATTGTGATACCCAACATGATTTTTGTAGGCGGTATCCTGTACACTGTGGCCATACTCACGCGCAGCACTTTGTTTTCATTCATTGCAGGGATCGTGTTGCTGGTGGGTTACATCATCGCAGGCAATTTGATACAAAATATTGAAAATGAGCAACTTGGCTCACTGCTCGACCCATTCGGCGGGCGGGCGTTCGATATTGTCACCAAATACTGGACGGTAGATGACAAAAACCACCAGTCGGTAAATTTGATGCACCCGGGTATTCTGGTCAACCGTGTGTTGTGGATGGGCGTAGGTCTCCTGGTGCTTGTGCTCGGGTATTTCCGGTTTGGATTCAGCGAAAAACGCAGCGGCAGCAAAAAGGCGAAAACTGGAGCCACAGAGGATGCTTACGGCGTTCAGGCGCTTGGTGAACGTTTGCGTGTTGCGCCTTCTCATGGATGGGGTGTGACGTTTGCACAACTGCGCAGCCAGTTCCGCACCGACTTCTGGGGCGTGGTTAAAAGTGTGCCTTTTATCCTGCTTAGTTTTATCGGACTGCTCAACACCATACCGAATTTCATTTACGCCACGGAATCGTATGGCACCCACAATTTTCCGATCACCTACGACATGGTCAACAGCATCCGGGGCAGTTTCTACATTTTTGTCATTGCCATCATGGCGTATTTTACTGGCGCATTGGTGTGGAAAGAACGCAATGCCAGGGTGAACGAAATTTACGACGCTCTTCCGACGCGCAACTGGACAGGATACGTTGCCAAACTGGCGGCCATCATTTCCATCATCGCAATCTTGTTATCCATAGCCATCAGCGCAGCCATGGCCGCCCAGGCCGCTCACGGATTTTTACGTTTTGAGTTTGGCGTGTACCTACGTGAGCTGTTGGTGATCGATTTGCTGGGTTTTGTGTACCTCTGTGCGCTGTTCATGCTTATCCACGTATTGTCGCCCAACATGTACCTTGGTTTTTTCCTATGTGTTGTTGTACTCATCGTCAACAGCTTTGCGTGGGGCGTTTTGCACATCGACAGCAACATGGTCGAATTTGCTGCCATGCCTTCGTACACCTTGTCCGATTTCTGGGGCTACAAACCTTATGCTGCCGCTTTGTCGTGGTTCAACGCCTATTGGTTGCTTTTCAGCTTCATCCTCGCTGTGGCCGCCATCATTTTTTGGCCCAGGGGCAAAGACAGCGCCTGGACAAGCCGTTTCAAAATGGCAGGACTGGAGTGGAAACAATACCGTCTGATTGGGTTGGGCGCCGTGGTGACCTGGGCGCTTACCGCCGGATTTGTTTTTTACAACACCAAAATCCTCAATACCTACAAGTCGGGTAAAGAGATGGAAAAATTGAGCGTTCGTTACGAAAACGAATACAAAAAATACCAAGGCGTGCCGCAGCCCCGCATTTACAAGGTTAAATTCGACGTTAAGGTATTTCCCGAACAACGGATTGTGGACGCCCATGGAGACTATTGGGTGCGCAATATCAACCAGAAATCAATTGATTCGCTTTGGGTATCGGTACCGCGCACTGTAAAATTCACGTTTGACAACCAGCGCCTCAATCTGCTGATGAACGACTCTGCACTGTACACCCGCTTGTACAGGATCGAACCTGCACTGCAACCCGGCGACTCCATGTTGCTGAAGTTCACCTCCTCTTACCGTCCAAAAGGTTTTGAAAACGAGCTTACAGTAACTCAGGTTATGCAAAACGGCACGTTTTTCAACAATACCGACATTTCTCCCAATTTTGGTTACCAGGAAAGTGTAGAGTTAACAGATAAAAACGACCGCAAAAAATACGGCTTGCCCGAAAAGTCGCGCATGCCTGCCCTTAACCAGCAGGATACGGTTTCACGTATGGATTCTTACCTCACCAGCGATGCCGATTGGGTCACCGTGGAAACAACCATCAGCACCACCGCCAGCCAGCGCGCCATTGCTCCGGGATCGCTCGTACGCGAGTGGACCGAAGGCGGGCGCAACCACTACCACTACAAACTCGACCACAAAGGCTGGAACTTCTTTTCCTTCATGTCGGCCGATTACCAGGTAGCCCGACGTCGCTGGCGCGACGTTGATCTGGAAGTGTATTACCACAGCGAACACGCATGGAACGTGGAACGCATGTTGAAGTCGATGGAAAAATCGCTGGAATACTACACCACCAACTTCGGTCCGTACTACCACAAACAATGCCGCATCATCGAGTTCCCGCGTGTGTCCGATTTTGCGCAGGCATTCCCTGGCACCATGCCCTATTCGGAAGGCATAGGTTTCATCGAAAATTTCCAGGCTGAAGAAGACGACATCGACATGGTGTTTTACGTCGTAGCCCACGAAATGGGTCACCAGTGGTGGGCCCACCAGGAAGCAGGCGCACGGATGCAGGGTGCGGAAATGACCACCGAAACCTTTGCCCAATACAGCGCCTTGATGGTGATGGAAAAAGAGTACGGTCGGGATCAGATGCGCAAGTTCATGAAATATGAAATGGACCGTTACCTGCGCGGTCGCGGTCGCGAGCGACTGAAAGAAATGCCGCTGGCGAAATGCGAAAACCAGGGCTACATCCATTACAACAAAGGTTCCGTGCAGATGTATGCACTTAAGGAACTCATTGGCGAAGAGCGCGTGAATGCCGGTTTAAGGACGTTTTTGGAAAATTTCCGCTACAAGGAAGCCCCCTACCCCACCAGCGCCGATGCCTTGGGAAGCATTTATGCCCAAACACCTGACTCGTTGAAATACCTCATCAATGATTTGTTCTGGGACATCACCTTGTTCGAAAACCGAACCAAAGAAGCGCGTGTAAAGGAACTGTCCAACGGCAAATTTGAGGTGAGCATTGATGTGGCATGCCGAAAATTGAAAGCCGACGACTTGGGCAAAGAAACCGAAGTACCTGTGAACGACTGGATCGAAATCGGCGCTTTTGCCAAAGCCGAAGGCGACAAAAAGTACGGCAAAACACTGTACCGCGAGAGGGTTAAAATCAATAAATCCGACCAAACCTTCACCTTTGTGGTGGACGAAAAGCCAGAAAAAGCAGGCGTCGATCCGTTCAGCTTGCTTGTGGATCGGGAGCCGGAGGATAACATGAAGGAGGTGAAATAAAAAAGTCGACAGTCGACAGTCGACGTTTGGATTGGTATTTAAGTAAAAAAATGCCCTATTGCTTGTTTTACAAGTGATTAGGCATTTTTTTTTCGCACTTCGGACTTCCCCAACGATCTGGAAATACAAAAGGGTATAAAACAGCCGCCGTACGGCGACTGTTTTATACCCCTTTTGTATTTCCAGATCTCAAACGTTACTTCACATCAGCAAAGAAATCTTTCACTTTGTCTTTGTGAACGATCATCTGCTTGTATGTGTATTTGCCTGTAACGGGATCTTTCACGGCTTTCACCACTTTGACGTGGTCTTTACCGGAGCCAGCATTGGCAGCACGCTGAGCAACCCTGGCGTTTTTGGATACTTTCTTGGCCATACCCTGAAAGATTTATGAGTGGTGAAGTTAGAAGTTGTGGTGTAGACGTAGAAGGTACGCCTGCGTTACTTGATTTCGCGGTGAACCGTGTATTTACGCATGATGGGGTTGTATTTTTTCAACTCCATGCGGTCAGGCGTATTTTTACGGTTTTTCTGCGTCACGTGACGCGAAGTTCCGGGCAGGCCGCTGTTTTTGTGCTCAGTGCACTCCAGAATGACCTGGATACGGTTGCCTTTGCTTTTCTTTGCCATATACTAAGGTGTACTAAATGTTGAATGCTTGTGGTTACATACCGGCTTCCGAGTGAAAAATGATTTCACCTTTCTTTTCCAGTTTTTTGATGTACGCAAAGAGGCCCATTTTGCTGATGGTGCGGATGGCAGAAGTGCTCACTTTCAGGGTTACCCATTCACCCGTTTCCGGCATGAAAAACTTCTTCTTTTGAAGATTCGGTAAGAAACGGCGCTTCGTCTTGCGGTTCGAGTGTGACACGTGATTGCCGGTGATCGGCTTCTTACCCGTCAGGTCGCAAACTTTAGGCATGACTTTAAATTTAATCGGCTTAACAGCCGCAGCTTTTTAAAAATTGAGTGTGCGAGAAAAAAACCCACACACTCAGTCCATTTTACTTGGGTGACTCCGAGAGGACTCGAACCTCTAACCTTCTGATCCGTAGTCAGATGCTCTATCCATTAAGCTACGGAGCCAACTACCTTTTGGGTTTCGGGCTGCAAAGATAAAGCTTCCCTGCGTTATTTTCCAAACTGGATTTTTAAATTTTTAAAATTTTTGTTGAAGTGAGGTTTTTACCCCTACTTAATGCCACAACATACACGCCTGCGGGATAGATCGAAGCGTCGAGAACATAGCTGTTTACAGCAAACTGGTTGGGGAAAAACGCATCTTCAAACATCAACTGGCCAAGCATGTTGAATACCCGGAACGAATGCTTTTCAAAGTTCGGGGTTTGGAAGAAAAAAGTATACGTATCGGAAACATGGTCGGTACGCACTTCAACAATATCGAGCGGCCCCACCGATGCATCACAAAGTTCGCGCACGGCATTTACCGAACCTCCGAGGTTCAGGTAGCCGCCCGTAACGGTAACGCCATTCAGCGTTGATGTAGGCACTACATAATTGAGCAGGAGATCGCGCACACGCCTGGCACAGGCAGCAGGGTTGGTGATGGCATCCGACGTGAGTAAGTTGCAATCGAGGCTGTACAGCAAAGCCACGCTGCCGGTAACATGCGGCGTAGCAGCGGAAGTGCCCCCGAAAGTCGCATAACTTGGGTTGTTGGTACCCAAATTGCCTGTGGTGTAGGTATCGTTGCCAGGCGCACCCATGTCTACGGATTGCGCACCCGTACCGGTTGCAGGTGCTTTGTTGCCGAATTTGTCTACGTTGTTCACCACCACCATGTACTCGCTGGTGCAGGTGGTGGGCATGTCGCCTACCTGGTCCACATCCACATTTTGGTTGCTGGTAGCTGCCACACCAAGTACCCCTACAACGCCGAGTGAGTCGTAAACGGCGCACCAGAGCGGATAGTCGGAGGCGTCGGCAAAATCGATGCCGAAAGAAGAGTTGGCGGCAACCACAAAAGCGCCGCTGGCGCCGTTGGTAGCGTTGTAGATACGGCGCATTTTCCACACGTATTCGTAGGCGGCAATGATCTCGTCAACGTATTCCACGTTGGACAGGTTGAGCAGTTTGACGTTCCAGTTGACGCCGCTTACACCGATGCCGTTGTTGCCGTTGGCGCCGATGATGCCATTTACTGCGGTGCCGTGGTTGCCGTTGTTGCCAGTATCATCGCTTTCGGTGCGTGGATTCCAGCCGCCGTAATCGTCAATATACCCGTTGTTGTCGTCGTCGAGGTCGTTGTCGGGAATTTCATGGATGTTGTACCAGCGGTTTGGCATGAGGTCGGGATGGGTGAGCAACGAGCCTTTTTCCAAAACAGCCACAACAATCGTATCGCCGTTCATGGTGGTTCCTCCAGTGGATGCTTCCCAGGCATCCGGTGCGCCGATGAGGTCCATTTCATCCTGACGCCACCATTCGGGATCGTTGGGTTCTACGCCGCGGTATTCCACACGCGCATTCACTTGTGCCGCGCGAACACCCGGAATGCTGCGCAAGGTGACCAGCGCTATTTCGGCTGAAACGGCTTCTTCATTGAACTGAATCACGTGCATGCGCCAGGAAGATGCAGCATCTTTTTTCCACTCCATGTCCGACTGTACGGGCAAAGCCGCGTTGGCACGTGCCAGCACCTGAGCGAGTGTTGCATCGCTTTCCAAATGTACCAACAATTCACCCTCACGGCGATCGATGGTTTGAGCTTGAAGGGCAAACGCAATGGATACAAGAAAAAGGGTAAACAAACGAACTGTCATGGGTTGTAAAAATTAGTACTTCAAAGGTAATCCATTTGAAGCAAAAGGGTTCACCGGGGTTGCCTGCTTCTTTGTACAATATTGTTTAAACCGACATTTTTTCCCTTATTTTTCCAAAATAATGTGGCGACAAACGCAAGCGACTGCCATACCATGAAAACATTTCGCCGTCTACCAAAAGGATTTGTGCATTCGGAACGAATTCCTTTATTTCCCTGATGTGTTTCTCCGCAAAAGGATATGGCTCCGAAGAAAGCAGCACCACTTCAGGTTTTTGGGCCGCCAAATCCTGCAAATGCAGTTCGGGATAACGCTGTTGCCCGGCATACACATTTTCAAAACCGGCCCTGCCCAACATGTCATCGATGAACGTACCGCCTGCCGCAGCCATGTAAGGTTTTCTCCAAATAAGGTATGCTGCTCGGCGGGTAAGCCAACGCTCGTCGGGACGGTTCATCGCAAAAGCAAGGTCGATCTCGTTTGCCAGAGCTTGAGCTTCTTCGGTTTTGCCGCACAGCTCCCCCACCCTTCGAATCATGTCGAGCGCAGAAGGCAGGTCAAACACATCGCTTATCCACACCGGGTAACGCGCTGCCAGGGCTTCGATTTGTTCTTGCGTATTTTCTTCTTTGTTGGCTATGATCACGTCGGGATTGAGTGTGGCTATTTTCCCCAACTGCAACGTTTTGGTACCGCCTAAACGGGGCAGACTGTTGAACCATGCCTGCGGATGGATGCAGAATTTGGTGATGCCCACCACGGCTTCGCCCAATTCCAGGTCGTACAGCAACTCCGTTTGGGAAGGAACCACAGAAACAATGCGTCTGACGGGCCACCTGTTTAGCACGACTCGCCGGCCAAGTTGATCGGTAAAAACGTAAATTTCCATCAAAGGGCTCGTTGGCGCATGGCTTCGTACAAAACGATGCCCGCAGCCACGCTGACGTTGAAAGAATCAAAATCGGTCGCCTGCGGTATTTTCACCACCGCGTCCGACATCTTTAGCAATTTGTGGTGCACGCCCTCCCCTTCCGAACCCATGAGAAAAGCCGTGGCGGGTGTGAGGTCGGCCTGGTAAAGCGGCACCGCCCGGCCGCTGAGCGCTGTTGCCACCACTTGTATGCCCGACATTTGCAGCCATTCCACCGTGGAAAACAGGCTGCGCACGCGGCAAAGTCGGATGCGTGCCAAAGCGCCTGCGGAAGCTTTCATGGCTTCCTCGTTGGCCGGGGCGCTGCCCGATTGTCCGATGATGACGGCATGCACACCCGCAACTTCGGCCGAGCGGCAAATGGCGCCGAAATTGCGCACGTCGGTAACGCCGTCGAGGATCATAAACAACGGGGTTTGCCCTTGTTCGTACACCCAAGGCAGGACGTCTTCCAAATCCAAAAAACTTACAAGCGCCAGAAAAGCCGCCACACCCTGGTGGTTGCCCTTGACCATCTTGTTGAGTTTTTCTTTCGGCACCACCTGAAGCGGTATGCCGTGTTCTTTGGCAAGATGCCTGATTTCTTTCTCCATCTCGCCGCGAAGGCCCTGCTGGAAAAAAATTTTCTCCACCGCCTGCCCTGCCTTTACAGCTTCGGTTACGGGGTGGTGTCCATAGATCAAATGTGTATTGTCGGCCATGTTCGGCACAAAACTAAGCAGGATTACAGGACTTATCCCGGGTTTTTCACAGCAGATCTGGAATTCCGGGATTGGATTACAGGTAATAAATGGAATTCCGTATCATTTTACCTATATTTACAACAATGAAAGACATCATCAACAGGCTCAATCCGGCGTTCGACCAGCGCAACCGTTTAGGAATCATGGCGCTGCTCGTCAACGAAGATGTATTGGAATACAGTACGCTTAAAGATTTGCTCGATCTCACCGACGGCAACCTCGCCAGCCACCTGCGTGCTCTGGAAAGCCAGGATTACATCCGCGTGGAAAAAACGTTCATCGAACGAAAGCCGCGCACCTCTTACCGCTCCACACCTGTAGGCAAAAAAGCATTTTCCGATCACCTCAAAGCGCTGGAAGACTTGATTGAAGAAGTGGATTAGTTGACAGTCGACCAAACCGACTACTTCTTTTGCACCCCTTCGAGAAAAGGCACAAACCGGAATGCATCAAAAACATCTTCCTGGTATGTCGCTTTTGAAGTACGCGTGATGCGGTGCATGTATTGTACGTCTTCGCCTACTGGAATTACCAAAACACCACCCACGGTGAGTTGTTCTTTGAGCGCATCGGGTACCACAGGCGCGCCTGCGGTGACAATGATTTTATCGTAGGGCGCAAATTCGAGGAGGCCTCGGGTACCGTCGCGAAAGAAACAACGCACATTGCCATAACCCATTTGGGTAAGCAGGTTTTTGGCGCTAAGGTGCAGCGTTTCCTGTCTTTCCACCGTGAACACGCGTGCGCCGAGTGCGGCGAGGATGGCGGCTTGGTATCCCGACCCAGTTCCTATTTCGAGCACGCGGTCACGCGCTTTGAGGTTCAGCAGGGCCGTTTGGTAGGCCACGGTAAAAGGCTGGGAAATGGTTTGATCGTTTCCAATGGGAAACGGTTTGTCTTCGTAAGCGTGTTCTTCAAAAGCTTTGTCGAGGAAATAATGGCGCGGCACGGTATTGAGCGCAGCCAGCACAGCCTCTTCCACGATGCCGCGGCGGCGAAGGTCGTCCACCAGACGTTTGCGAAGACCTTTGTGACGGTAAGTATCGTTGAGGGGGGACATGGGCTCGTTGTTTTCAGAGCAATTTGTAAATTTTCTGCCCTATACCGCAAAAGTACACCCCTTTCTGATATTTTTGCCCGATAGGGCAGTCGACAGTCTACAGTCGGCAGTCGACAGTCTTCACCATAACCGAAAATCTCTTCTAAGAACGATCTTAACATGGCTATTCCCATTAAATTTGGCACCGACGGTTGGCGCGCCATCATTGCCGACGACTACACCGTTGAAAACGTGCGCCGCGTGGCTGAAGCGACGGCCCTTTTCATGAAAAAACACAACATGAAAAAGGTGGTTGTCGGTCACGACTGCCGTTTCGCCGGACAACTTTTTGCCGAAACCACCGCCCAAGTACTCGGCGCCTACGGCATCAAGGTCTTCCTGGCCCGTGGTTTTGTGTCAACACCCATGATTTCCCTTGGGGTGGTCAAACACAAAGCAGGACTCGGCGTGGTCATCACCGCAAGCCACAACCCGCCCTCCTACAACGGCTACAAACTAAAAGCGTCCTACGGTGGTCCGATGATTCCTTCCGACATTACAGAAGTGGAAAATCTCATCCCCGACGCTCCTGTACTTGCCGCACTGCCTTCGCTGAAAAGTCTGGAAGACAAAGGTCTGTTGCAATACACCGATCTGGAAAACATGTACTTGAAACATGTCCGGAAAAACTTTGACATCAAGGGCATCAAAGCCGCTGGCATACGCATGGCTTACGACGCCATGTACGGCGCCGGACAAAACGTGGTGCGCAAACTGCTGCCCAAAACACTGATGCTGCACTGCGACTGGAACCCCGGCATGCACGGCCAAGCGCCTGAGCCCATCCACCGCAACCTCACGCTGCTCAGTGAAACGATCAAAAAGAACCCGAAAATCACTGCCGGACTGGCCACCGACGGCGATGCCGACCGCATCGGTATGTACGACGAAGACGGCAACTTCGTGGACAGCCACCACCTGCTGCTCATCCTGCTCCTATACCTCCACAAGTACAAAAACTTGAGCGGCAAAGTAGTATTCACGTTTTCAGTGACAGACAAAATGAAAAAAATGGCCGAAAAATTCGGTCTGCCCTACGAAATCACCAAAGTGGGTTTCAAATACATCGCCGAAATAATGACCACGGAAGACGTGCTTGTGGGTGGTGAAGAATCGGGCGGTCTGGCCGTGAAAGGCCACATCCCCGAACGCGACGGTATTTGGGTGGGACTTATGGTGCTGGAGTTCATGGCAAAAACCGGAAAAACCGTGAAAGGCCTCGTGCAGGAAGTGTACGATGAAGTGGGCGCATTCGCCTTCGGACGCGACGACTTGCACATCACTGAAGCTCAAAAACAAGCCGTAATCGAAGCTTGTAAAAGCCGCGCTTACAAATCGTTCGGCAACTACACCATAAAAGGCATGGAAGACCTTGACGGCTGGAAATTCCTGCTCGGTGACGAAAAGTGGATAATGGTCCGCGCTTCCGGCACCGAACCTGTACTGCGCGTTTACGCACAGTCGCCGTCGCTCGCCGAATGCCGGACGATGCTGGATGCAGCGAAGGCGACGATGCTGAAGTGAGTTTGAAGTTTAAAGTTTAAAGTTTGAAGTTTAAAGTTTAAAGTCGGCGCTCGGCTTGGTATTAGAATAAAAAAATGCCCAATGGTTTGGATAACAGACTATTGGGCATTTTTTTTACTGCCTGCTGCCTGCTAAAACAGCCTTTCCTCCACCCATTCACACAAAATGTGTCCGATCATGATGTGCGACTCCTGGATGCGCGGGGTGTCGGTGGATGGCACGTTCAACAAGACATCGCACAGATCCTCCATTTTACCGCCTGTTGCGCCGGTAAATCCCACCACTTTCATGCCTTGTTTGCGGGCAGCTTCTATGGCTTTCAAAATGTTGGGTGAATTGCCTGAGGTACTTAATGCGATGAGTACATCGCCGGGCCTGCCTGCCGCTTCGGTCATGCGGGCGTAAACTTCATCGTAGCCGAAATCGTTGGCGACGGCCGTTACGAAAGAGGAATTGACGTGCAGGGCTTCGGCAAACAAGGGTGCCCGGTTTTTGTAAAAACGGCCTGAAAGTTCGGCCGAAAGGTGTTGGGCATCGGCAGCGCTGCCTCCGTTGCCGCAAAAAAGTAGTTTACCCCCGTTTTTTAAGGCTGTTATCCAGCACTCCGCAGCCTGGCTTATTCGATCCAAAAAAGCGGGATCGTTGGTGATGGCCGTTTTGACGGCGATGCTTTTCTGTATGATTGAAACGGTGTCCATGCAAAGAAGTTTGAAGTTCGGAGTTTGGAGTTTGAAGGTTATGGAAGCCAGTTGATTGCAGCCTGGTATTGATTGGCAAAAAGCCCCATATCCACCACCATAAGTTTCCGGTTGTCCAGCGGCAAAGTTCCGTGCTTTTTTTTCAAATCCACATACCGCAATGCACAAACCCTTCCGATGGCTGCAATGGAGCCTGCGGTATTCCACGCCATGGACTTGCGAAATGAAGAAAACGGCAGGTTTTTAAAGGCGTATTGGGTTGATTTTACTTGTTTTTCAAAATCCGTGGACAAAGCTTCGGGGTCGTTTTTAGACAACCAAAAAGTAGCGGGAGTTTGGGTGCGGCTTTGCAGGTCGAACCAAACATCGAAGGCATCGTCGCAGTACTGAATCAGACTACCAAAAGCCCGGAGTGCGTTTTTTTCGCTTTCTTCAAGCGGCCAATCGAGCAAACAGCGGAAAAGCAACACCGAACACGCACCTTTTTCAGCGGTCAAATCAGCCAGGACTTCGGGCATTAATACCGAATCTCCGGTTTGCCTCGATTCGGATTCGATGCGGTAAACCCTGTTCAAACAATCGTGAAAAAGCGCCGCGTTCGCCGACGGCAAACCGAGGTTCACCAAATGCAACAACGCTCGTGCCCGCTGTCCGGGATCATCGGGATGTTCATAATCTCCAACATCCAAAAGATGGTTGTTCCTGCCTCCCGGGAGGTCGCTCAAATCGTCGAAATGCGCCGCCAGCGCTGCCATCAGGCTGAAACGCCTGTGTTCTTCGCGGCTCCGTTTAAGTCCGTGCATCGTTTCAAACAAAACGCCCAAAAAAGCAGTACCCGTGTAATAATGCCGGTACCGTTTGCCCGGCACCGTGTGCAAATCACGTTTCTCCAATCCCACATCCTCCAAACCATACAGCCTGAAATGCCTTGCCGCACGCCAAACCGGCGCCAACAACAACGGAATCGAAACCAAAACAGACCATCGAATCACACCCATACTTCAATATGTTGCAAAAAAACAGCAGACCATCCCCAACTTCCTCAAGCCCACCCAGGCCCATGAAAAGCAGGGGGATGAATGCCGTAGGCATTCATCCCCCTGCTTTTCATGGGCAAACTAAGTTATCCTCCTCCCCCATGCCGATGAACGGATGATCTGAACGGCCGTAAAAGACAGGAGCAAAACCAGCACGATGGTGACCGGAATGGAACCTGCCGGATGGTATTTGCTGTGCCAATAACCCACTTCGCTCCACCAGTCCATCACCAGCACATGGATGAAATAAATACCGAAACTGGCACTTGCAAGTTCTTTTTCCACCTCCAGCAAAGGCCGACTATTAAAACTGCGCTGGGCAAAAACAAACCAGCCGATGGCCGCCAGTCCGACGTTGAAGGTGAGGTAATCGTAATGGTACTGGTGGAAAACGCCATGGTTCCAGCTGGTGGCAATGTAAGTTCCCACAGCGGTAATGAGGGTGCCTGCAAGGATGGCCAACAAGGCATACCGCCGCAATTGAACACCGGTAAACGGCCAGGGTTTGATGCCTGGCACCGTTGGATTTTCACCCTTACATACTTTGTTTCCAAGGTAATACCCCAGTACAAAATGGCCGATTTGGTTGGTGAAAAGTTCGAAATACAGTCCAATAGTCACGCCGAAGGCGTAAAAAAGCACTTTGTAGATCCACGTTCCCAGTATGCACACGGCGAAAAAGTACAGGTAATCCCGTTCCGTCGCTTGTTTTACCCATGGAAGCAGGATGGGCGCCGTAAGGTAAATACCAATGATCAGGTACAAAAACCAGAGGTGGTAATGCACAGGGCCATTAATCAAACCTTTAACCGCGTCGCCCAGCGTAGCTGGATTATTGTGTGCAAAGTGGTTGTAAACGCTGTAAACAACGAGCCAAAACAAAGCTGGCAGCGCGATGCGCGCAGTGCGTTTTTTCAAAAAATCAAAAGTGGAAATATCCTTGCCCAACAACAAAAAACCACTGAGCATAACAAACAAGGGCACAGATACCCTGCCCAGCGAGTCCCAAAAGTTTCCCACCCACCAATCCAAGGCGCCAAGCCGGACGGTTTCCTCGGCCACCGGTCCGGCAACGTGGATGGCAATGACCAGTAAGGTCGCAAGGTTTCTTAATCGATCGGCCCAGAGAAACATGTTCGGTGGTCAGTGGTCAGTTTAGTCGACAGTCGACAGTCGCCTGCGAATTGGTTGGGCTAATGTACGGTAGTTAGCAATTACTTTACACTGCCCGCTGCCCGCTGCCCGCTGGCTAAAATTCAATTTCCAATCCATCATATGCAAGGGCTACCCCTTCCGGCAGCGAAGGATTCACTTCAGCAGTGAGTCCCATATGGTGGCTGAGGTGGGTGAGCCAGGTTTTTTCTGGACGGATGTCTTGTACAAAATCGAGGGCTTCTTCGAGGTTGAAATGCGTGGGATGGCTTTCGTGGTGCAAAGCGCTCACCACCAAATAACGTACGCCGCGCAACTTGTCCCGTTCAGCAGGCGACACCTCTTTAACGTCGGTTAAATACGCCATGTCGCCTACACGGTAACCAAGTATGGGTAAACGGCCGTGTAGAACGCCAATGGGTTGTACGCAAAAACCTTCGAGGTTGAGTGGTTCGTCGGTGCCGATGGGCAGCAATTCGATGCGTGGAAGGCCAGGTATCGGGTGTCCGAACACATATTCAAAACGTTTGCGCACCTCATCGGCTACCCGTGGAAGCGCATAAACTTCAATGGCTCTGCCGCTCCTGAAATTGAAAGGCCGTACATCGTCGAGGCCGATCACGTGGTCGTTGTGCTCGTGGGTGAGCAGTATGGCGTCGAGGTTGCGGACCCCGGCGCGCAGCATTTGTTGCCGGAAATCCGGACCGACATCTATTACAACGTTGAATGGTCCCGAACTGATGAGCGCTGAAGACCGCAGGCGTTGGTCGCGCGGATCTGCGGAGGTACATACCTTGCAGTTGCACCCGATGACGGGCACACCCTGAGAAGTTCCTGTACCGAGCAGCGTGAGTTTCAGAAAAGCGGGATTTTAAGGTTTGGTTACCATCAGGTGGTTGAATCTTCCTGACTTTTGCGCCATTTTTCAATCAGGTCGCGGGATTTATCGGAAAGGACATGCGTGTCGATGTCCATTTTAGACAAAATATCGAGTAGGCAGTTGATGCGGCCTTCGGTATCGAAAAACTTGTTCACCACCGCTATTTTCCGGCTTTCCACCAAACAATAGCCGCTTTGAAAGTTGCCTTTTTCGTAACGAATGGCATAATCCAACTCTTCGAACAACTGTTCGAGTTTTTTTAACGTTGTTTGCGTGTAACGCATGTTTTTTTAGTCCTTAAACATTGGCATGGCACTTAGTACCGCCCGCCATGCTTACTTTTGTGCAAAAGTATCCAAAAATTCTGCCACCATGGGAATGAATACCTTACGACTGCTTTTTTTCTTCTGCTTTTTTTACAGCGCTGTGCAAGCACAGGACGCCCGCGTACGTCGATTCAATGCCGGCGCCGTTCTTGGTTTTTCAGCCTCACAAATTGACGGCGACAATTCCACAGGGTACAACAAGCCCGGACTTATTGCCGGTTTGCATACGACAGTCTTCCTCAACAAACGTTTTGATACCAGCATTGAATTTTTGTTCGCCCAACGCGGATCCCAAAGTGAAATCATTAAGGACCAGGACAATCCGGGCGCCTTTTCAATGGCCCTGAACTACATTGAAGTGCCGTTGCAAATCCATGTGAAAGATTGGTTTGTGGAAGACGACGAAGGCGTTTACCACAAAATTTCACTCGACGCAGGTTTTTCCTATGCGCGCTTCATGAGTTCCAAAATAGACAACGAATTCAGTGCCCTCAACGTCGTGGCACCCGATTTCGTCAATAAAAACGATTTCAGCTTCATCCTCGGCACCACCTTTTACGCCAACCGCCACTGGGGCTTCAATTTCCGATGGGTCAGAGGCATCACCTCCGTGTACGATCCCAACAAATGGAACCCTTCCCCTGTCGCCGACGCTTGGCGTGGGCACAGCCTGTATTTCTCAGTGATGTATATGCTGTAAAAAGTTGGTTGGTCGGTTGGTCGGTCCTTGTGAACCATTGTTTTTTGTGGTTTAAAAGTGCCAATCACCAACCTCATAATTCGGGATGTAGCCCAAGGGCGTTGACTTTGGAGCTTGTTCGGGATGTTGTGTACCCCAAGTATCTCCTGCAAAAACCTCAAACCCAATACCCTGTCTCGGCACCCCCAAACACTTCTGAAAATATGGTCCCTTGCGGCAACTCCAGATAAGGATACACAACCTTCGACAAATAAAGTCCCTGTGGATGTGCTCCGGTAATAATACGCGGGGTCTTTTTATCGCGCAAATGTGCTTCAAAGTCCTCCAGACGCATCCTTCCGGTGCCGATTTCCAGCAAGCGCCCTACAATGATTCGGATCATACCCGTTAAAAATCGGTTGGCAGTAATTTGAAACCGAAGGCGTTCCCCGCTTTTATTTACCCACAAATGGGCTTCGCTGACACGGCAAATCGTATGTTTAAAACTCGCCGGCGATTTGCAAAAAGCGTAATAATCTTCAAATTTTGGAAGCAGATCTACCGCTGCCTTCATGGGCACAACATCCAAATCCAGGTCTGAATACAAGGCACTGCCAGTCTGCAAAAAAGGGTCTTTCCGCAGATGGATAAAATAATCATATCGGCGCTGCACCGCATCAAAACGGGCATTGGCCTGGTCGTGGACTGGAATGATGGCAAAAACGCTGATGTCCGGAGGTAAAGCCCTGTTGAGTTTAAACAGCAGCCCATCAACCGCCGTTTCTTCCATATCTGTATGAAAAAAATATTGGCAGGCATGTACGCCGGCATCTGTACGCCCGCAGCCGTTGACGGAGCTGGGTGTTTTCAGGATCTTTTTTAAAGCGGCTTCCATCACTTCCTGAATGGTCAATGCATTGGACTGCCGCTGCCAGCCGTGATAGTGGAGCCCGTAGTAAGCGATATGGAAGAAGTAGCGTTTGATAATTTTTTTGGGCTGAAGTTGTTATGTATATTTGGTGGATTGGTACAATGGGCTGATTTCCGCCAATGTTTGGTGCAGGGTATAATGGCTTGAAATCGAGGTGGGTTCTGGTTCCTTTTGCAAGGTCGCAAGCCCTTTTGCGCTGCTTTCGTCATTCACTACTATTTCGACATTGAAATCAGCCAGCATTGGCTTAGCGTTGTAATTCCCAACCGATACGATGTACACGCCAGGGGTTCTTAAAACTTTTGCCATGATGGTTATAAATACTTGGTTAGTGCTACTCGATTCGATTCGGGGTGGAATGTCGCCTTTTTTTTCAATTTAAAACTTGTTTGGGTTTTCATTTACGCCGTGCGTGGTGTTAAAGATTTACCTCTTTCGTCTTAACCCCACCGCCGCGCTTGGGTCTTTTTCTACCCAGCGATCCTTCGGAGGAAGGCCATGCAATAGCAAAAGTCCCTATTTGTTTCAAACCGAGGGCGGCGCAAATTCAACTTTAAAATTCATTTATTTTATGGGGTAATACTTGTCCAGATTTTTTGGAAGCGTACTTTGCGCAGGCTTTACCATTAGTGCCGCGTACAGTGAATGACGTACAGTTTCGCGGCACTAGGAGCGGCGAGCAATTCACTCCAGGCGATTCCAAAAGTTTAAATTTGATTTACATGGTAAATTTATTAGCGCAACCTTTATTCGCTTTAAGCTGTGTAAAATCTGCATGAACCTTTTGTCACAGACCAAAAGACCAAAAGACTTTTTGTATGAACGCAGTCATCGACCTTGGCACCAACACCTTTCACCTCCTTGTAGCCCGTTCGGGCGAAGACGGCACGTGGGAAACACTTTTCCGCGAACGCATTTACGTAAAACTTGCGGAAGACGGCATCCACCACATCGGCGAGGCAGCTTTTCAGCGCGGATTGGCAGCGGTGAAAAAGTTCAGGTCCAAACTGGATGAAATGGGCATTCCCGCTTCCGACGCCAAGGCTTTCGGTACGGCGGCCTTGCGTACCGCCGACAATGCCGGTGATTTTTTCAAAGCCCTTTACGAACAAACCGGTATCCGCGGCGAAGCCATAGACGGGCACAGGGAAGCATTGCTGATTTACCAAGGCGTGAAACAAGCCGTGCCTTTCCCGGAGAACGGAAAGGTTTTGATCATGGACATCGGTGGAGGAAGCGTGGAGTTCATCATTGCCGATCGCGACGGATTGTACTGGCGGCACAGTTTCCCTGTAGGCGTGGCCATTCTTTTCCAGCATTTCCACAAACATGATCCCATTTCCAAAACAGAGATTTACGACGAGCAGTTTTTTCTGGAAGGCGCACTGTCCGAACTTTGGACAGCCCTCGAAAAATTCCCGTGTGAAAGTCTGGTGGGTGCTTCAGGCACCTTCGACGTGATAGACATGCTTTTGCTGGATCCGGAAACCAAGCCTCCGCTTTACGGACATGTTCAGGTTGAAGCCTTTGAACCGCTGTACCAACGCATCGTGGCTACAACAAAAGAAGAACGGCGTGCCATGACAGAAATCCCGGAAGAAAGGGTGGAAATGGTGGTGGTGGCGATGGTGCTCATCCGCCATGTGCTGGAGCGCACAGGTTTTAAAGACATTTACACCTCGGTGTACGCGATGAAGGAGGGGATGCTGATCGGGTAGTCGGTTAACGCAGATTTATACAGACAAAAAGGTTAACGCAGATTTAAGGCGCAGATTTTACGCAGAAAAAAGTCAGTATTTTTTCTGCGTAAAATCTGCGTGAAGCCAACTTCGAACTCCGAACTTCGAACTTTTTTAATTCGTCGTTTCAGAAGCAAGGCTTGCTGCGAAGTACTCGCGGTTCATCCGAGCGATGTTGCTGACCGAAATTTCCTTCGGGCATTCGGCTTCGCAGGCGGTCACGTTCGAGCATTTGCCGAAACCTTCCTTGTCCATTTGGGCCACCATGTCGAGCACGCGTTTGCGGCGCTCCACGTGTCCTTGAGGCAAAAGAGCGAGGTGTGCTATTTTCGCGGAAGTGAACAGCATGGCCGAAGCGTTCGGGCAGGCGGCTACACAGGCGCCGCAACCGATGCAGGTTGCTGCGTCGAAGGCTTCACCGGCCTGATCTTTTTCGATGGGAATTGCGTTGGCATCCTGAGCTTGGCCGGTATTCACGTTTACGTAGCCACCGGACTGTATGATGCGGTCGAACGACGAACGGTCGACCACCAGGTCGCGGATCACCGGAAAAGCCTTGGCGCGGAACGGTTCGATCACAATGGTGTCGCCGTCTTTGTAATGGCGCATGTGTACCTGGCAGGTGGTAGTTCCTTTCATCGGACCGTGGGCTCGACCATCGATGACCAGTGAGCAGGTGCCGCAGATGCCTTCACGGCAATCGTGCTCGAACGCTACAGGGTCTTCACGGTTGGTGATGAGCTGTTCGTTGAGCACGTCGAGCATTTCCAGGAACGACATGTGTTCGTTCACCGTGTCGAGTTTGTAAGTGATGAACTCGCCCTTGTATTTGCCACCCTGGCGCCAGATTTTGAGCGTGAGACGCATGTTGTTGCTCATTATCAAAAAGATTGTAAATCGTTATAAAAAAGCTGCACTGGTTTACTCTCTAACCATCTCGATTGATGAACAAGCATCAATCATGAGGTTTCCATTGTAAGGCTTTTCAACGGCCGGGTCGAAAGCCGCCATCAAATCGAGGCGGTTGTAATCGGCCGTTGCAGGACTGAACTCAAACACATAAGGCAACCATTGACTGTGGTTTACCGGAGTGCTTTCGGCCAGCAACTCGCGCTGCTGATTCCGGGTGTTGTAGCCCCAAACCTGCAGCACGACGGCCGTCTGGTAAGCTGCTATTTCTCCGGTGGTTCTGGACAGCGAAGCAAAACGTGGCGATCGCGCCAGATGTACACTGAACCGGTAGGTCGAGTCGCGCAGGATGGGTTCGGTCAGTACCTGGCCCATGCCTTCTGCAGTGTTGTTGTCGCGCACCACCAGTCCCACGTACCGTTCACCTTCATGGGCACGAAGCACCACGTCGAAAGATCCCGGCTGTATGTCGGGCGGCGACTCGAGG
>JBBSDH010000032.1:0-26370 GCA_038249605.1 Chitinophagales bacterium | reverse complement strand
AGCACCCACCACACCCAACCCCCAACATACTACCAACAACCCTCACCCAAGAAAAAATAAAAAACCAACCGCCCCCCCCTTCAACCACCCACCACGCCGCGCCCCCCCCCCCCCCCCCCCCCCCCACCCCTCTGTTTATGGAAATTGCAACGGTGCTAACTTTATTTCATTGTAATTCCACCGTAACTCAATTTGGTACGGATGGTGCCCTTTGCATTGGCGTCGCCCACATAGCCTTTTACGTTTGTGCGGTAGTTGCTTTCATCACGTCGGCTGACGGAGGCGCCGTTGGGGTATTTAACGTCACTGTGGGTGCCCTCTGCTTCGAAACGGAAGGAGGCGCCGTTTTCCACCAGCACTTGTACATCGGTGTATTGGGCTATAACATTTACGGCGGTGAAATTTCGAGACAACGAATTGATTTTAAGACTTCCGTAGGACAGGTCGGCGTCAAGCGACTGCACTATGTTGTTCACTTTTACGTCGGTGTACTGGGCGGTGACCATGGCCATATCGGCGCTGTTCACACGTACGTTGGCGTATTTGGTGAGCAGGCGTAGTTCAGAGAGGTTTCCGAGGCTGAAGTCGTCGTATTTGGAAGTGATGCGCACGCTGCGCGACTTTTCAAATTTGATTTCGGAATATTTGCTGTCGAGCTGTACATCGCGGGCTTCGCCAAGGGTGATGCCGCCGTAGCTTACCAGTCCTTTGAGGTTGTTGACTCGGGCCATCGTTGCTTTGCCGTAGCTGATGTTGAGATCGGCGTCGTTGCTGATGTTTTCGGTACGCAGGTCGCCGTATTTGATGTCGGCCTTAAGGAATCCGTTCAGGTTGGCGACGTAGGAGTTGCCGTATTTGTTGCGCAGGTCGAGCTGGTTGCCAACAGGCATCCAGACTTCGTAATTGATTTTATAATCATCGCAACCGTTGCTGGTTTTCCACCAACCGGAGGCGTTTTCGCTGTCGATGAACGTTTCGGCTTTGACGTATCCGGAGGTATTGGTGAAGTTGATTTTGATGCGGTCGAATGTTTTGTCGGCGATGCGTTGGTCGCCCGCGTTGACGACGATGGTAATGGTGATTTTCACCTTGTTTTCGTTCCAGGTGTTCACGTTCACTTTGCCGTATTTGTTGTAGAGTGCGGTCGTGCCGTTGGCTGTGGTTGCAAATTCGCGTTGGATCGTCTTGGAGAATTCCTGTTCGGGTCCACGGGCAGTTGCGGTAACTGCCCAACCGAGCGTTACGCACAGAAGCAGGAGTTTGGTCAGATGATACATGGTTGCAGGTTAGATGTTGTCGATGCGTTGTTTGCGGTTGTTTTCTTCAGGCGTCTGGTTTTCAAGGCGTTCGAGCACCCGCTGCAGGATGGCTGCTTTGGCTTTGTAATTTTCGATCATGGCGCGCACCACTTGTTCGCGGTTGCCGGGGGGCACGTTGGCAAGTTCGGTGCGCAGTTCATTCATGATGGCGTCCATTTGTTCGAGGTCATTCAGGACGTCTGTATCGGCATGGTTACTGGAAAAACTTACCAGTTTTTGTTGTTTGGAAGCGATATCTCCTTGGTAAAAACGTTCAAGTTCGGCGTATTCGTCGGAAACTTCGGCAAGGCTCATGCCTGTCTGCGCACTGGCGGGGTTGTTTTGTCCGTACCATACGCCGACGCCTACGCTTCCTATGAACAAGGTGATGACGGCGGCGATGCGGGCTATTTTGGAAATCCAGAGCGTACGCATTTTGGGTGCCGAGCCTTCGAGGTTGCCGTTGATACCGGACCAAACGCGCAGGTCGGGGGTATCCTGATCAAAAGCTTCGCGGTTTCGGCGGATGAAACTTTCCAGCGGATCGCTTGTGCCGTCGAGTTGTTTCTGGATGTTGTCCCAAAGGTGTGCTGGTGGTTCGGCGGTATCGAGCAGGGGGCGGTTGATGAGCAGACTGCGTTCGATGGCGCAGGCAGAAGGCAGGCGTTGCAGCATGCGTTCGATGTGCGGCCAGGCGGCTTCGGGCGGCGTGGCCGTGTCGAAGGCCTGGCGGTGCTGATGAACGAATATCCTGAGTTTATCTTCCATTGCTTGCTGTGTATTGGTTGGTTTTTCAGGCCAGTATGTCGCGCAATTTTGCTTTTGCCCGACTGTACTGCGATTTGGATGTTGCCTCGCTGATGTTTAGGATTTGTGAAATTTCTTCGTGGTCGTAGCCTTCAATGGCATAGAGCGAAAAAACGACACGGTATCCTTCTGGCAATCCGGCAACAGCCCTGTTTATTTTTTCTACAGTGTAGGACACATCGGGTTCGGGCGTCTGGTCTTCTGCTCGGTCGTTCATTGCGTTGAGTTCCTGAAAAGCCAAACGGCGGCTTTTGAGAAAATTGATGCATTTGTTGACCGTGATGCGTTTGATCCACGCTCCAATGGTGCTTTCGTTTCGGAAGCTTTCAAGTTTGGAAAAAACTTCCACAAACACACTTTGGAGAATGTCTTCGGCATCGTGCGGGTTGTTCACCATGCGCAGGCAAGTGTTGTACATCGCCCGGGAGTAAAGGCGGTACAACTCGAATTGCGCGTCGCGGCGCCCTTCTTTGCAGCGTTCCACTAAGTCGCGGTGCGTTTGCGTTGCGTCCATGACTGTATTTGATTGTAATGACAACAACTTGATGGCAGGGTTGCACCAAGTGTTAAAAGTGTTTCCAGCCTTGTGCGGTAATGGGGTGGAGGTTTCCTCCTGTGGTGCTGAGTTTGATGCCGTCGGAGGGTTGCGTCATTTCACCAGCGATGTAAATTTCCGGAAGAAAACGCACTTTTTCGATGTCTTCTGGGGCGATGGTGAACAAGAGTTCGTAGTCTTCGCCACCGCTCAGGGCGCAAGTGACGGGGTCGAGTTTGAATTGCAAGGCGAGCAGTTGTATCTCCGGATTGATGGGTACGCCACTTTCTTCGATGAGTGCGCCGGTGTTGCTTTGTTTGCAAAGGTGGAAAATTTCCGAAGCCAGGCCATCGGAGATATCAATCATGCTGGTGGGTTTGAGGCCTACTTTGCGGAAGGTTTCGATTGCTTCGCGGCGCGCTTCGGGTTTGAGCTGTCGGCCTATGGCATACTTCTGGTTTTCGAGGTCGGGCTGCACATCCGGGCTTTCGAGCCAAATCCGTTTTTCGCGTTCGAGCAATTGCAGTCCCAGGTAAGCGGCGCCGAGGTCGCCGGTGATGCAAATCAGGTCGCCTACGCGGGCGCCGTTGCGGTACACAATCTGGTTTTTCTCCGCTTGTCCAATAGCGGTAACGCTGATGATAAGCCCCTTGGGCGAAGAGGTTGTATCGCCGCCAACCAAATCTACATTGTAGTGGTTGCAGGCAGCCTGGATGCCTTCGTAAAGTTCGTCCAGGGCTTCCACGGAAAATCGGTTGGATATGGCCAACGACACCGTTATTTGCTGTGGCGTGGCATTCATGGCGTAAATATCGGACAGGTTGACCACCACGGATTTGTAGCCCAGGTGTTTGAGGGGCGTGTAGGCAAGATCGAAATGGATGCCTTCAACAAGCATATCGGTGCTCACCACCGTACACAGTCCGCCGTTGTCGATCACAGCGGCATCGTCGCCCACACCTTTGATGGTGGAGGACTGGGTGATTGGGAAATTTCGGGTCAGGTGCTCAATGAGACCAAATTCGCCGAGGGTATTTACGTCGGTGCGTTGTTCAGGCATGGGAAGAGGCGTATCGGGTTGTGTTTGGAATGGGACACGCTTGTTTGGGGACAAGTGTCCCTGCGTTTGTGTTCAAACGTAAAATAGAAAATTCCTTATTTTAGTTGCCAGCTTAAAGAAAAACAAGACTACTCCTTGATTTCCTTAGCCTGAAGTGCTTTTTCCAGTTCTCGCACTCTTTTTTGCAGTTCGGGAAGCTGTTTAAAAATCACATAGGAGCGTACGTAATTTTTGTATTCGATGGCGGGCGAGCCGAAAAGGGCCGTATTGGGTGCTTCAACACCGGTACTCAAGCCGCTTTGTGCCTGGGTTTTGGTGCCGTCGGCGATGGTCACGTGGCCGACGATGCCGGTTTGTCCACCAATGAGACAATTATCGCCGATGCGTGTACTGCCTGCGATGCCGGATTGTGCGGCGATGGCGGTATTGAAACCCACTTCCACATTGTGGGCGATGTGGATGAGGTTGTCGAGTTTGACGCCGCTATGGATGAGGGTACTGCCCATGGCTGCGCGGTCGATGCAGGTACAAGAGCCTACTTCCACATTGTTTTCGAGTATGACATTACCAACGTGGGGCATTTTTTTCCAGGTTTGGTCGGATTGTGGTGCGAAGCCAAAGCCGTCGCCGCCGATGACTGCGTTGGCGTGCAGGATGCAGTTGTCGCCCACCACGCAATCGTGGTGTATGCGTACGCCCGGGAATATTTTGCAGTTGCTTCCGATGCGCACATTTCGGCCGATGAACACTTGCGGATAGATGATGCAGTTGTCGCCGATGATGGCACTTTCTTCAACCACGGTAAAAGCGCCGATGCTGGTGCCGATGCCTACCCTTGAACGTGGGTGGATGGAAGCCTGCTCAGAAACGACAATGCCGTTACTCAGGCTGTTGTCAAATTTTTCGAGCAAAAGCGCGAGGCTATTTCGCACATCGGCAACCCTGATGAGTGTAGGTGTTACCGGCTTTTCGGGCTGGAACGATTCGTGCACCAGTAAAACCGTTGCTTCGGTTGTGTATGCGTACGCTTCGTACTTAGGATTATCGAGAAAAGCGAGATCACCATGCCGGGCCTCTTCGATGCGGGCGGGACGGGAAACGACAGCTTCAGGATCGCCTTCCAGCGATCCGTCGAGCAAGTGAGCAAGTTGTGCGGCGGTGACCTTCATGCCGGTATTGGTATGGGCAAAGGGGTGAAATGCTTCAGGTACGGTGCGTGGTATGAGGCACGTAAGGCAAAGGTAGGTATTGTGTGGCGAAAGTTCGCAGGCGTTATTTGACAAGACACTTTTCCCCGACGAGCATGCCGTACATGCGGATGAACAAACCCACATTTCCTACCAACCCGAATTGGGAACGGCAAAGGCATGTCAAACGCTGCTCAATCTTGGTCGACAGTCGATTTTAAAGGTCGATTTTCATAAGCACAGGGCAATGGTCTGAATGGACGACGCCAGTTAGTTGGCGGGCATCGATGATGCGGTCGCGCAAGTTGTCGGAAACGGATTGGTAATCGATGCGCCAGCCTTTGTTGTTGGCCCGGGCGTTGGCACGAAAGGTCCACCAGCTGTATTCCACCAGATCGGGGTGGCTGTGTCTGAAGGCGTCGGTAAACCCGTTTTCGAGCCAACGCGTCATCCATGCACGTTCTTCGGGCAAAAAGCCGGAGCTGTTTTTGTTGCCTTTGGGGTCGTGTATGTCGCATTCGGTGTGAGCGATGTTGAAATCGCCTACGACAATAAGGTTGGGTCGTTGGGCTTTGAGGTCGTTGATCCAGTACTGAAAATCGTCGAGAAACTCCATTTTAAAAGCCTGTCGCACTTCGCCGGTGGTACCGGAAGGAAAATAGCAGTTGAGCAGGGTCCAGTTGCCGAAATCGGTGCGCAGAATTCGGCCTTCGCGGTCGTATTTTTCGATGCCGCAACCCACAACAACATGATCGGGTTCACGTTTGCAAAAGGTTGCCACGCCGCTGTAGCCTTTTTTTTCGGCCGAATGCCAGTAATGCCGATAGCCGAGGGTTTCGAGGTGCAAAGGTCCCACATCGGTGGGTTGGGCCTTGGTTTCCTGAAAACACACGATGTCGAATTGTTCGGCAGCCAGCCAATCGAACAAACTTTTGTTGATGGCTGCGCGGATGCCATTGACGTTGTAAGAAACGATGCTTGTCATCCTTCTACGAGGGTTCCGATGGTTTCGCCGAGTACGATGCGGCGAAGGTTTTCAGGTTTGTTGATGTCGAAAACGATGATGGGCATGTTGTTTTCCTGGCAAAGGGTAAAAGCGGTCATATCCATCACCTGCAGACCGAGCCGGATTACTTTTGTAAAGGTAATCGTGTCAAATTTGACGGCATTGGGATCCTTTTCGGGGTCGGCGGTGTAGATGCCGTCCACACGGGTGCCTTTAAGGATCACATCGGCGCTTATTTCGTTGGCTCGCAGGGCAGCAGCGCTGTCGGTAGTGAAGTAGGGGTTGCCCGTTCCAGCGGCCATGATAACCACACGTCCTTTTTCAAGGTGGCGGATGGCGCGGCGGCGGATGTAGGGTTCGGCCACGCTTTCCATTTTCAGAGCGGTCATCATTCGTGTATACACACCATGACTTTCGAGGGCGCTTTGCAGGGCTAATCCGTTGATGACGGTGGCCAGCATGCCCATGTAATCGCCCGTTACGGGTTCGATGCCCGAGCCTTCGGCCTGGATGCCGCGGAAGATGTTACCGCCGCCGATCACGATGGCCACTTCGGCGCCCATGTCGATTAGTTCTTTGACCTGACTGGCATAGTGCTGAAGCATGTTGGCCGTAATGCCGAACTTCTGGGTACCCATTAGGCTTTCGCCCGACAGTTTCAGCAGGATGCGTTTGTATTTGAGTTTGCTCATCGTAAATGATAGGTTGAATCGACAGTTTCCGGGCGGATGGGAAGGATTACCATATGACGCCTCAAAGGTCGGAATTCTTTTGCAACCGGAGGACGAAAAATGATGGTTGGCTCCGACAAGGTTTGTAGGCATTACAGGTTTTAAACCTGCCAAGTCTTAAGACTTGGAAAGTCAATAAGCTTAATGCCCTACAACAAAATACATGGCAATTTCACCTTTGTTCTTCGCACTCAATTTTCCCCTGAACTGGCATTCAAACCGGTCTTTTACCAACCGATACGTAGCTTCAGAGATGTTTACCTTACCCGGCTCACCGCTCTGCTCAAGGCGTGCAGCGGTGTTTACGGTATCGCCCCAAACATCATAAGCGAATTTGTGGCTACCCACAATGCCGGCCACCACCGGACCGCTGTGTATGCCCACGCGCATCGAAAAACGGGGTTTGCCTGCACGCGATTTTTGGTCCATAAGCCCGGTCAGTTTCGTCTGCATTTCGAGGGCGGCATGCACAGCATCTACAGCGTGGGTTTCGTTGGGCTCAGGCAGGCCGCCAGCGCACATGTACGCGTCGCCGATGGTTTTGATTTTTTCCAAACCGTATTTGTCGCAAATGCTGTCGAACAACCTAAAGCAGGCGTCAAGTTCGGCCACCAGATCTTCGGGCGACATGTTTTCAGCGATTTGGGTAAAACCTTTAAAATCGGTAAACAACACACTTACAGAATCGTAACGCACGGGTTGCACGCTGTTGTTGGCTTTGAGTTCTTCGGCAACTGTTGCTGGCAGGATGTTTTTCAGCAGTTTGTCGGCACGTTCTTTTTCCTGTTCGATGACCACGTTTTTATCGGCCAGGGCCTTGTTGGCGCGGGCGCGCAAACGGTTGCGGTTGAAGAGGAGGGCTACGAGCAGGGCGAGAGCAAGGGCGCCGCCGAGCAGGGCATAGGTAACCAGGCGCTCGCGCTCGAGGGCTTGCTTTTGCCTTTCAACCTCGTTTTTGTTTTTTTCATCTACAAACAGAGCGTCTTTGCGTTCAAAAATCTTGGTGCGGTCCTCGTCGAGCATGTCGTAACGAAGTGAATCGTAAAGCACCCGATAGGTATAGGCTTTGGAAAAATCACCAAGTGCAGCATACGCCCTGGAAAAGTCACGAAATGCACGCTGCTGGTACTTGAGGTCTTTCGTTTCGACGGCTATCTCGTAATACTTTCGGATGTACTCGAGGGATTCTTCCACCCGTCCCATACGGAATACCACATCGTTGATCACGTTGTATGTTTCAGCAAGTCCGGGTTGGTCGTCGATCTCCCGACGGATGTTTTCAGCCTTTGTCAGGTAAAACATCGCTTTCTCGTAATCTTTTTTGTGTTTGTAAGCATCGCCGAGGTTGGTAAAAACGCTGGCTTTGCCAAGGTCGTCGCGCAGGTCATCGTAAATGCCGAGAGCGGTTTCGTAACATAAAATCGCCGAATCGATGTTGCCGAGTTCATCGAGAATATTGCCCAGGTTGTTCCAGCTTTCGGCCAAGTCTGCTGGATCCACATCCGGTATTTCCAGCCGCATTTCAAGTGCCTGCCGGTAAAGGTTGCGGGCCGGTTCGTACATGTCGAGTTCAAACCGTACGTGGCCCATGATGGTGGTCACGCCGGCGAGCACACGCCTGTCTGGCTGCCGATTCAGCAATTGGCGCGCCTTATCCATCTCGTTGTAAGCTTCTTCGTAAATGCCGCCGCTTTGAAGCACTTCACCCGTATTTACCAGCACACGTGCCATGCGCAGGGTATCGGCCAGTTCGGAGTAAAGATCAAAGCTTTCGCGGTGGCTGCGCACACTGTTCACCATATCGCCCATATCATTGTAGATGTTGCCAATGTTGGTCAGCGTACCGGCTATTCCTCGGCGGTCTTTGATCTGTCGCCGAATTTCGAGGGCTTTCTGATAATGCGCAAGAGCGAGTTCTTTGTTTCCCCGTATTTCAGCTACCACACCCAACCCGTTCCAGGCGTTGCTTTCGCCGCGTTTGAAACCGAGTTTTTGGGCAAGCGCAACGGCTTCGTTCAAGTTTTTTTCGGCTGCTCCGGTTTGTGTTTCGTTGATCTCCCAGGCGTAATCGGTGAGCAGATTCACCCGCTGCGTATCTGGCGCCACCTTGGCAAGCAAGGTGGCGAGGGAATCGGCAACGGTTGGTGGTTGGTTGGGTTGCGCACCGCTTTTACCCGCGATCATGCACAGGGAAAAAACAAGGGAGAATAAAAAACATGGATTGGGCATCGTCGGAGGGCAAAGTAAACGATGTTTGGCGATTGCCGAATTATTTCTTCGACGTGTACGCAAAATACAAAAACCATTTGCAATTTGTTCACGTTTTCACCGTTTCAAAACCCCTAAATTTGCCCAACAACTTCAAACACTCGCCTGCCATGCTACGTATCCTGCTCATCCTTGCTTTTTTTGCTGCCGCCTTATCGCCGTTGCGTGCTACCTACATGATTTTGCCCATGGACGAGGTAAGCCAGCGCAACCACCTCAAGGCGTACGGCATCACTTATTGGGTTATTTCTCAGGGCGTGGAAGCCTACTGGCTGCTCAATTACAAAGGCGGCAGTTTCGCTTTTCCATATACGACCGTGTTTGAAAAAGAATGCAAAACACGCGATGTGAGTTACGAAATCATCGCCGATGCACAGTTTGCTGCCATCCAAAATGAAATTGTAAATCCGGAAGTGAACATGGACGTGATCAAGCTCGAAAAAGCGCCCAGAATCGCTGTGTATACGCCTGAAAAAAACGAAAAAGGCGAGGCCATCCAGCCTTGGGACGATGCGGTGACCCTTGTACTCACGTACGCCGAAATCCCGTACGACGTGGTATACGACACCGATGTGCTTCAGGGGAAATTGCTCGAATACGACTGGCTGCACCTGCACCACGAAGATTTTACAGGCCAGTACGGTAAGTTTTATGCCAGCTACAACAACCAACCCTGGTACCGCGACCATGTGCGGCACATGGAAACGCTGGCCCGACAAAACGGTTTCGACAAAGTGAGCCAGCTCAAACTGGCCGTAGCCAAACGCATCTCTGAATATGTTTCGGGCGGCGGATTTATGTTCGCCATGTGTTCGGCTACCGATACTTACGACATCGCGCTTGCTGCCGAAGGTTTGGATATTTGTGCGGAAATGTACGACGGCGACCCAGTGGATCCGGGCGCTCAGGCCAAACTCGATTTTTCCAAAACTTTCGCATTTACCGATTTTCAACTTATTCGCGACCCACTCACCTACGAGCACTCAAGCATCGACCACAACCTGGGCCGCAACGTGAATCCTGAACAGGACTATTTTACCCTGTTCGATTTTTCGGCCAAATGGGACCCCGTGCCCACCATGCTCACCCAGTGTCACACCCGTACAGTGAAAGGTTTTATGGGTCAAAGCACCGCTTTTTTGAAAAAATACATCAAGCCAAACGTACTGATCATGGGGGAAAACAAACCAGCCACCGAAGCCCGTTACATCCATGGCTCGTTCGGTTTTGGTTTCTGGACTTTTTACGGCGGCCACGATCCTGAGGATTACCGCCACTTTGTAGGCGATCCTCCAACGGATCTGGCCCTGCACCCCAATTCACCGGGGTACCGGTTGATTTTGAACAATATTTTGTTTCCGGCAGCTAAGAAAAAGCATCAAAAAACGTAAGACTCGAGACTTTAGGCTGCCCACTTACAAAATGCTTTTGACAAGGTACATTTCGATTTCACCCTTGTGCTTGGCGTGAATTTTACCGCGCGATTCGCACAAAAACATGCCGCTCACCAGTTTATGGGTGGCTTGCGAAATATTAACTTCTCCCGGCACACCACTTGACTCCAATCTGGAAGCAACGTTTACCGCGTCGCCCCAGATGTCGTAAGCAAATTTGCGCATACCGATCACACCGGCAATCACAGGTCCTGTATGGATGCCAAGACGCAGATCGAGGCGTTCCAGACCGTTGCTGATCCGATTCCGGTTCCACTGCTCTGTAAATTCCTGCATTTCCAAACCGGCATACACCGCATCGGATGGATGTGTGTTGTTGACCTCCGGAATGCCGCCTGCACACATGAAGGAGTCGCCGATGGTTTTGATTGGTTCCAGCCTGTGTTTTTTGGATATTTCATCAAAAGCCACGAACACCTCGTTGAGGGTATTGATGAGTTCTTCTGGACTGATGTGTTCCACGATGCGGGTAAACCCTTTGAAATCGGTGAACAACACGGTTACACTTTCGAAGGATTTCGGCGTTGCTTTTCCGGTTTCTTTCAACTCTTCAGCCGTACTCACCGGAAGAATGTTGTAAAGCAGACGGTCGGACTTTTGTTTTTCCTTTTCCAATTCTTTTTTCTGTTCTTCAATGATGACGGTGCGTTCCTTCACTTTTTCTTCGAGGCTGCGGTAAAGAATGGCATTGTCGATGGATACCGCCATTTGTACAATAAGCAGGTTTACAAGTTCAACACGACCGGGCGTGAATGCTTGTACCGCCTGGCGGTGTTCGAGGTACACCACACCCAAAAACTTGCCCTGGTGGATGGCCGGAAGGCACAAAACAGATTGGGGAAGGTGTTTCTGGACATATGGATCGTGGTTGAAGTTTTCGTCCTGTATGGCCTTGTTGAGCAACAAACTTTCGCGGGTGCGCGCCACGTAGCGCACTATGGCAGCCGGCACGTCGTCGGTTCCTGTCATGGGTATGTTCTGAAGTACAGAGCGTTCGTTCTGATCCACCGAACCGTCTCCCTGCAACAACAATTCGCCTTGCGGGCCTGCGGAAAGGAACACGCAACGTTGGGCGCCGGCGTTTTCGAGGATCAAATCCAACATTTTGCGCAGCAAATTTTCAAGCATCACTTCGGCGGAAATGGCTGCATAAGCCTTCATGATGGTGTAAAGATCGAGCGATTCACTGTGCCCGGGATCGAAAGACAAGGCCTGTTGGGTATCCGAGTGTTCCGGCAGTTTGTCGATGAATTTCGAGTACTTCTGGCTTAGATGTCTCACTTTGGCAAAAGCTCCCCATTTCTCGTAGAGTCGCAACGCGTCGTATAGATAGGCCCGTGCAATTTTTTCTTTGCCCTGCCGGAGGTAAAACTGTGTGGCAAGCTCGTTGGCCAAGGCTTCGTCTTGCGTAAATCCATTTTCAGCAGCAAGTTTTATGGCATCGTCGAAAGCTTCTGCGGCATCCACGGAAACGCCAAAGATCCGGTAGGTTTCGGCTTCCACAAGCCGGAATTTGCTGCGCCAGTTTTGTGGCGCCTTTTCCGCCCATACCTGCAAACGGCCCATTAAAGCATCAATGGTTCCACGGTATTTGGCGCGGTTTTCTTCGGTTGCCCGATCGTACAAAGCCAGCAAGGAGAGGGCATGGTATTCCACCTGATCGGGCATGTATATGCATCCAAAAGATGCATCTGCAACCGTTTCAGCTTTTTCTGCCAAGGAAAGGGCTTCTTCGTACTGATCAAAGAGGTAACTAAGCCTCATTTTGGCTAAGTAGAAATGGTGCAGGGGCTGTTTGATCGGATAGGCAAGATTCCTTTGGAAAAGCTCTTCTTCCCTGAAGTCTTTTTGTTCAAAAGAGGTGGGTGCGTTGGTTCGTCCCTGCAAAGCATCAATCAGGCACCTGGCAATGAGTATGCCGTCGCCACTCAAATCGCGGTTGCGCAGATGGAAACGGTAGTTTTTGTCGCAGTCTTCAACGAGTTGTTCCAGTGGCGTACCGATCATGTACCTGCACCAGGTAAGTTGCGAGGCGCCATAACCGGCGTAAATCAAATCGCCCGTTTCCTTACCCAATTCAAAAGCCTCGGTCGCATACGCAATGTTGTTGCCTGCAGAAGTATTCCAATGGGAATTCATGGTGCCGAAGACCACATTCACCTTGGCCCGGTTTTCTACTTTGTTGAATTTATGGTTCAGGTTGAGCGCAAGTTTACCGTATTCATAACCAGTTTCGTACTCGCCAAGGCCAGAGCCGAGCACAAGTCCGAAAGCCACATAACCAAGATCAGAAAGGTCGCTGTTGCCGTCTTCGAGGGAAATTTGTACGAGCTGTGTAACCGTCCACATCCACAGTTTGTTGTCGAGAAAAAAGGCAGGCGTAGCCATAACCGACAAAAGCAGCAGACGCATGTAACTGTCTAAGCTCGCCATGTTTGGCAAGTCGATCAGCGATTCCACACTGCGATCGCCGCGAAGTTCTTTCACACGCATGAGCCCCTGGATGAATGCCTCGTCCGACACGCTTTCGGGCACACTGAGGTCGTACAGAGTCAGACCCACTTTGCAGGCATGCAGTGCCTCAACGATTTTGCCAACGTTGGTGTACAAAATGCCGCGCAGCAGGAATACTTTGGCCTGGTCGGTTTTGTTTTGAGCTTCCGCCTGCAGCACGTCGAGCAGGACTTCTGCACCGGCATGATCGCCACTGAGGTACAATGCCTCGGAGCAGGCATAATACAGGTTGTAGGAAAGGTCATACATTTCCGGGCTCCAATGGCGTCTGTCAAGCATGTCGATGCCACTTCGCAGGTAACTTACAGCCGAAGCGTAAGCCGTAGAAGCCGAAGCTTTTCGCCCCGCCTGCAAATTCATCCGGGCGCAGGTTTCCAGCTCATCAGCATTGCTCATCAGATGACGGCTCAGGTTGAAATGGATGAGGATGTCGAAAAGGTGCTCATCCCGTTGCTCATCGGGCGAGGTTTGAAGCATGCGCCTTCCAATGCGTAAGTGCAATTCATCGCGTTCTTCGGCCGAAATGATGTCGTAAGCAGCCTGCTGGATGCGGTCGTGCAAAAAGGTGTACCGGGCATTCGGTGCGTTCAAACCTGTGTACTCGTCCTGTTTCGCCGCTTCTAGTCCCTGATACGCACGGTAGTTTTCATCCATGGGCGGTGTAAGGCCTTCTTCGATGCTTTTCCAAAGCAAACGGGCAACTTCAAGTTCGGGTTTACGGCTTACGGCTGCAAGGGTGTACAAGTCGAACTCATTGCCGATACAGGCGGCCACTTTGAGCAATTCCTGTGTTTCGGGCGGCAACTGGCGGATTTTTTGGGTCATCAGCGCCACCACATTGTCGGTGATGTTTTGCTCCCGAATGACCCCTATTTCCCATTGCCAGCGTTGGCTGGTTGGGTCGAACCTGATCAGTTCGTCGTCGTAAAGGTGGTTGAGAAACTGCGTAAGAAAAAACGGGTTGCCCCCTGTTTTTTGTTCGAGCAGGCTGCACAGTTCGGTGCTTTCTTCAGCTCCGGAACGCAATGTTTCCGTAACGAGGTTGTTGATTTCCGGCAAGGGCAATGGCTTCAGATGGATGCTGCTCATGGGCGCATTTTCTTCTTCCAAAATACCCAACATACGCGACAGCGGATGCGTGGCGTCCACCTCGTTGTCACGGTAGGCGCCAAGGATGAGCAGGTACCGCACGCTGTCGGCGCGCAGGACACTTTGAATAAGGTTGATGCTTGCCGTATCGGCCCATTGAAGGTCGTCGAGAAACAACACCAAAGGGTGCTCCGCGCGAGCGAAAACCCTGATGAAATTCAAAAAGGTATTGGAAAATCGGTTCTGTGCCTCAAGCGGTGGCAAGATGCCCACGGGCGATTGTACGCCGATGATCAGTTCCAATTGCGGAATCACCTCCGTAATGATTTGCCCGTTGATGCCGACTGCCCGAAGGATGTTTTCTTTCCACTCGGCCAGTTTTTCGCCTTTTTCCGTAAGCAGCTGACTTACCAGACCTTGAAACGCCCTGAGCAAAGCGAAGTAAGGAATGTTGCGCTGGTATTGATCAAATTTACCGCTGATGAAAAATCCTTTTTGGGCGGTAATGGGCTTGTTGACCTCCTGCACCAACGCCGATTTGCCGATGCCGGAATAACCCTTGATGAGCAGCAAATGGGCGGAGCCCTGGCTTACCGCTTCAAAATTTTCAAGCAGTTCTTTGATTTCCGCAGTGCGTCCGTATAGCTTTTGAGGAATTTGAAAATAAAGGGGGAAGTCCTGCTGCCCTGTATCAAAGGGTGTGAGCTTGCCTTTGTTATGAACCTGTTCCAGACATTTCTCAAGATCAAAACGCAGTCCATAGGCCGATTGGTAACGGTCTTCTGCATTTTTTGCCAGCAATTTTTTCAGGATAAGGTTGAGCGGTTCGGGTAGGGCTGAAACATCCACAGGCAGCGCCATGTGGCTGTGGATCAGGTGCAATGTATCGTTGCTTTGGAACGGCGTTCGCCCGGTAAAAAGTTTGTACAAAATGATCCCGAGGGTGTATAAGTCTGCACGGTAATCGACGCTCCTGTTCATTCTTCCCGTTTGTTCGGGGGCGGTGTACTCCAAATTGCTCTCCAGCAGGTTGATGTTGGAGGTGAGTTTGTTTTCACGCGTTAGGCGTGAAGCAATGCCAAAGTTGATGAAAACAATCCGGTCGGTTTCGTGCTCAACGAGGATGTTGATCGGCTGAAGGTCTTTGTGAATTACACGGCATTCGTGCAATGCTCCTAAGGCATTGGCCAAGGTAATGGCTACACCCAGAAATTCGGGTAACGGCAGCGGCATCGGGTAACGCGTCAGCAAGTTTACACCGTCGATGTATTCCAGCAAAAGCGCAGGTTTACCGTTGTATTCTGTTTTTTGAATGACTTTGCGCGCACTTTTTGATTGTATCTGACGCGCAATTTCATATTCCGTGTTCAGCAGCAGGATTTGTTTGGCACTGGGGCGTTTGCCTTCAATGGCCTTCAGGATGAAGCGTTCTTCACCTGGTTTTTGGTATTCATGTATGGAGAAAAGGGAACCCTGATTAACCAGACTGATGTTGGCGTTGTCGTCGAGATACTGCATGATGCCGTAGGATTGGTAAAATGTAGGAATGTCAAAGTCTTAATTCCGGGTAAACACGTTTTAGTGCAAAACGGGCCAATGGGTAAATCTTTCGGTGTATGCGCCCGTAACCATACGCCTTGTTTAAAAAATAAGCAGGATCTGTACGCCGGTTAACCAACCGTCCCATCATTCCGTAACCGAAACTAAGTCTGCCGAACTGATGGTACAAATACCGTGTTACGATGCCTGATTGTATGCGTGGAGGAAAAATTTCGCCTGCAAGACGGTTGTAATCCCACCCTTTCATGATGCATTGTGCGGCAAGGTAACCCGATTGCATGGCCGTTCGAATACCGAAACCCCATAGGAAATCCTGGATACCCGCAGCTTCACCCACCAGCAGGGTATTGCCCTGCCTGAATTCTGTTTCACGGGCAATGCTGCCAAGTCCACCAACAGGCCGCGCTTCGCGCATGTCCAAGGCAACCATATTTTCAACAATGCTTCGGGTGTGTGCCAGGCAACGGTTGACCTCCTTGAAACGGTCGAACAATACGGTATTGAGGCATCCGTAGCCGTTTACCACCAGCAGGTAGGCATATCCCTTGTAAGCCGCCTTGTCGTTCACAATGGCGATGGCCTGGTTGGGCAGGTCTGTTTTAAATACATAACCCTTATCCACGGCAAAAACTTCGCGGGTGTTCGGACCGGTTGCGTTGATGTCGGCTTGCGCGGGCGACAGGCTTTGTCCGAAATGAATGCGCACCCCTGCTTCCAGCGCTTGCTCTTTCAGCCCCTGATCGAGGCTGCCTTGGTCGGTACCGCGTTTGACCAAGTAACAAACAGGTCGTTTGAACCCGAACGATAGCGAAGGGCCGCGACCGTCGGTCATGGTGAGCGGCGGCAGTGGGGTGTGGTCGAAATTGAGACGAAGGTTGTAGGATGCAATTGTTTCCAATACGTCTTCGGCGGTGGTCCAGTTTTCCAAACCCTGCATGTCGCCGCCAAACCGGCCACCCGCGTCGGACTTGCGCTCATAAACATCAACTGCATAGCCGTTTTGGGCCAGGTTAATGGCAGCAGTAAGGCCGGAAATTCCGGCCCCGGCTATGCGGATTGTCGACATGTTTTATTTCAGGCTACTAAAGGTAAAACAAAGTACGGTTAAAGGTCTTTAAGGATGGGCTGGTGTTCGGTGATGCCGAAAACTTTTTCACGCAAGGCCTGTGCTGCCATCAGACCCGACATGAAAGCAACCTCAGCACATCCCATGTTGTATCCCGTATCAATCCAGTCGCCAGCCAAAAACAAATTGTCGTAACCGGAGGCGTCGGTTTTCAGGCGGTATTTGGCCGAACCGGGAAGCGACAGGACATAGCGTTCGGAAGGATCGATGTTGGCAGAAAAGTATTGTCTGTTTAATATGTCCGTACCGTCGGCCCCGGGTTTGTTGATGGGATCGGCGAGCAAATCAAGGTTAAGTCCGGCAGGGTTTTCCAGCGTGGCGCCTTTGGGCCAAAGGAAACCGGCATTGTCGGAAAGCCATTGGGTCATCTGTTCGCGAACTCGCAGGTGTTGGGATTCGGGAAAGGCGGTATCGGAACGGTCGGGGATGGGATCAGGTTCGGAAAAAGGACCGCAGAAATAGGCGACACTGCCCGCCTCGTCGCCCCAGCTTTCAAAACGAAGCAATTCGCTGAAATCACAGTAGGAATTGTTGGGATTGGCGTACGTGTCGGTTAAAGGTTGATCGCCGGATTTAAGACCCAGCGCCGACAAGTCCACGCCAAGTTCCACCAGCGTTGGTTTAAGCCACAGTTGGACGCCCTGGGTTTGATTCGTTTGTACGTTTTCTACCATGTCTTTCCACGCCTTCTTTTTCTCCACAATGTCCTTGCACAAGTACCTCAACGAATCGATGGAGATACTCAGGATGACGTGGTCGAAGTCACGTCCTTTGACAAGTTCGTGCGTCTCCACGTTTTTCCACCCCGACCAGTGCGAGTTAAGGTTGATGTTGCCTTTTTTCAAGGCTTCCAGATCTTCGGGATGAATTTGTTCGGCCAGTTCATCCCACCGCCAGAAAGGAGGTGCGGCCCAGCAATCGAGCCCCTTGATGTTTCTGATGGGATGGAAAGGTTTATCGGGATTTTTCAGTCGAATCTGTTCATCGATGACGATTTTTTCAATGTCCTTGCCCTCGGAATACGCAACCTCTTTTACCTGGTGGAAAAATTTAAATTTGACTCCCCTGGCTTGAAGCACCTTGTAAATCGGGCTCAGTGCAACGTCGGCCGTACCGCCATTGAACTTATACATCACCGACCCTTTGTATCCCAGAACAATAAGCATGGCACCTTGAAGCGCGGTTCCTGCAGCGATTTGTCCGGCCTGGTTGGTATCGCCTTTCGGATAAGCGAAAACCAAGGTATAGATGTCTTTTACTGGAGCCGACCACACCACATCTTCAGGCGCTCCGTTCAACAACAGCCATTCCCGGTAGTCGAGGTGGTTGATTTTGTCGAAATCGTAGGTGCCGGTTTGGGTATCGTAAATTTTATTCATACCCACCATGTTGTAATAACCGAGTTTGGCAAGCAGCCAAAACCGTCGCCAACCGTCGTCTGTTTTCAGCTTTTTGCGGAACAAAAGCTCGAAACCTTCCATAAAGGCATGCAGAAGGTGCAGGATGTGGTCCTTCGGATGTCCGACCGCTGCGACGGTGCTGTGCAACTCCTGCGCGTGTGCTTCATGGATCGGCATTTGTTCCACCATCGATTTGGCGTAGTGGAGGTACTTGTGCGGTCCATCAACATGCCCAAATTGTTTTTCTGCAGCGGCCTTGTGTTTTTCCCAACCTGTAGGACGATTGACTGGTGCGTTTGCAAACTCCATAGGGCCTTGGTCTGCCGGATCAGACGCCTCTTTGGGCCAAAAATGGCGTAAAATCCACGTTTCTATTCTCCCCAAAATGCCTTGTTTCTCCTTGCCGTAAGGCGATCCGAGGATCAGCTCAAGCATAAGCAAAAACATTTTTTTGACGGTTGTATGGTGGCTTGGAGCATCACCCACTCCAGGTATTTCATCGTTTTGAGGAAAAATCATCGTCCATTGATCCCACTTGCCGTTCCTGTATTCGGGCAGCAGGATGGAAGATTGTTTGTGGAACAGGTCTTCCCAATTCGTGCCGAAAGGGCTGCCTTTGGGCTGTATGCCGCGCGTTATGCATTCCTCATGGGCCTGACGTATGGTACGCATGGCATTGTTGTAAAAACCCAAAAAAATATGGATGCCGTGCTCTTCGATGCGGTCCTTATCGCCGCGGCCGGTCCGGCATTTGCCGCCAACTTGCCAGCCGAATTGGTAAACGGTAACGTCGTACAACGCATCCCAACCGGGATAGTTGGTTAGTTCAAACAAGGCGCTCAGGCCGCTCGGACCGGCGCCAAGAACGACTACTTTTTTCTTTTTGGAGGCGCTGTTGTTATCTTCCTGGTTGGCCATTGCACTGTTTAATTGTAACTTTTGAAAAAAGTAGGGAAGAAGCCTGAGTTTGCCATGGGGCGGTTTTAAAATTCAAGGGAGGCAAAACGTGCATGTTAAACATTGTCGTTGGGCGGCAATCGGGCGAAGATTAGAGTACAAAAAAAAGGCAAGAGTCAAATGTAGCAAATAGGGACTTTTTCGGGAGAGTTTTGTTAAGAAAAGTATTTTTTTCCTTTTACCTGAAGATCAACCTTTCATCATTTGAAGTGAATCGGGGTAAAAAATCAGGAAAAAAGCAATGAGAAGTATCGACATGACTATTTCCGTAAATATAAAAAGCAACACCGTTTTGAAGCCGGTCCAAAAGATGGACTGCATTTACGATCACAGTGCTTACAATGCTTGACCTTGGGTTCGTCAACAAGTACTGCAAATAGATCAATAACGTAAGGAGCTATGGCAGAAATTTTTAACCGTAAGTGTAAATTATGCTTTCGTACACAAAACAAAAACTTTTTTTGGCGTTTTGCTTCGCAGGTAATACTTTCACGGCGAACGAGACATTTCATACCATGAGTAAAGAGGTTACCTTGCTTTGTATTTCCAGTTATTTTAAAGGAAATGATTTCCTGCGCGGCGCCAAAGATGCCGGTGCTAAAGTATATTTCCTGACGAGTAAAAAACTCGAGCACAAACCGTGGGCCCGCGAGGCCATCGACGAAATTTTTTACATTCAGGAAGGCCCTGAAAACGAGTGGTACATGGGTGAAGTGATCGAAGGCTTGGCATGGCTGATGCGTTCACACAAAATCGACCGCATTGTTTCGCTCGACGATTTCGACGTGGAAAAAGGCGCTGAAGTACGCGAACATTTCCGCATTCCTGGCATGGGCCAAACCACCGCGCGGCATTTCCGCGACAAACTCGCCATGCGCATCCAGGCACGCGACAAAGGCATCAACATTCCTGCGTTCAGCAGCTTGTTCAACGACAGCGAGATCAACGATTTCGCCGATACGGTGCAGGCGCCCTGGATCATTAAGCCGCGTTTCCAGGCGTCGGCTACCGGTATGAAAAAAGTGTACACCCGCGATGACCTCTGGTCCCACCTTTCCACCCTGGGAGGCGCCCGACACCTCTACCTCGTGGAACAATTCAAACCCGGCGACGTGTACCATGTGGACGCCCTATCGGAAAATGGAAAAATCATATTCGCTCGAGCCTCCCAATACCTCAATACGCCTTTCGATGTGGCCCACGGCGGCGGTATTTTCCGCAGCGCCACTGTTCTTTTCGATTCGGACGATGAAAAACAACTGCTGAAAGCAACCAGCGACGTAATGACTGCCTTCGGCATGCAATACAGCGCAAGCCATACGGAATTCATCAAATGCCACGACGATGGTAAATGGTATTTCCTCGAAACTTCTTCGCGCGTAGGCGGCGCCCACTTGGCCGAAATGGTGGAACATTCCTCAGGCGTCAACATGTGGCGCGAATGGGCCAAACTCGAAGTGGCCATGGCCAGGGGCGAAAAATACCAGCTTCCAAAAATCAGGAAAGATTATGCAGGCATAGTAGTCTCACTTACGAGGCAGGAACGTCCCGACACTACCCAATTCGACGACAAAGAAGTGGTGTGGCGCATGACCGACATGGAGCACCACATAGGAATCATCGTTCAATCACCAAAACACGAACGTATCCTCGAACTGCTCGAAAACTATACCCATCGGATCAAAAACGAATACCACGCAAGCGCTCCACCGCCGCAGAAACCACACAGTTAGTTGGTCGGCTGGTCTAAAAACATGAGTCCTCCCGAATTTTTTTCGATAAGGAGTGTTTAATTTAGAGCATTTTATTGTTTCTGTTAAACTATGGCTTAAAAAAAAGCATGAGTCTTCCCAAAAAAATTCGGGGTGAATCATGTTTTTTATGGTAAAAATGGGATCTTTCAAACATTGCCCCCCTCCGGGCCTCCAGCCCCGAATGGGCTCAATGTTTGTCGCAAACCCATGCCAAACGAACACCGCTGCCCGACGTTTTTATCGACACTTCATGCCTAAAGTTGGCTCGTCGGTGGTCAAAAAAAAGACGCGGGGAGTATTCCTCGCGTCTTTTTATGCTGACCAACGATCACCGATTACCTCGCGTAGGTGATAGCCCGTTTCTCCCGGATGACCGTTACCTTAATTTGGCCGGGGTATTGCATTTCGTCCTGAATCTTTTGGGAAATCATGAACGAAAGGTCGTCGGCGTATTGGTCGGTAACTTTCTCGGCTTCCACGATCACGCGCAGTTCGCGGCCAGCCTGCATGGCGTAAGCTTTGGAAACACCTTCGTAGGCCATGGCGATGTCTTCCAGTTCTCCGATGCGTTTGAGGTAATTTTCCAGGATTTCGCGGCGTGCTCCGGGGCGTGCTCCTGAGATGGCGTCGCAGGCCTGAACGATGGGCGAGATGATGTTGTTCATCTCGACCTCGTCGTGGTGGGCGCCAACGGCGTTGATGATGACAGGGTGCTCACCGTATTGTTCGCACATTTTCATGCCTACAAGAGCGTGCGACAGTTCTGTTTCTTCTTCGGCTACTTTACCGATGTCGTGGAGCAGACCGGCGCGTTTGGCCATTTTGATCTGCTTCGGATTGAGGCCCAGTTCGGCGGCCATGATGGAGCACAGGTTGGCCGTTTCGATGGAGTGTTTGAGCATGTTCTGACCGTACGACGAGCGGAAACGCATGCGGCCCACCATGCGCACAAGGGCGGGGTTGAGGCCGTGGATGCCGAGCTCGATGACGGTACGTTCACCAATTTCAATGATTTGTTCTTCGAGTTGTTTGCGCACTTTGGCCACCACCTCTTCGATGCGGGCGGGGTGGATACGGCCATCGGCCACCAGGCGTTGCAACGACAGGCGTGCGACCTCGCGGCGGATGGGGTCGAAGGACGAGATAACGATGGCTTCGGGCGTATCGTCGACGATGATTTCGACGCCGGTAGCGGCTTCAATGGCACGTATGTTGCGGCCTTCGCGACCGATGATCTGGCCTTTCATGTCGTCGTTTTCCAGGTTGAATACCGACACTGTGTTTTCGATGGTAAATTCGGCGGCGGTGCGCTGGATGGTTTGTATGACGATTTTTTTGGCTTCCTTGTTGGCGTTGAGTTTGGCCTGGCTGATGGCTTCTTTTACGATAACCATGGCTTCGCTTTCGCTTTTGGCACGAACAGCCTCGAGCAGCTGGTCTTTCGCATCCTGTTGGGTGAGCTGACTGATTTTTTCAAGTGCCTTGATGCGTTCTTCGTTGGCGGCGTCGAGTTCTTCTTTTTTCTTCTGAACGATTTTTACCTGTTTGTCCAGGTTTTCACGTTGAGCGTCGAGTTCCAGTTCTCGGTTTTCAATTTCGGTTTTACGGGTGTCGATTTCGTTTACTTTGCTTTGGAAGGCGTCCTGCTTGATCTGAAGGTCTTTTTCGCGGGCGACAATATCCACCTCCATTTCTTTCAGACTGAGCTGGTGCTGCGCTTTTTCGCTGTCGAACTGACTGCGCATTTGCGAGTAGCGCTCCTTGGCTTCCTGGATTTTGGTTTGTTTGATGCGTTCGTTTTCGGCTTCTGCACGTGAAACGACTTTTTCAGCTTTTACGGACGCATCGTCTTCGAGGCGTTTGGCGGTGAGACGGGCTTCCTGAATAACCAGATCGGCCTGGCGGTTGCTCTCATCAATGCTTTTGCTGTTGGCTTTTTTAATGAACTGGGTGGTGAGCAGGTATGCGATGACGGCTCCCACCACCAGTCCTATGACTAATCCTGTTACGATCTCCATTAGGGTGGTTCAATTAAGTGGTTAATGTATGGTGATCCGCAGCGCTAACCTTGACTTGAACTCTTGCGCGGCGGGGGTGCTGTTTCTTACTGTCGTATGCTGGCCTTCAGTTTGGTTTCGAACACTTGCTGCAGTTGTTGCATGAGGGCGTCGATGTCTTTGTCCTGAAGGGTTTTTTCATGGTCTTCAAACATAAAGCTGACGGCATAGGATTTTTTGCCTTCGCCCAGTTTTTTTTCATCTTCAAACACATCAAACAAATTTACATCGCGGAGGGCCTTTTTGCCCGTTTTCAGGGCCAATTGGCGTATGTCGCCAAAGGCTACACTGCGGTCGAGCACAAGTGCAAGATCGCGGCGCACAGAGGGAAATTTGTTGAGTTCGGTAAAGGATATTTTGTTGACGCCAAGGGCTTTCAACACGTTGTCGAAATGGAAGTCGGCAAAAAAGACAGCATTTTTGATGTCCATTTTTTTGCTCAATGAGGTCTGAACCTGCCCGAAACTGACCAGTTCCTGGTCGCCGCGGTGGTAGCGCAGAGCGTAGTTGTAAGGCGCTTCGTTGAGGGTGGTTTCCTGAAATCCTACGACACCGAGGCGGTGCAGGAGGTTGTTCACCACCGTTTTGAGTGTGTAGAAATCCACCTGTTTTTTTGCCGTAGGCTGCCAGCTTTCCGGACTGTGCGCTCCGCTGAGGAGGATGCTCATCCGCAGTGTTTCGTCAAATTTCGGACCATTTTCCGTGTTCCGGCGCACAAAAGTTTTGCCGAACTCGAACAGGCGAACGTCGGAGTTCTGGCGGTTCTGGTTGTGCCGTAGGGTTTCTAGGCCGCCCATGAGCAGGGTCGGTCGCATGCAATCGAGGCCCTGGTTGGCGGTGTTGTGCACCATCACAAGCATGTCCGACGGAAAGGGTAAAAGGTCGCGGTAATAAGCAGAATTGCTCAGCGACATGTTCATACACTCCAGGTAGCCGAGCGCTGCGAGGAAGTCGGCCGCAAAGTTAAGGATGGCGTCCGGGTTGGGGCGCTGCTGCACTTCCATGCTCGAGCGTATCTGCGTTGGAATGGGCACAGAATCGAGGCCGTGCACACGCAGTATTTCCTCCACTACATCGGCCTCCCGGGTTACGTCGGGTTTGTTGGTGGGGACAATGGCGGTGAAACTTTCTGCTGTTTCATGACTGATGCCTATTTCAAGAGCAAGCAGAATGTTTTTGATCGTGTCTTTTGAAAGGTTTTCACCGATCAGACTGTTGATGCGGTCGAAACGCATGGCCACTTTGGACGGCAACACGGGTTCGGGGTAGAAGTCGGTTATGGGTGTATCGGCTTTGCCGCCGGCGATGCTGGCAATAAGCTGTGCTGCGCGTTGCAGGGCGAAGATGGTCCCGTTGGGGTCCACGCCTTTTTCAAACGACCAGGCTGCGTCGGTGCGCAATCCGTGGCGCAGCATGGTTCGCCGGATGAAACGGGCGTTGAAGCATGCACTTTCCAGAAACACGTCGGTGGTGGTTTCGGACACGCCGCTGTGTGCGCCGCCGAACACACCTGCGATGCACAGGGGCATATCAAGGCCGTCGCAGATCATGAGGTCTTCGGCAGAGAGCTTGCGCTCCGTGCCGTCGAGGGTGGTGAAAAGTGAGCCTTCGGGCAGGGTCTTTACACGAATTATGCCACCGTGGATGGCTGTGAGGTCGAACGCGTGCAGGGGCTGTCCAGTTTCGATGCGCACGAAGTTGGTGATGTCCACCACATTGTTGATCGGGCGTTGGCCAACGGCGAGCAAACGTTGTTGGAGCCACTCGGGACTTTCCTCCACTTTTACGCCGCGAAGGGTGATGCCGGCATAACGCGGACACGCCTCCGTATTTTCAACAACTACCGGCAATGCGTCTGCCGTACCGGGTTTGAATGCAGAGGTATCGGGCGTACGGAGTGTTGCCGAGAGGTTTTCGTGGTGGCGTGTCCAGGCGAGCAAGTCGCGTGCCACGCCGAGGTGGTTGGTGGCGTCGGCCCGGTTGGGAGTAAGGCCTATATCGAGCACGGTATCGGAATGGCGCTGGTAGAAGTTGTCGGCGCGCAAACCAACGGGTGTATCGGCCGGCAACACCATGATGCCTGCGTGGTCGTGGCCTAAGCCGAGTTCGTCTTCGGCGCAGATCATGCCTTGCGAGGCGATGCCGCGCACCTTGCGTTCGGCGATGGTAAATAAGGAGCCGTCTTTGGAAAAAACGTTGGCGCCGGGAAGGGCAACCCATACTTTTTGTCCGGCGGCCACATTGGGCGCACCGCACACGATGGAACGTATGACACCGTCGCCGGCATCGACTTTGGTTGCCGAGAGGTGGTCGGTATCGGGAATGCGTTCACATTCGAGCACCACGCCGGATCGGACCTTATCAAGATCCACGGCAGAGGGCCTCACTTCTTCCCATCCTTCTACCTCGAGTCCCAGAGAGGTCAGTATGTCGGCAATTTCGGCAGGGGTTTTATGTATGTCGAGATAATCTCGAAGCCAATTCAGCGAAAGCTTCATGCTTTGTGTTGCAATTATTAAAGGATTTGGGCGGCTTTACGGGTTGATTAAGGGGGTGGACTGCCACATGCGGCGGCCCTTAAGAGCAAACAAGTAAGTTTTCAGACGGGAAATTTCCGAAACACACGGTTTGATGCTTAATCTGCAAAAGTAGGCAGAAAAGTGGAAACAGCGACAATTCGCCGGGTGAAAATTGGATGCGTTGTTTCAGTGGCCGTTGGATGCTTTTTTAAGAAAGAACAGGCTGAGTGAATGGTAAAAAAAGGCGGTTGAATTATCCAATCCTAAACGAAATGTAAACAAACTCAAAAAAACAATCCGTATTCGTAACTTTGCTACCATGCATCGCATCTTCGCAAACATATTGCTTCTCCTCCACTTGCTCTCGGCCGTTGTGCCCGCTCAGGTAAAAGATGTATTTGCCAAACTGCCCGACCTTGCTGGCCATTACCAGAAACATCTTGCAGAAGATCCACAAACGGGCATGGTCGAATTCCTTGCGATGCATTACGGTGAAGCGTTTACACAACACCGTTCCGACCACGACCACCACAACCTTCCCGGCAAAGACGATCCGCACCACCACACCGGTGTGTGCGCCTGTGCCTCTTTCGCCCTGCCAATTCCCGCACCTTTCCCGGCCCTTGCACTGGCACTTCCCGAAAGTGATCTCCATGCCACCTTTTTTCAGGAACAAAACCTGAGACTTTCCTCCCACCTTTCCAGCATCTGGCAACCGCCAAAGCAAAGGACCGCTTAACCATGAATTGCTTTTGCCATTCCCCCTTCGTTTTGTCGGCCTACGGCCACTAAACGAAGGGGAATGGCAAAAGCAATTTGCTGGATGATGCTGCATGTGACAAACACGTAGCGCCGGCAACCATGGATGTTACCCTTATCCACCCATTTCCCAACCATCCATCCACAGCATCTACGTTTTGGTTTTTTGTGGAGGAATTTGGGGGGTTGTTTTGGGCGGGGGGGCGAACAAAACCCACGACCACCCCCCCAAAAACAAAATAGACCGGGGGGTGGGGCGGGTGTGACCCCGGGGGCGCGTTTGAGGGGT
>JBBSDH010000031.1:0-26835 GCA_038249605.1 Chitinophagales bacterium | reverse complement strand
ATATTTACTCTCAATAAAAAAACCAACATAAAAAAAGCACTTTTCTTACTTGTACTGTGCGGCCAGGCCTGGCTTACAAACGCCCAATCGCACTTTCAAACCCAACCTGTGACCGATAGCAATTTCGCCATGGGTTTCCCGACCGGTACGTTTGCTGAAGCTTCCGATGACGTTGTTTTGGGTTCGATTTTGGCATGTATTTCCTTGTTTCAAAACTAACGTATGGCATGACGCCCAAGGTGGCGGGGCAATGCAGCGTTCGCTGCATTTTAGGATCTTTTTTAGTCTTGGAAATTAGATTTAATTGGATCTATGCTTTCAACAAAATGGCTTATATTTGTAGTAAAGTTTAAAGCTATGACGCGACCACGACTGACCCGTATCACCATCCGGCCGGAAGTAATGGGTGGAAAACCTTGCATCAGGGGAATGCGGGTAACCGTTGGTATGATCGTGGGATTGGTTGCTGAAGGTTATAGCATTGAAGGAATCATTGAAAATTATCCTTACCTAGAGCCTGAAGACATACAGGAAGCGCTCATGTACGCTGCCTGGAGAGCCGATGAACTTGAGCTCAATTGGGAGCCGGCATGAAAATGCTCATCGACATGAATCTTTCACCATCGTGGGTTGATTACTTTCAAAAGTACGGAATTGAATCATTGCATTGGTCACAGGTTGGTCCACCCAATGCTCCAGATTCTGACATCATGGCTTATGCGGCATTGAACGGTTTTGTTGTTTTTACACATGATCTGGATTTCAGCGCCTTATTAGCAACCACCAATGCAAAATCTCCAAGAGTTATACAGGTCAGGGTTCAAAATAACTTGCCGAAATCCATTGGCGAAACCATAATCAAACTTCTTGCTGAATACAAAGAGGTTCTCAATGAAGGAGTATTTGTTACCTTGGATATGCACCGTTCCAGAGTTAGGATTCTGCCGATGCATTGATTAAAATGGATATTTGATCCCATGACTGAAATTCAACAAAACATCCTTCAATCTACAGCGAAATTTGTTCAGGAAACCCTTCAAGGCGCCGAAGCAGGCCACGATTGGTGGCACATCCAACGCGTTTGGAACAATACGAAGTGCCTCGCGAAACAGGAAAATGCCGACAACTTTGTAGCCGAACTCGCCGCCCTGCTGCACGACATTGCCGACAGCAAGTTCCACAACGGCGATGAAACCATCGGTCCACGTATCGCCAGGCAATGGCTGGAATCGCTGCTTGTAAACAATGAAACCACCAACCACGTGGTGGCCATCATCGAAAACATCTCTTTCAAAGGCGGGAATGCCGAACGCACCCACCATTCTCTCGAACTTGATGTGGTGCAGGACGCCGACCGGCTCGATGCTCTGGGTGCCATCGGCATTGCACGGGCGTTTCATTACGGTGGTTTCAAAAACCGGGAATTGTACAATCCGGGCATCCCACCCAATTTGGCCATGGACAAAGAGGCTTACAAAAACAGCACGGCGCCCACCATCAACCACTTTTACGAAAAGCTGCTTTTGCTGAAAGACCGTATGAACACAACTTCCGGAAAAATCATGGCGGCCGAGCGTCATGCTTTCCTCGAACAGTTTCTTGATCGATTTTACAAGGAATGGGAAGGAGCTTAACTATCTTTGCAGCTCCTTCTAAAAACAACCGCACTCCCTTATGGCAAAAATACACGCTGCCATCGCCGGCGTTCACGGCTGGGTACCTGAAACCAAGCTCACGAATTTCGATCTTGAAAAAATGGTGGACACCAACGATGAGTGGATCGTCACCCGTACAGGAATCCGTGAACGTCGCATCCTCAAAACACCGGGCTGGGCCACCAGCGACATGGCGGTTGAAGCAGTTAAAGGCCTTTTGGAAAAAACCGGCACTAAACCCGGTGAAATTGACCTGCTTATTGTTGCCACCGTTACTGGTGACATGGTTTTTCCCGACACAGCCAACACTGTTTGTGATAAAATTGGCGCGAAAAATGCCTTCGGGTACGACATCAACGCCGCATGTTCCGGCTTCTTGTATGCACTGGCCACTGGCTCTCAGTTCATCCAAACGGAAACCTACAAAAAGGTTGTCGTAGTAGGCGCCGACATGATGTCATCCATCGTGAACTACAATGACCGCAACACCTGCATCATTTTTGGCGACGGCGCCGGTGCTGTTTTGCTCGAACCACGCAAGGACGGCAACGGCATCATGGATTTTGTGTTGCGTTCTGATGGCGCCGGGCGTGAATTTCTGCACATGAATGCAGGCGGCTCCAAGCTCCCAGCCTCGCACGAAACGGTGGACAACGGCGACCACTTCGTGTACCAGGAAGGCAAACGTGTTTTCAAATTCGCGGTGGAAGGTATGGTCAGCACCGTACAGGACGTACTCAGGCGCAACTACCTCACCAACGACGATGTCAATTGGGTCATTCCGCACCAGGCCAACATGCGCATCATCTCCTCCGTGGCCGAACACCTGCAAATCCCCATTGAAAAAGTGACCATCAACATCGAAAAATACGGTAACACCACGGCAGCAACGCTTCCGCTTTGTATGTGGGAATTTCAGGGCAAATTTAAAAAAGGCGACAACATTGTGCTTACCGCCTTTGGCGGCGGCTTTACCTGGGGATCTCTTTACCTCAAATGGGCCATTTGATTTTGTACGTGTTTTTTCAAAATAAGGCGTAGTTTTGCGCCTCTTTTTAAGTCTTCTCCATGTTGACACTGTGAAAACATCCATGTTTAATGTGTTTGTTTTCAGAAACTTAAAAAGACATTTCAACTTGTAAAAACTTCAATCAAAATTTAAGCATACCATGGCAACGACTGCAGACATTCGCAACGGCCTGTGCATCGAACTCAACAACGATATCCTGAAAGTAATTGATTTTCAAAAATTTCAGGTGGGCCGCGGCAGTGGCAAAGTTTGGACCAAGCTCAAAAGCACCACGTCCGGCAAGGTGATCGAACATACTTTCCAAAGCGGACACAACATCACCGATGTACGCGTTGAACGCCGCAAATTTCAATACCTTTATCCCGACGGCGATGACTTTGTGCTCATGAACCAGGAATCTTACGATCAAATAACGGTAATGGGTGAATTGATCGAAAACGGAAAGTTTCTGAAAGAAGGCGATACCTTGGACGTGCTTTTCCATTCCCAGAAAGAAATTATGCTTTCGATCGAGCTTCCACAAACGGTGACGCTCAAAATCACCTACACCGAACCCGGTTTGCGCGGCGATACCGCCACCAATACTCTGAAAGCAGCAACCGTGGAAACCGGCGCCGAAGTTCGCGTTCCACTGTTCTGCGAAGAAGGCGACCTTGTAAAAATCGATACCACCACTGGCGCATACATCGAACGCGTTAAGAAGTAAAAGTTAAAACACTTTCCTCTATGGATTTCAACCAGATACAAGAACTTATCCGGATGGTGAGCAAGCACAAGCTCTCTGAATTCATCCTCAGGGAGGGCGACTTCAGGCTCGTCATCCGCAACCAAACGGTAAGCGAAAACGCAGGCGCTCCGGTCATTATGTCGGCTCCACAGCCGGTGGTAACCATGGCTCCGGCTCCCTCCGCCCCAGTTTCGGCACAAGCTCCGGCAGAAGCGCCCTCCGCTTCCGACAAGCCAGCCGCCGCACTTGCAGCCGACAGCAGCTCCAACCTCCTGGCCATCAAATCACCCATGGTTGGAACGTTTTACCGCTCGGCTTCGCCCGACAAGCCACCTTTTATAAAAATTGGTGACAGCGTCGACGCAGGCTCACCGGTATGTGTCATCGAGGCCATGAAACTGTTCAACGAAATTGAGTCGGATGTGAAAGGCAAAATTGTCAAAGTTCTTGTGGAAGACGCTTCGCCGGTTGAATACGACCAGCCGTTGTTCCTTGTCGATCCGTCGTAATTCGAATCAGGAATTAAGGATTGCATGATGCACAGGATTAGGCCTAAAGTAGGGCATTCCCTTTTTTGCGCACAAAATCCTGTGGATCATGCAAATCTTAATTCTTGATCAACCAACATCCAACGAACGAAGCTCCGCACCATGTTCAAAAAGATACTGATTGCCAACCGCGGGGAAATTGCCCTGCGCATCATCCGGACCTGCAAAGAAATGGGGATCAAAACCGTGGCTATTTATTCCACGGCCGACCGCGACAGCCTGCATGTTCGATTCGCCGACGAAGCCGTTTGCATCGGTCCTCCCTCATCCACGGAAAGTTACCTCAACATTCCACGCATCATGGCCGCCGTAGAAATCACCGACGCCGATGCCATCCACCCTGGTTATGGTTTCCTTGCCGAAAATGCCGATTTTGCAGAAGTTTGCAAAGATTACGGCATTAAATTTATAGGTCCCCTGCCTTCCCAAATCCGCTCGATGGGCGATAAAATTACGGCCAAAGAAACCATGATCAAAGCCGGTGTGCCCTGCATTCCCGGATCAGAAGGTCTTTTGGCCGATGTAAAAACAGGTGTGCAATGCGCCAAAGAAATTGGTTTTCCCGTGATCCTCAAAGCCACCGCCGGCGGTGGAGGCAAGGGCATGCGCGTGGTGTGGAACGAAGAAGAATTTGAAAGCCAATGGGATGCTGCCCGCCGCGAAGCCAAAGCTTCGTTTGGCAACGACGGCATCTACATGGAAAAATTCATCGAAGAACCCCGCCACATCGAATTCCAAGTTGCCGGCGACCAGTTTGGTAAAGCCTGCCACCTCTCTGAAAGGGACTGCTCCATCCAGCGCCGCCACCAAAAACTCGTGGAAGAATCGCCGTCGCCATTCATGACGCCCGAGCTGCGCGAAAAAATGGGTGAAGCTGCCGTTAAAGCCTGTACCTCCATCGGTTACGAAGGCGTAGGCACGGTCGAATTCCTCGTCGACAAATACCGCAACTTCTATTTCATGGAAATGAATACCCGCATCCAGGTGGAACATACCGTGACCGAAGAAGTGATCGATTTCGACCTCATCAAGGAACAAATCAAAATCGCTGCGGGCATACCCATCTCCGGCCGAAACTACTTCCCCGAGATGCACGCCATCGAATGCCGCATCAACGCCGAAGATCCGTTCAACGATTTCAGGCCAAGTCCGGGCAAAATAACCTCATTTCACTCGCCCAAAGGTCATGGCGTGCGCGTAGATACCCATGTGTATGCTGGGTACACCATACCGCCGTATTACGACTCCATGATCGCCAAACTCATCGTTCGTGCCCGCACACGCGATGAAGCCATCCTGAAAATGGAACGAGCACTCGATGAGTTCATTGTAGAAGGTGTTAAAACGACGGTGCCTTTCCACCAGCGGTTGATGCGCAACGAAGATTTTCAAAAAGGCAACTTCCACACAGGTTTTCTCAACAATTGGGATTACAAAAAAGTGGAGTTGTAAACGCCGGTAATGTTCAAACTCCTGCGCTTTTACGCGCCCTACAAACGCAATATTGCGCTGGCCATCAGCAGCAATCTGCTGATGGCGATTTTTACGGTGATCAGCATTCCGGTGCTGCAGCCCTTTTTGCAAATTCTTTTCAACGATGAGCAAAAAGTTGTGGCCAAGCCGGAGGGTGGTCTGGCCTTTGGCAATTTTGAACAATACAATTCCTGGTTTTTCGGCCAGTTGGTGCAATCACAAGGCCGCGAAGGCGCCCTCATTTGGGTGTGCGTGGACCTTGTGTTTGTTTTTTTTGGAAAAAACTTTTTCCGATACCTCTCCATGTTTTTCCTGGCGCCTGTTCGTATGGGTGTGGTGCGCGACATCCGGAAACAACTGGTGGATAAAATCCTCTCTCTGCCCCTTTCCTGGATCACCGAATCGCGCAAAGGTGATCTTATAAGCCGCACCATGACCGATGTTATGGAAGTGGAATGGAGCATCCTTGGCGTGGTAGAATCGGTGGCACGCGAACCCATCGTCATCCTGGGCAGCCTCACGTTTATGCTCATTGTTTCGCCGCCCCTCGTGCTTTTTGTGCTGGTGCTCATGGTGTTCAGTGGCCTCATCATTGGCGGTGTGAGCCGTTCGCTCAAAAAACAATCGGGCGAGGCCCAATCCCGACTTGGAACCATCGGTTCGCTCATCGAAGAAACGTTGGGCGGACTGCGCATCATCAAAGGCTTCAATGCGGAAAATTACCAGCGCAAACGTTTCGCAGAAGAAAACAACGCCTGGATGAACACGCTGGTGAGCATCCTGCGCCGTCGAGATATGGCCTCACCCCTGTCCGAGTTTTTGGGCATCGCCGTGGTAGCGGTGTTGTTGTGGTACGGTGCAAGGCAAGTATTTGCGCAGGAACTTGCTGCCGAAACGTTCCTGACGTTCATTTACGCTTTTTACAATGTGCTCGATCCGGTAAAAGCTCTGTCCTCAGCCTTTTACAACATCAGGAAGGGCATGGGTGCAGTTGACCGCATTGAAGCTGTTTTGGACGCCGATGTTCGCATCGAAGAAAAAGCGGATCCAACCGTTTTTACGTCTTTTTCCGACAAAATCGAATTTCGGAATGTTTCCTTCCGCTACGCCAATGCAGAGCGCGAAGCACTGAGCAACGTGTCGTTTACCCTGGAAAGGGGTAAAATTGTGGCCCTTGTAGGAGCCTCAGGCGCCGGGAAAAGCACCATTGCCGATTTATTGCCAAGGTTTTACGATCCACAGTTGGGACAAATACTCATTGACGGCATCGACATACGCGATTTGAGGCTCACCGATTTGAGGGCGCAACTTGGGCTGGTTAGCCAGGAGGCCGTTTTGTTCAACGATACGGTGCGCAACAACATCACCTTCGGGAATGAAGCCGCTACCGATGCCGCCGTGGATGCCGCAGCACGTGCTGCCAATGCACACGATTTTATTTCCGCCATGCCTGAAGGTTATGAAAGTAATATTGGCGACCGGGGTACGAAGTTGTCGGGCGGACAACGCCAACGCCTCACCATTGCCCGCGCTTTGCTGAAAAACCCTCCCGTGCTGATCCTTGATGAAGCGACATCGGCCCTCGACAGCGAATCGGAAAAACTCGTACAAACGGCCCTCGAACGTTTGTTGCACGAACGCACTGCCCTCATCATCGCACACAGATTGAGTACAGTTCAGCATGCCGACGAAATACTGGTGCTGGATCAGGGGCGTATCGTGGAAAGGGGAAACCACGAATACCTCATGCACCATGGCGAAGTTTACCGGAAACTGGTGGAATTGCAGACATTGTAAGATTCATATTAAAAAAATTGCATTAATTTAGTTGTACGCGCTTTTGGGGAAACATTTTTCCAAAAAAGCGACGTACCTTTGGAGCATGTTCACATAGGACATGTAATACAACCTATTTTGAATTACCTGCCTTTTCGTTTTAATCCGTCTTCGTCTAAAACATCTTATAACTCGATGAAACGAATGTTACTGGCCGTCTTTTCCGCCTTATGCATCAACGCAACCGCCCAAATAACCGTAACGAACGCCACCTTTCCGGCGGCTGGTGACACCTTGCGTTCCTCCATAGATTTCAATCCCAACGTTTCCAGCAGTCCGGCTTCACCGCCGGGAGGAAATCAAACGTGGGATTTCAATGGTCTTCAAGAAGAACAAGGGTCTCTTTTGACGTACGCTGTAGCTTCGTCCGGCAATTACGACATGGATTTTCCAGGCAGTGATATTGTCAGCGTCGGCCTTGATGGTGAAACGTATTTTAACGTCACCAATACCGCTTTTCAGGTCATGGGTTATGCAGGCGCAGATCCCACAGGTTTCGGTCTGGACGTAACGGCGCGTTTCCAACCCGCCTTCGATGAGCGACGTGCTCCGCTCAACTTCTTTGACGTTACCCAGCAGCAAACCAACCTTAGCTTGCCTTTTTCTACAGACCTGCTGCCCGACAGTCTTTTGGGTGGTTTGGGTGCCCTGATTGATTCCATTCGTGTACGCATCAATACCCAACGATTAGAGGTTGTTGACGGTTGGGGCGTTTGCAAAATTCCCGGAGGCGAATACGATGTGTTGCGTCAAAAACGCACCGAATACACCACCACCAACCTCGATGTCCTTACCTTTTTTGGTTGGGTCGATATTAACACCTTTGTTCCCGGCGGCGGCGGGTTCGGCAATTTTTTAGGCACCGATACCACGGTCACCTACCGCTTCCTGAGCGGCACTGAAAAAGTTGAAATTGCCGTGGCGACCATGACCAACGACATCAGCGCAGTAGAGCGCATACGCTACAAAAACAACATGATGGTTTCCGCCCCTGAACTTGATGCCCCAGGCACAGCCTCCATACAGGCTTTCCCGAATCCGGCCATCGAATGGGTGCGTTTCGATTGTGCCAACCTGCCATCCGACGATTACACGCTTAAGATCTTCAATATTGTGGGTAAAGTTGTATGGAGGGAGGATTATCAGCTCTCTGGCAACAAGTCCATTACGCTCAATTTGTCGGAATTTAAAAAAGGCACCTACCTCTACAGCCTTACCGACGGAAAAGGCAACAACATCGGTACCAAAAGACTGGTGGTGTTGAAACCTTAAAATGCCCTTCCTGAAATGGTGTTAAAAAACGAAGCGTTGTACCGGATAGCCGGCACAACGCTTCGTTTTTTAACACCATTTCAAAAAGTTCTGAAGAAGATTTTTTTTGCAAAATGTGCAACTCTTGTTGTAACATCGTGTCCTTACCTTACGTCTACCTTTTTGTAACAACCCAATTTCGTTCCCCTGCAATGTTGGGATGGAAACCAGAAACAATCACTTCGGACTCCGAACGCCGGATTTCGAACTTTTAAAACTTCCGTTATGCGACTTACCTCCATTTTGGTGGCACTGACCCTGTGTCTCTCCACCGTCAGTTTGAAAGCTCAAAAAGAAGAAACTGTGTTCGGGCACAGTGGCATGGCTCCTACCGGACTTTGGGTCAACTGGCACCACCAGGCAACATCTTTCGACCAAAACAATACCTACCTGACAGGTTGGATGTATGGCATTGAATTTGGCAAAGCAATCTACATCGGATACGGCCGCTCCAACATGCGCGACAACATTCAGTGGGACGACCAGCCCAGCCAGGTTTTCGATATGCACTTTAATGCCTTCCGTGTTGGGTATGCTTACAAAGCTTACAAAGCCATACACCCTGTGATCAACGTCGATTTTGGTTCCGGTCGCAATACGTTTGCCGAGGTAGAAGACAAGGTTTTTATCATTCAACCAGGTCTCGGTTTTGAGGTCAATGCCTTACAATGGATCCGTATAGGCTTTGAAGGGGGTTACCGCTTCAATACCGGAAATGACATCAGAGGATTGAGTGACAGCGACCTTTCGGGCCCTTTCGGCCAAGTAGTCGTGCGTATGGGTTGTTCCTGGGGGCGCCACTACAAAAGCCCCGCAAAACGATTGGGCAGCGATTGGGATGATTGGGACAATTGGGGCGACGACAACGAGGACATAAAAAAGGACAAAGAAAAAAAGGAGAACGACGAAACTCCTAAAAATTACGAAAAAGGGTAAAGGATCTGGAAGCAGAAAGCGGAAAGTGAAAAAATGGGTCATCCCGATTTTTTTTGGGCGACTCATTTTTCCGCTTTCCGCTTTCCGCTCTCTTTTTCCTGCTTTTTGCCTATTTTTGCAGTTGAAATTCAAAAACAACTGCACAGTATGGACGTCCTGACCACCACCGCCCAACGCTCCACCTATCTGATGGAGCTCGAAGATCGATACAACGCCCACAATTACCACCCGCTTCCGGTAGTGCTCGAGCGCGGCCGTGGCATTGAAGTTTGGGATGTGGAAGGCAAACGTTACTACGATTTTTTGTCGGCCTACAGTGCCGTCAACCAGGGCCATTGCCACCCGCGTATCATTGGAGCGCTCACCGAACAAGCCCAAAAGCTGACACTGACCTCCCGCGCTTTTTACAGCAACCTGTTGGGCGTTTATGCCGAGTTCATAACCGGGTTTTTCGGTTTTGATCGTGTTTTGCCCATGAATACAGGCGTTGAAGGTGGCGAAACGGCCATCAAGCTGGCCCGCCGTTGGGGTTACGCCGTAAAAGGTATTCCAGCCAACCAAGCCAAGGTGCTCTTTGTGGAAGGCAATTTCTGGGGCCGCACCTTAGCCGCCATTTCCTCAAGCACGGATCCAAGCTCGTTCAAGGGTTATGGACCGTTCATGCCCAATTTTGAAATCATTCCCTACAACGACCTGCCGGCACTTGAAAAGGCTTTGCAGGATCCCCATGTAGCCGCTTTTATGTTTGAACCCATCCAAGGTGAGGCTGGCGTGGTGGTTCCCGACAATGATTACATCCCCGGTGTGCGCGCCTTGTGCAGCAAACACCATGTGCTCATGATCGCCGACGAGGTACAAACAGGCATTGCACGTACGGGCAAACGCCTGTGCTGCGACCATTACGGCGTTAAGCCCGATATTCTTATCCTCGGCAAGGCACTTTCCGGAGGCGTACTTCCCGTGAGCGCCGTACTCAGCAGCGATGAAGTGATGCTCACCATCAAACCCGGTGAACACGGTTCGACCTTCGGCGGCAATCCGCTGGGCTGCGCTGTAGCCATGGAGGCCCTGCGCGTGGTGGAAGACGAAGATCTGGCTGGCAATGCCGAACGCATGGGCATCCTGTTCCGCCAACGTATGAACGACATGCAAACCAAACGACCCGACCTCGTTATGCTTGTGCGTGGCAAAGGACTGTTGAACGCTGTTGTTATCAACGATACCGAAGAAAGTAAAACCGCATGGAACATTTGTTTGCAACTTGCCGAAAACGGCCTGCTTGCCAAACCGACGCACGGCAACATCATCCGATTCGCTCCGCCGCTGGTAATAACAGAGGAACAGATAAACATTTGTTGCGACATCATCGAGGACGTCATCACATCCTTTTAGGAAACCATTACTTGGGGTAAAAAACAAGGATATTTTCGGCGCAGCCGAAAATATCCTTGTTTTTTACCCCAAGTAATGGTTTCAAAATCCTAATCCTTATACGGATCAAAAATTTCCGGCGCTGCCATGGCCACCCCCAGGGGACGCAAACGGTACAATACTTCAACCGTTCCGGCATGGAAACCGAGCACCTCGCGGAGGTTTTTGTAACATTCCGGCGCTTCGTCGGGACCGCCGCCGCGCAGCACGATTTTTTTCTTTTTGATGATTTTTTTCACTTCAGGCCAATCGACCACGCCTTTGGACAAATACAATGCTTTGCCGTTTTTCCAGCGTTTTTTGCCTGCGGCTTTGGTGCGGCTCATCACACGGCCGGCACCGTGCACAGTGGAGTAGAGGCCCTCACGGCTCAGGGGGCTGTCGACGCCGCGAACCACCACCGATTCGTCGGCCATATTGGCGCCGACGAAGCCGGCCTGGCCCGGGAAAGCGGGTGTGGCGCCTTTGCGCACAACAAACCATTTTTCTCCAAAATGTTCTTCCTCCCACAAAAAGTTGTGGTGGTTGTGTACGCTGTAGGTTGCCTGTGCGCCAAGTATGGACAACACCTTATCCACCACCACATCGCGGCCGGCATGGGCATATTCGCCGGCGAGTCGCATGGCGGTGAGGTAATCCTGTCCAAGAGCACTTTCGGCATCAAAAAGGATGGGCGGTGCGTCCATGCCGCCTTCGGGTACATGGTCAGTGAACGCTTTACCTTTGTTCATGGCGATGAAGCCTGTGGTTGTTTTGTGGCCAAAACCACGGGAGCCAAAATGCACGCCAATCCACAACCAACCATTCTGATCTTCAAACAGGTCGATGAAGTGGTTGCCGGAGCCGACGGTGCCGAGTTGTTGCATGGCCAGTCCGATCATGTCGCGTTGCGGTTTGAACTCGGCTTTGGCGATGTTGTCGAACACGGGATGGTCGATGGGTTTGGGGTTTGGACGACCCACACCGAAGCCGATTTGTTTAAACACGGCATCCATGATTTTTTCCACATCCACATCATCGGCCATGATGTTGGTTTGCACGGCTTTGTTGCCGCAGGCGATGTCGAAACCCACGCCTGTGAGGCTGATTTTATCGCGGTAAGCCACCACACCGCCGATGGGATGTCCATAACCGTAATGCGCATCGGCGGTAAGGGCCATACGGTCGTGCGGCGACGAAGCGCAGCGTTTGATTTGTTCGATGACTTTTTCGTCGATGAGGCTTTCGCCAAAAATGGTGAGGTTTTCCATAATTGATGCAAACAACGCCATGAAGAGACGTTAAAGTTCCGTTTTGATTTTTCGTTTACAAAGTTTTACAATTTGTACGGGTAAAAGGCCGTTATTTTGCCGCTTTAATTGCTTTGTCTGATGAAAAGGTTGTCCTTCTTGCTTGTCGCCTGCCTGTGGTGGGTTTCGCTTATTGCCCAGGAAACGCGTGAAGGCGTTCCGTCCATTTTTCTCGATTGCCCATGGGGATGCGACATGGCTTTTTTACGTCAGGAAATGACCTATGTCAATTTCGTGCGCGACCGGGCGGTGTCCGATGTTTTTATACAACAGACCTATCTTGAAACGGGCGGCGGTGGGTTGCAGTCTACCCTTAATTTTTTTGGAAACAGAGCTTTAAAGGGGCGCAACGACACGTTGGTGTATGTTATACCGCCGGCAGCCTCTGAATCGGTGCAGCGCGACATGCTCAAAGCCAACCTGGAACGCGGGTTGTTGCCCTACTTGCTGAGTACCGAGATGTCTGAACGCATCACCTTTAGCGTAAAACCGTTGGAGGTTGATGAAAATGCTCCAAAGAAAGAACCGGTGAAAGATCCCTGGAACTACTGGACGCTTAGAGTGAACAGCAACATGAACGCCAGTGGGCAGGAGGTAGCCAAAAACCTGAGCGTTAACGGTGGGGTTAGTGCCCAGCGCATCACCAATGCCGTTAAAAGTAGGGTGTTTGTAAATGGAAGTTACAACCACAGCAAATTTGATTTCGGCGACGGCGACATTGAGGTATACAATCAGGGCGGTTACAGTTTGGGCGGATCACAAATTTATTCCCTTTCAAAACGGTGGTCGATGGGTATGTTTACCAATGCCGGACAATCGCTGTACAACAACACCCAGCTCAGTGTGCTTGGTTTGCCGGTGCTGGAGTTCAATATTTTCCCTTACACCGAAGCCACACGCAGGTTGCTGACCATCCAATACGGCGTCGGTGCGCGGTACAACCAATATTTTAACGAGACGATTTATTTTAAAAACAGCGAATGGCTGGGTGTGCAAAACATCGGCGCCTATTACAGCCAGGTGCTTACCTGGGGCAGTTTTAATGCCGGTGTGGGTTATGGAAACTACCTACAAGACTGGAATCTAAACGAAATCAATTTCTCCACGGGCATCGAACTCAACCTTTTCAAAGGGTTCAATTTTAGCCTTTGGGGCAGTTACGATGTTGTGCACAACCAGATCGAACTACCCGGCAATGGTGCGAGCAAAGAGGAGGCATTGCTTGCCATCAGGCAGTTGCAAACGGGCTACAACTATTACATGTGGTGCGGTATTTCCTACACATTTGGCTCCATTTATTCCAACGTGGTGAACCCGCGTTTGGACAATCGCCTGTTTTAAATCCCAATCCACCAAAATCCGACTTCGCACTATTTCCGACTTTCATCCCTGTCGCGCGCCCAGTTGTTGTTGGCCAGGGCGATGACGATACCGCCAGCCATGACCATGAGGATTTTGGCTAAAAAGGCGAACAGACGGCCGCCCAGTTCCAAAAAGCCCAAAAATGCCCAGTTGACACCAACAAGGGTCATGATGAGCGAAGTGAAGCCGAGTATGACCAATAAAAATCCGAGGAGGGTCCAAAGACCTCTGTTTTTTAACATAGACGTTGAAACGTTTTTTACAAGTCAAATGTTTGTGCAGTGAACATTTTGCTTGAGTTTTACATTCCCAAAAAATGGTTTGTAGGAAAATGTGCTTTCAAATACTTAAAAAGCCATTTAATCAATCCTAAAAACCAACCAAATCATTTTAATCCTGGTTTAACTTTGGGCAGCCAAATTTGTTTACCTAAAAATCACTGTCTTGCCCACCACCACCACAAACCATCCGGGAATCAAACTCATCGAATGCCCACGCGATGCCATGCAGGGGCTTAAGGCGTTTATTCCTACCGACGTCAAAGCCGCGTACATCAACCAATTGCTTAAGGTTGGATTTCACAGCCTCGATTTTGGATCCTTTGTAAGTCCCAAGGCCATTCCGCAAATGCGCGATACAGCCGAAGTACTTGCAAAATTAGACCTTTCCGCCACCACGACCAAACTTTTGGCGATTGTTGCCAACCAGCGCGGGGCGGAAGATGCTTGCCAGTACGAACAGATTGAATACCTGGGTTATCCTTTCAGCGTGAGTGAAACGTTTCAACTGCGCAACACCAATGCTACCCTGGCGGAAAGTGTGGAGCGTACGCAAGCCATTCAGGAATTGTGTGAAAAACACGGCAAAAAGCTGGTGCTGTACCTTTCCATGGGCTTCGGGAATCCGTACGGTGACCCTTGGAACACCGAGATTGTACAAAAATGGGTGGATAACCTGGTGCCCTATGGGATCAATATTTTTTCCCTGTCCGACACCATCGGCTGTTCCAACCCGGAAAACATCGCTTACATGTTCAGCGATCTTATACCGGCTTACCCCGGCGTAGAGTTTGGCGCACACCTGCATACCCAGCCATACAACTGGCGCGAAAAAGTACAGGCGGCCTGGGAAAACGGTTGCCGGCGTTTCGACGGCGCCCTGCGTGGGTACGGTGGATGCCCCATGGCTAAGGACGAACTGACAGGCAACATGGCCACTGAAAACATGGTGTATTTTTTTGATGAAATGGGTGAAAACATCGGCATAGACCGTTCAGCTTTTAGCAAAAGTCTGGCCATGACCTCCGCCGTTTTCCCGCATTGATTTTTTGCGTTTGGTCGGTTGGGTTGCCCAATTTACTGTGGGTTCAACGTTAGCTTTGGTTACCTTTGCGCCCACTTTCCCGGAAAAACAAACCTGCCCCGGAAAACTCTGCATGTTCAACATCGACTGGTCGAAAGCCGCCGACCTTTTCCGCTACCATCCCGAATCGCCCCTGCTTTTCAGCAGCGGCCTTTTTTTGTTCCTTTTTCTGGGTTTTGTACTTATTTACCGTGGACTGATCAACCGCAACCGCGCACGTATCCTTTGGGCTACTGCATTTTCGGTGTTTTTTTATTTCAAAAGCAGCGGTTTGTATTTTTTACTGTTGGTGGGAAGCGTGGTGGTGGATTACAACCTCGCCCGCTGGATTGAACAGGCGTCGACACAACGCGCGAGGAAGTGGCTTCTGGTGCTTAGTCTTGTTGCCAACCTGGGCTTGCTTGCTTATTTCAAATACACCAACTATTTCGCCACGTTGTGGAACGGCATCGGTGGAGATACGCTTGGACCGTATGACATCTTTTTGCCGGTAGGCATCTCATTTTTTACGTTTCAGTCGCTGAGTTACACCATTGATGTGTATCGTGGGCAGCTCAAGGCGCTCGACAACATCCTCGACTACGCTTTTTTCGTTACTTTTTTTCCGCAAATGGTGGCAGGTCCGATCGTACGTGCAAGCGATTTTTTGCCACAGATCAACGAGCCGTTGCACGTAAGCCGCGAGCAGTTTGGGCGCGGCGTTTTTTTGATTTGTTGTGGATTGTTCAAAAAAGCGGTGATTTCCGATTACATCAGTTTGAACTTTGTAGACCGTATTTTTGATGCGCCGACACGTTTCAGCGGTTTGGAAAACCTGGTGGGTGTGTATGGTTATGCTTTGCAGATTTATTGTGATTTCAGCGGTTATTCCGACATGGCCATTGGGTTGAGCCTGTTGTTGGGCTTTCGTTTTCCCATCAACTTTGATGCGCCGTACATTTCGCTAAGCATCACCGAATTTTGGAGAAGGTGGCACATTTCGTTATCTACTTGGCTGCGTGATTACTTGTACATACCGCTCGGGGGCAACCGCTCGGGCAAGTTGCGCACGTATGTGAACCTTATGATTACCATGTTGCTGGGCGGCTTGTGGCACGGTGCGGCTACGCGGTTCATTGTGTGGGGCGGTTTGCATGGAGCAGCATTGGCGGTGGAGCGGTGGTGGAAAGACATTTATCCGTACCATCCAGGAAGGTTGAGGAAATTTTTGGGTTGGGTGTATGCGTTTCACTTTGTGTGTTTGAGTTGGATTTTGTTCAGGGCTGCGGACATGACCACCGTTTGGGCCATTTTGAACCAGATTGCCACGGCATTTCAGCCGCAACTTGCTGGTGAGTTTGTGCGATCGTACAGTATTGTTTTGGGTTTTATGGCTGTGGGTTACCTCTTGCATTTTACGCCAAGGCGGTGGGACATGGCAGTTCAGCGTGGTGTAACGGCTTTGCCGCTGGTGGGCAAGGCGCTGCTCATCACGGCCATGGCGGCGTTGGTGATGCAGGTAAAATCGGCTGAAGTACAGCCGTTTATTTATTTCCAGTTTTGATCAGGCGGATAGTTCCGCGTATTTTTCTTCGAGCCATTCCCAGTCTACCACTGGACCTTCGTCGAGTTTGTTTTTCCACACGGCGAGGTCTTTGGAAATGTTGGTGCGTTTGTCGAGGTCACGGCGTACTTTGGTACGGTAGAGGCTTTTGGCGAGGGTAAAAAAGCGCAGGCGTTCTTTTTTGCGGTTTTCAGGCAGGAGGTTGTCACGGCGGATGCGGGTGGAAGCGGTATGAATGAGGCGTTCGGATTCTTCGGAATCGAGGTCATTCAAATCGTACCTTATGCGAACATCGAGGGTTGCAGCCATGCAATACAGGTAGATGTCTTCGATGTCGCTGTATCCGAAGTAATGGCCCAGAACATCAGCGGCTTCGTGCGCTTTTTTCTGGCTGAGCAGAATGGTTGCTTTGCAAATGGTTGCAACTTGATTGCGTTTTGGTCCACCGATCAGTTTGTCTTGATATTTTAAAAAAAAGTGGTGTGCCCATTCCGTTTTATTCAGGCGCAAGGCCGTAAAGATGGTGCTTTGGAAATGCGAGCTTGCCAAAGGTTCTGCTTCGCTCATTTTTTCTATTTGATCAAGTTGCAAGTGGTGCAAACGCTCCAAAAAGCGTTTGTTTTTCGTTTCCCTGTAGCGCATGGGCCAATAGCCCCGGATCAATACCTTGATTTCGGTGGACCGGGAAGTTGGCAATTGGTGTTCGAGTTTGTTAAAAAGTACCAAAAGGTCGTTGTAGATGGCCTCAGCCTTGTCGGGGTCGTCCTCCATCATGAAGGTCAACAGGTTGCAATAGAGGTTGACAAAAGGGTTGAACAGGTAATTGTTTTGTTGGAAAGACCGTACCAGACTTAGGCTTATTTCACGGTTGATTCGCAATCTGTTGTAAGCATCTTCATCGTCTTCGTACAATTGGCCCATGCGTTGCTGGTGCACCAATTTGCACATGAGATCAATTTTAGTGATCAGGTAAAACTGATCAAGTTCTTCGATGGTTTGTAAAAAATTGTTGTCTTTGACCCGCGACTCGTACATGTTTTCATGGAACGATTTCTCTTGTTCAAGCAGGAAACGCAGGTAAAAAAGGTCGTTAAAATGATTGCCGCTTACGGTACCGTAGTTCTCTTCATCGTGCAGGTTGGTTTTGATGTCGTTGAACAGGTTTTGGAATAAATTTTCGGGACGGCGTTTTTTTCGCCCATCGGTATCCGATGTATCGTTGCTTTCCTGTTCATTGGCCAGCTTACTTGGATGGGATCGTTCGTTGTAAAACCGCAACATGGCGAGTTGCTGGCGAATTTTATTGAGCATAAATGCCGTCGAATCTGCCGATTTTTGTTTGCCTGATTGAGCGTTTGTTTTGGATCCTGTGGATGAAAAATGCAAAAAGGCAACGAATTGCCGGATGATACCGAGCAACTGCGCCATGGTGCGTTGCAGTTCGCTATCGGGATTTCTATGGTTGACGAAAAAGAAAGCCGCAGCAGCTTCCCGGGTAAGTTCTGCATTGGAGAAGTCAGGGTAGTATTTTTTTATGTATTCAAAAAGCTCCCTGGTTTCCTTGGCGCGAACATCGTTGAACAGCGGCGTAGCCACAAACAGGTGGAGCAGCTCAATTTCCTCCTGTGACAAAAGCTTTAACGTTCGGACCAACAAACTGTAATGCATGGGGAAAACTACAGGTATTTTCTTAGGATTTGGAAGTAATCGGTTTTTTTGTGTTTTGGTGTTAAGGTAAAAGTCGGATACTTTTGTTAAAAAATTAAAACAAATGAAAATCAACATTTATTCAGCCGCAGCGATTGCCTTCATTTCCCTGGTTTTAGGTATTTGGATTGGTTCGGCAATTGCACAACAAGGAAGTTCAAATTGCGATTCACCGGCAAATTTGAGAAGCACCATTGTTGCCGAAAGTTCTGAAGTGCTTCTTGAGTGGAATCATGGAACCACGCGTGCCTCTGGGTACATGGTTCTTGTATACGACGAAGTTGGGGGGCAGCGTACATTTTACCGGATGTATCAATCAGATTCCAATTCATTGGTTATCAACGATTTGTTACCAAAACGGAGTTATTACTTTGAATTGTTATCCCGTTGCGGCACCGGACAAGGCGGTGATATCTTGCCAGATGTATTGAACGGTACATTCAATACGCAGGATTTCATCATCGTTGATGAAGTGGTGCACATTATTACTCCCGACGCTAGAAGAACCGAGGTTTGTGATAATATGGTAAATTGTTTGGTTGTTGAAAGCCCGGGCAACACATTTACCTGGCTGAATGCAGTCGGAGGTAAGGAATACTACAACATCCAGATAAGGACCAGAGCCTTGCCTCAAACATTGGTCATGAATGCTATCCTAGTAAAGGACTTTACGGACCCCAATCAGAAAAAAGTGACGAATTTCGTTGACCTGGTATGTGGAGGGCCGATGGGAGATGCATTGAACGAACCCTCAAAATCGGCCTGCAGTCCCATTCGTCCGAACATTTTGTGCGGTAACTTTTTCAACGGAAGTGCCGTTTCCTATGAAGTGGTGATTTTAGCATCTGGTTGTTCCTTCCGTTTCATAAATCCTGAGCAAGCTCAAAATTATTCCGTTACCATTAACCGTTGTACCGGAGCTGTTGATTAACCAGGCCGGCGACAATGGAAGTCATGTGCTTTTTTGTGATTGGACTTCCCCTTGCCTCACCTGTATCTTTGTATCATCAGAAACGCAAACACGTTCTTTGTTCTTTGACATCCAAAAATAAACCAAACCCGCATCCTGCATCCGGCGTCTTCAGACCCCAAAAAACCAAGCCTGAAATGTTCCCCAAATGAAGATGACCGGTTGCAGGATGATCCCGGGCCGATGGAAGTAAACCACTTTTTTGTGTTTGGCTTCCAACCATCATACCCCGCAACTTTGTACCGTCAGAAGAAACCCAAAAATTCAGACCACCCACGCTCTTGTTCTTTCAAATCACCCTAATCATGAACCCTGTTTTAATCGAAGTACACTGCAACCTGCCCGCTGATGATCCCAACTGGAAAGAAATTGAAGGACTACAATTGGAAATAGGCTATCCTGGCCGCGGTGGACAAACCTTGTGGAAACACATTGGATGGCTCCGCGACCAAATGACACCGGCCGGCCGGCAATTCGCCCAAGCCATCTGGAGCCAGGATATGAACAACCATGTACTCGTGTTCGATTTTCTTCCGGTGATTACCAGCCCGGGCAAAGGTCCAGAAAAAAGCTACCGCATCCGCAAAAGCGTCACCACCGCAAGCGGACGTTCGAAAAAAATCGGCACGCGGTTGTTGAAAGGCGATTACCACGACGAGCATTTCGCTTTTCACCCCATTTACCCCGAGCCAAACTAAATCTGAAAACAGTACCCCTCAACCACACCAACCATGAAAACCCAACCCGATCCCATCACGCCGCTGTTTACAAGTCCCAGGCACCCGGTCACCCAAGCCCATCCGCCCTGACAAACCCCAAAAAACCAACCCCATTTAACCAAGCCTCAGCCCTGAAAACCAACCAACCCCATTTAACCAAACCTCAGCCCTGAAAACCAACCAACCCCCAATGAACCAAACCCCATTTTAATCCCGAAAAACCATTTTTTGAATTCCAACCCCATTTTAATCCCGAAAAACCAATTTTTGTTTGTTTGACCTCAATAAAGCCCGGATTGACCCCAAATCACCCGAGTTGCCTAAAACCCTTACTTTTTTGCCTTCTCACCCGGGCATTGTAATCCCTGAATTTTGTCCACGTGCCCTGTTCGAAATCCCATCTGGGCGCCCTGTATGATTCACACAGACCAAATGAAAAACAAATGCCCGTTTCGCTGTAAAGTGAAACGGGCTTTTTTGTTTATCCGGAAAGGTTGTTAAACAAGTTTGGCTTTCAGTTCGATGGGCAGAGCGGACAGTGCTTTGCTCACCGGACAGCCACCTTTGGCGGCATTGGCCAGTTCCTGGAACTTATCGTTGTCGATGCCCGGTATTTTGGCCTCCAGGTCGAGGGTTATTTTTACAAATGCCCAGCCGCCGCTGCTGTTGTCCATGTCAATGTGCGCTTTGCAGTGCAACTCATCGGCGGTGAAACCTGCCCCTGCAAGTTGGAAGCTCAAGGCCATGGCAAAGCATCCAGCATGTGCTGCAGCGATCAGTTCTTCAGGATTGGTGCCTGCTTTGCCATCTTCATTTTGAAAACGTTCTTTGAAAGAATAGGGGGTGTCGTTGAAAAGTCCACTTGGACCGTTGAGGGTGCCTTTGCCTTCGAGGCCGGTACCTTGCCAAACGGCGGTTGCAGTGCGTTGGAATGTTGCCATAATTTGTAATGTTTATCAGGATGAATAAGGGAGTTTAAAGATCTTTTTCGTAAGCTTTCATACGCACTTTTTTGCCTCTGGGCGTCAATACATCATCTTCCCAAACCAATCGAATTCCTGCCAAAAGCTCCAACTCAGGTCGTTTGTGCGGCGTGATCATCACAAGCAACGGCGAGGCATCGAGCAGGTTCCAGCAAAGCGGGAAAAGCGATGAAGCAGGACAAAGGTGCAATGCAAAAGAACTGATCACGGCACTGTACGTTGCAGGAAGCCCTACGCGTACAACGTCGGCAAATGACCATGGTTCGCAAATCAGTCCGGTATTTTTTTCAAACAATGTTCCAGTGAAAGGATCAGCGCCGGTGATGTTTTGCACGCCGGCATCCAAAAGCACCTTGGTAACCTCTCCTCCGCCTGCTGCAAAATCCAAAATGCTGCTGGTGTCGATGCGGTGCAGGTTGCGCCGTACCAAAGACGCTATCTCAGGGAAATGCGGATTTTCATACGTATCGCCCAGGCTTTGGTAATAAGCTTCGGCGCCATGTTCTTCGTAAAGCAGGCGTATGGGCTTCATTGTCTTAACCTGGATTTTTGGGATTTTGAGATTGGGATTTTAGAGGGATTTGGGGATTTGGGAAGATTGGATTGGATTTTTGATGGATTGGATTTTTGATGGATTGGATTTTTGATGGATTGGATTTTTGATTGGATTGGATTTTTGATGGGTTGGATTTTTGATTGGATTGGATGAACCGGTGCATGGAACCATCGCTCAATCCAATTATCAATAATCCAATCCAAAAAAAATCCAATCCAATCTTCCCCATCCTATTTGTCCTCCCTGCGTAGCGTGGGATCTAAATCCCAATCTCAAAATCCCAAAAATCCAGGTCATTGTTTGATTTTGTTGTAGTAGTCGCGCTCCAAACTGTCGATAAGCATTTGGTATGCCGGATCATTGAGAGGCGATTCGTAGGGTTGTTTGTTTTTTCCCAAAAGTTTAACCCTAACGGTGTTGTACCGGCTGGGGTGCAGTCGGAGGTCTTGCAACAGCAAGTGCATGTGGTGGGTAGAGCGCACAAGGTTTTCGTACAGTACCTTGTCGGTGAGCAATTGTCCGGCCATTCCTTCGCCTTCGATAAGGCGTCCGGCGAGTGTATCCACACGCATCATGGTGTGTTGGGTTGTGCTGAGGGTATTGCGCAGGTCGGCGATGGCAACGGCCACCGAATCTATGGCTGCTGTTGCCCTGCCTGCACTTTGGTCCAGATTGGCGTTTTTCAGTTGTTCGCTTACTGCTGCGAGGTTGTTGAACGTTTTTTTAAGGTCTTCCCTGCTTTCGCTCAGTGCTTTGGTAATTTCTGCGCTGCTGCGTACGGTGGAATTGATGCCAGCTGTGGATGCCTCGAGCAGGCGGTTGATTTTAGCGCTCATGATGGCCAGATTTGCCATTGATGCTTCCAGAGATACGAGGGTACGGCCGAAGCCTTGCGGGTCGTTGGGATCGGCTATGGAGTCGTACAATGTGGTAAGGCTTTGGCCAAGACGATCGGTGTACGCGTCGAGTTCATTTGGAGCTCCTATGACGGTTTCGAGGAAACCTTTGTTTGCGCCGATGAGGAAATCGCCGCTTTCTGCACAGTCATTGCCGCTACAGGGTGTGGAAATAACCAGTTCGACGGCTTTGCCGCCCATAAGGGTAAGACCGATGATGGTTGCTTTGGTGTCTTTGGGAATGTCGAGTCCCGATTCGATGTTGAGTGTGGCGATGATGGTTTTGTCGTCATCGGGGTCCACAGAAAGGTCTTTCACGGTGCCTACCTGAAGTCCGTTGATGAAAACCGGACTGGAGGGCCTGAGTTGGTCGACGTTGTCATACCGCACGTAAAAAGTTTGCGAACGGCTGAGCATGTCGATCCCTTTGAGAAATTTAAACCCCCAAATGGCCAGGCCCAAGGCGACAACGGCCAGAATGCCGATTTTTGTTTCGTTGCTGAGTTTTAACATTAATAGTTGTTTGTTTTTTAGCCGGTCTTAAGGTATAGGCACTACAGAGGCAGTGCGGAATCCTAAATTTTTGATTTCGGCAAGCTCTTTTTCCGCTTCAGTCCGTGTGGTAAAACTACCAACAAAATAGCGATACTGTTTGTCCACTTTTTCTTCTTTAACATCCAACAGCAAGGCCAGTTGTCCGCTCTTGAGATCGAGCCTTGAGGGCCAGTCGAGCAAATGGATTCGAAAAGCGCCTTTGATGGGCGCCGACACGGTTGTAGGTTTGGGGTCAGGTTTGGCGGGTGGCGCAGTCGTTGCTGGCTTGGCGGGTACCGTTGCAGTAGCTTTGCTTCCTTCCATTTGATTTTTGTACTGGGTAAAAGCTACAAAAATAGCCTGAGCCATTTGGTTCTGACCTTCTTCAGAAGCGATGAATTGCTCTTCAGACCGGTTAGTTAAAAAGCCGGTCTCAAACAGAACTGCAGGCATTGCTGTTTCTTTCAACACGATAAAACCGGCTTGTTTGACGCCTTTATCAGCTCTGCCACCGATACTTTTTGCATATTGTTGCACCAGACTTGCAAAAAGAATGCTTTGTTCGAGGTAGGCACTTTGCCAAAGGCTGCTCAGGATGTGGCTTTCAGGGCTGTTGGGATCGTAGCCTTCGTATTTCTGCTGGTAGTTGTCTTCGAGGTAAATGGAAGCATTTTCGCGTTTGGCTACGTCTAGGTTGTGCTGTGCAGTGTGCAGGCCCATCACATAGGTTTCAGCGCCGTGTATGCTGGGCGAACTCACTGCATTGCAATGTACGCTGACAAACAAATCTGCGTTGTTACGGTTGGCGATGGCGGCGCGTTCGTTGAGTTCAATAAAAACGTCCTTATCGCGGGTGTAAATGACTTCAACTTCGGGGAAAGCTTTTTTGATGCGGTCTCCGAGGTTAAGTACGATGGCCAGTGCGTTGTGTTTTTCACGTGATACGGCTCCGAGGCAACCAGGATCTTTGCCACCATGTCCGGCGTCAAGCACAATTTTTTTGATTTTGTAAGTACTTTTGCCGCCCGATGGGTCTTTGGCCGGCGTTGGCCAGCGGGTCGAGACGTTAAAGTTTTGTAAAAAAAGCCACAACGCAACGGCAATCAGCGTTTGTAGGGCGTACTTTAGTTTCATAGTTGTTTAAACAGTTCGGTTTCCAGTGGGCAACACGGCGTCTGATTTCATGTGCAAATATCGGTTTTTCCTGCAAATTATTGCATGGCTGTGCTGCACCGCCTTGGTAGCTCAAAATCCTATCCCGGTTTTACCACCTCCGGATACCTTGCCGCCACCTGTTTTTACCGATTCGGTAACCGTAGACCTCAGTGCTGTAAAAATTTCTTCGGAAGGCATCGAATCCACGGTTGATTACGGCGCCCAAGATTCCATGTGGTTTGATGTAACGCAGAAACAGTTGCACCTCTACGGAAAAGCTTTTGTTAAGTATACGTCGTTGGATGTAACCGCAGGTTACATCTTGCTCGATTACAGTAAAAACGAAATAAGCGCCCAGGAATTTCCCGATACCACCGGAAAACTTGCCGGACTACCACATTTTAAAGATGGCGAGCAGGAATTTGACGCTGCCAGGTTTCGGTACAATTTCAAAACCCAAAAAGGCATCATCTACGAAGCACGGACCAAGCAGGAAGACCTTTACGTGCTGGGGCAACGCGCCAAGTTTATCGGTTCCGCTTCGGGTGACAGTGCCGACGCGGCCCAAAACGTGGTGTACAACTACAATGCCTTGGTGACCAGTTGCGACTTACACGAGCCTCACTTTGGCATACGGGCCAGCAAACTGAAAGTTATTCCCAACAAAATGGTGATCACAGGTTTGTCGAACCTTGAAATTGCTGGTGTACCCACACCTTTGATTTTGCCTTTTGGCTTTTTCCCCATCACCAAAACCCGCCAAGCCGGTTTGATCATACCGCGCGACTTCGAGTTCAGGGAGGCCGAGGGCCTGGGCATCAAGGACTGGGGCTGGTACCAACCCATCAACGATCACATGGATGCTGCCATGCGTTTCAGTGTCTTTGTAAGCGGTTCGTTTGGTGCCACTGGTACCCTGCGTTACAACCAGCGCTACAAACAATCGGGCAATTTTGAGTTGCGCTACAACAACCGCGTAAGCGAAAATGCCATGGCGCAAAAAGTTTCCGCGAAATCCTACGGCATCACCTGGTCGCACCAACAGGACCCCAAGGCGCACCCCACTAGGCGGTTCGGCGGTTCGGTCAACATTCAAACCAACCGGGACCAAAACCGCAACCAGAACGATTACCAAAGCGTTTATCAAAACTCACTGAGCTCGAACATCAACTACTCCAAACTTTTTCCCGGTAAACCTTACCAGTTCAACGCTGGCATGTCGCACTCGCAAAACAACCAAACCCGCGAGATGACCATCAGTCTGCCCAATGTCAATTTCAACGTGCAGCGCATTTTTCCCTTCAAACGCAAAGAGCCGTTGGGTGCGGAAAAATGGTATGAGAAGTTTTCGCTGACTTATGCGGGAAAGTTGCAAAATACGCTCAATACAGTGGATACGCTGTTGTTTACCCGGCGAACGTTGGAAAGTGCACGCATGGGCATCCAGCATGCGGTCAACTCCGACATCAACCTCAAACTTTTCAAATACATCAACGTGGCGCCTAGGGTGACTTACGAAGAAAACTGGTACCCCTACACCATCGACAAACAGCTTCTCGACGAAATCCGGTACGTTTACGATACCACCGACGAAGGCATTGTGTACATCGACAGTTTGAATACCCAATGGGGTGTAGATACCACCCTGCGCAACTGGGGCTTCAAATCGTTCCGTACCTACAACGCCGGCATCTCGGTGGGTACGGCACTTTTCAATACGCAACAGTTTAAAAATGGGTGGTTTCGCGGTTTCCGGCACACCATGAAACCGAGCATGTCAATCGGTGTAGGACCCGATTTCACCTCGCCACGTTACGATTATTTCCGGTTTGTAGAAACCGATCTGCGGCCGTCGAGAAACGATACTGTACGTTATGGTATTTTCGACGACGGCATCTTCGGCAGACCCAGCTTTTCGCCGCGAAACGTAGCACTTTCGTACACTTTGGGCAATATTTTTGAAATCAAAGTTCGTAGGGATACCTCTGACAGGAAAATCCGCATCTTTGATAACTTGTCTTTCAACGGAACGTACAGTCTCACCGCCGACTCCCTTCGCTGGAGCCCCATTACTACGGGCAGTGTGTTCCGGTTTTTCAAAGGCATCCTCAACATCACCTGGAACGCCGCTTTCGACCCTTATGTGCTCGATTCCAGAGGACGACGCACAAACCAATACATGGTGAATGAAAAGGGAAGACTGGTGCGGTTGGCCGACTTCCGCATGCAGTTCAATACCGGGTTCAACGTAGCCCAGATTCGGGGCATGCTCAGCGGCAAAAGTGATGATTCCTCCCCGGCCGTAGCACAAGGATCGGACGATTTGCTCAGCCTATTCAACGATTTTCGCGTAAGCCACAACTTCTCCTTTGCCCAACAACTCATAAACGGTACCAACCGCGACAGCCTTGTGATCGCCAGCAATGGCATTTCCCTCGGTGGGTCCATTCCGCTTACCTCCAAATGGCGGTTCAACGTGAACAACATCAGTTACGATTTCCAGTCCAAATCGCTGGTTTATCCCGACATCGGGTTGTCGCGCAACCTGCACTGCTGGGAACTCAGTTTGGCGTGGCAGCCGCAACGTGGCACCTACATGTTCAGCATCAATGTTACGCCCGGCTCCAGCCTCGAGTTCCTCAAATTGCCCTACAGGCAAAACAACTTCGACGGCGGGCTTTGAGCAGTTTAAAGTTTGAAGTTTGAAGTTTGAAGTTTAAAGTTTAAAGTTTAAAGTTTAAAGTTTAAAGTTTAAAGTTTAAAGTTTAAAGTTTAAAGTTTAAAGAGGAGTCAACCCAGTATAGGGATGACT
>JBBSDH010000030.1:0-27071 GCA_038249605.1 Chitinophagales bacterium | reverse complement strand
GTTGCCCATATCGCGGCATTTTTGATGTGATTCACGGTGCAACATTTCCTTTTCCGTAGAAATTACGCAGGCTAAAATTTAAATATAGCAAACTGCATGGATAAATGAAATAATAAATTATGTTTGCCAATCATTACAATACGTTGTTGGAAATTTTGCAATAATTCCCCATTATTGATTCAACAGCGTTCTGTAGCTTTTTCGGGAATCGCTGTTGAGACAAGCAATTTCAGTCAAAGCTGTTGCCATACTTTAATAAATTCCTATTGAAAAACCAACGCAATGGAAGCAACTACCCGTAGCCCTGTTGGAGCTGAAAGACATTTTAGCTCCAAACATCAGCAACCTTTAATTCCCAACCTAAGCATTGAGGACATCCGTTTTGAGGTCCCGACGCCGCCTGTATTTTCGGTCGGCGCTTCGCTGCTTTCCATCCTAAGCCTGATCCTTATGTCCGGACTGAGCTTGTACATCCTTAGGCAACTCGACGGGCAGCCTTGGTGGGTAAGAATTCCTTTCATTTTCACCATTTTTGGCGGTACGCTGGGGTGGGTATTTGAACTTGGTTTGTTGCTCACGGGCCACGCTTACCAGGAGAACTACAACAGGTTTGCGCGTTTTATCCAAAAGATACGGTTCCTGAACCTGGCGCCTGTGGTTGCCTCCTTGTTCTTTTTTGTTTGTTGCATGACCATCCCCAATCCGGATGTGCGTTTAGCCATGTTGTTTGTGGCGGCATTTGCTTGTTTTGCCATGGGTGTAGCCTTGTTTTTCGGCGGCGCTGCGGCATTGCCGTTGGTCATCCTGGCCACGCAGGCAGCCCAGTTCATCTTGGTACTGGTGTACGGACCGCAAGCTGGCGGACATTGGGTTATGCTGTTTCTGCTGCTTCAGGCAGTATGCCAAGCGTTGGCATTCATTGTCGGTACCGCCACGCCGTTAAAAAGCACCGGTTTTCACGTGCTCAGCACTTTCTCCGGTTTGTTGGCTTTTTATGCCATCCTTTATGCCACGAACGCCAATGCCAGTTTTTCACACCAAGTGGCGCCGGTGGTTCCCGCCGGCTCCCTGCTATTGTGGGGTCTGGTCGTTGCTTGTCTGGCCGGGTTTATGTTTACCATGAAGTCGTCGCCCATGACCTACAACAACTGGCGCGCAGGTGCAAGCAACGCGATTTGGTCGTTACAGTATTTCCTATTGATCAGTGCAAAACGTTTTCCCAAACCTCTGAGCTTGAGCGAAATTTACAAAAAGGGCTCTCCGGAGCCCGCCAGTCTGGAGCCGTATTACCTTCAGCACCCAGAATTTTTGCCTGAAGGGCTTAGCATACCGGCGGTGCAAAGGATCGAAGGTAATGTGACAGCATTCGGCACTTTGGTGGTAAAGGTGAAAAAAACGTTCACGGTGATTGCCATGATGGACCACTTTTTTCCCCAGGCCGATGTCAACACCCCTTTGAGCCAAAAACCGCGTATGAACCGCTGGAGCAACGGCGCCGACATATACCCGCAGCTTTTTTTGAAGAAACTTTTCGGACTCACTCTGCCAATACCACAACTGAAAAAAACGCCGGAAACTGCCATCGATTCCTTTAAAAAAGGCCAGTTGCTGGCTTTCCTCGCCGAATCGGGTATTGCAAACACGTTTTTGCGCCCTGCGCCCGACCGCGGCGAAGGCATCCTGTCGATGGATTTTAGTTTCCTTGAAAAATACCATACCAAAGCCGATTACGAGCCGTACGGCGGCGTGGCTTATTTTTTTGTAAACAGCGAGACGGAAAAACTGGAACTCATTTCCGTCATTGCCCCGCGTACGGAGGAGGAAGTGTTGGCAAATCCCATGGACGCCACGTTCCGCAATGCCGAAAGCCTGATCCTTGCTTCCATGTATTTCCAAGTAATAAGCGGCAAACACCTCGCGGAAATCCATATGACTTACAACCTGCTGGAGGTCGTGTTCCACAATGCCTTCGATGCGCAGGGACAGTTTGCCCATCCATTCCGCACCTTTATGTATCTGCACCTATTTTCCCACGAACTTGCCGAAGAACTCACCACCGAACACCTCATACAGGAGGGCGCCGTATTCAGCCAGGTCTTTGCGACCACCCACGACAGCCTGATCAACCACCTGAACGATTCGTACCACAGCTTCGAATATGGAGAAGATGAGCAATTCGAACTACGCAAGTCCATCATGACCATGAAAAACGGCAAAACACTGCCGAATGCCTGCATCAACTGGGAATTGGAATACGTCGCAATCTGGAAAAAATACACCGACGACCTGATGGACATCATCTACCCCGACGATACCGCAGTGCAAAACGACCCATACCTTCAGGATGTGTACAGGGGCCTAAACGAGGTAATTCTGCGCGGGCTGCCGGCACGTTACGAGCAGTTTCAGACCAAAGCCGGTGTTTCACGCTGGGCTTCCGACACAATCCACCACCTCGTGGTACGTCACCAGGTGTACGGCACAACCGGCATCAATGCCGCCATGGATCCGCGCATCAGCTCCTCCCAGATACCCAAAGACGGCGGAACACCAGGAGTGGACGAATGGCGTTCGCTCATTTGTGTGGGACTCGCACCAGCTTGCGCCCGATTCACTTTGCTGGTGGGCAAAGATGGAGAGACTTATACCTACCTGCTCGACGGTGTGAGCGAGAAATACAAAGACAACATGGCCAAGGTTTTTGTGCAATTGCAGGAAGACCTTCTGGCGCTAGACCGCGTTTGGACTGCCGACAACATTCAGAAAGAGTACAACTACAATTATTTCCGCGCAGCGCCTTCGGATTTGCGTACCGGACCGGGTTATTGAATTTTTAACCTGCTTCTAAGTTTTAACCTCATCTGTTTAATTCTAACCATTAAACAACAGTCATTGTTATGGATTTATCTAAGGTTATCATTGAAAACCTGGTGTTTGAAGGCGGCGGCACCAAGGGCGCTGCTTATGCGGGCTGCGTGGATGTTCTGGATCAAATTGGTTTGTTTAATGGCGTAAAACGGGTGGCCGGAACATCGGCCGGTTCCATTACCGCAGCACTGCTGGCTTGCGGCGCCGGCAACAAAGGACTGGAAGAATCCATTCGCCATTCTCAATTCCGCGAATTTATTTACGACAAAGGCTGGGTCTTTGGCGATGCCTATCGGGCCTATTTCAAATACGGTATCCATACCGGCGATAAATTCGTTTCTATCCTAAAGGATTACATCAAACGCTTTGCTGGCGATCCCGAACTGACGTTTGCTCAACTGACTGAAATGGCGGCCGTGCCGGGTAGTAAGTTCAAACAATTAACGGTGGTATCTTCGAACCTGACGCGCCAAAATCCGCACATTTTCGACAACAAACGGACGCCCAATTTGCCCATCTGGAAAGCCGTGCGCGCCTCCATGAGTATCCCGGTCATTTTTGAACCCATACAAATAGACGGGGAATACCACGTCGACGGTGGCCTGTGCTGGATTTACCCCATCGATGTTTTTGATACCATCATCAATGATCCCAACGGCGACGAGGAGTACTTACGCAACCCGCTCACCCTTGGTTTTTACCTCGAACAGCATGACCTGGTACCCGATGACGGAGAGTTCAATCCGAAGTTTACAAAAATCAAGTCCCTGAGGTCTTTCGCCATCGCCATGGCCAGTTTTTTGATGGAAAACGCCAATTCCAGACATTTGCACCCCGACGATAAGCTCCGAACGGTGTTCATCGACGACCTGGGGGTGAGCGGAACCGATTTCAATACATCCAAAGAAATGATCGATAAATTGATTGAATCGGGGCGAAAAGCAACCAAGGAATATTTTAAGATACCCGTTGATAAAGTAGCCTAATAAAAAATCGGATGCCCCATTTTTATTGGCCAATGGATTTTAAGCTGAAACAGTCATCTGTCTTGCCACGACCAAACCAAGGTTGTAATTCATTGTGTTTTTAGACCAATGAATATATTTTTGTCAAAAAACCAAAACCTATGAAAACCTCACACCTGCTTCTTTTACCCCTGGTGCTCCTGCTCTTCGCCCGGTGCCAAAAGGACGGCGAACCTTTGTGTTATGTAAAATATACACGCCTGGAAGAAATTGGTCCGCCGCGCATTGCCTGGGACAAAACGGTATCCAACCTGCGCATGCTGGGTGATGCCGCGTGGTTTACAAGCAATGGGAAGGCTTTTGGTGTTAACATGGTCGACCAAACGACTTTTTATGTGGAAAATCCTGCAGGCGTTACATTGCAAATCAGGAATCCCGATGATGATGAAAATACCTATCTCGCAACTTCGGACAACCGGCTTTGGATGCTGGATGGGGATAATAAGACTTGGGTAAAACTTTTCGAAACGCCCCCAGGTACCGTTTTTGGAAACAGGGATTTCAACCTTACAGGCAGCCATTTACCGTTGGTTTTGAAAAACGAATCCGATCCGGCAACCTCCGTCTGGTTGTATGATTTGAATGCCAGCAACGCTTTGGAAATGGTTGCCCTAAACCAATGGGTAACAACCAACAATGTTTTAACCGTTGGACAACCGATTTATTTGCCCGATGCGCCCTTTGGTCCCGCCATAGCGCTGCTGGTGGAAGACACAACCAAAAAATCTAACGTTGTTGTATACAGCATCGGGCAACAATCCGTGGTACGAAATATTGCATTGTCGGGAAACCAAAGGCTCACCCTGATGCCCGACAATGACCGTTTCTGTTTTGCAGTTCTTATGGGCAGCTACACCAGCCCTGGAGGATTGGAGCGCATCGACCTGGAAAAGGGGGCATCGTCGTGGATGGTTCATGGCGCCGTCAAACCCGTTGACGGATATCTTCTGCAAGCCAGCTTTATTTTCGGTTTGGAATTAAGTTCCATTTACAATGCTGAAACCGGAGAGCGGGAACGTCCGCTCTCGTGGGGTTTAAGCATTAATACTTACGGAGGTTTGTTGGATGGGGATATGTGTTTTGTAGGAATGGATTCGACCACAAACGATGCCCGGAAAAATAGGGTTGTATTGGTTAATCCCGATAACAATTGCCAGACCATGCGCCTCTCCATGCCCGGAAAACAGGAAATTCAAGCAGTACTTTCTTACGAACCGGACCAAACCATTCTTTCTTTTGATGTGGATGGTAAATTGAGGTTGCTTAAGCCTAAATATACCGACTAAATCCCCCTTTCCATCACCCAAACCAAACCCTCCGACACACCCCAAACCATCAGCGCCAACACCATCAACGCAACTACGAGCCACTGCAACGTGCGTTTGCGTTTTCGCGCAGCGCACACCACCACGCCCAGCATAGCGAGCAAACCCATCCACAAATAGCTGTTGTAACCCTGAGCCACACGCAAAACCAACGGTTTTTGAGGCGTTACCGACAACAAAACCCAGCGGTGACGCGGTGCATTTGCAACCATAAATGTTTGAAAATCAACGGTTTTGCTTTCGATTTGAACGGTTGCGTTGTCGGGTAAGGTGCCTTCCATCACCGTACCGGGATGGATGTTTTCCAAGGCTTTTTTAAGTATTGTGAGTTCTTCGTTCAGGGTGTCATCACCGATTTTTTCCTCCGGTTTGTCGGCGTATTGTACGCCCCAAAGCATGATTTCTTTTTCACTCAGTTGCCCGACCGTTTGCAATTCCTTCGCTTTGATCTTGTAGCTGTATTCGCCGTTTTTGCGGTAGCGCACGAGCAATACGCCGTCTACAAGGTGATTTTCCACATAACCGATCAGGATGATTCGTTTTTTGTCGCTTTTTTGAATGGCTTTTTCAATATGGTCTATCGTGCGCACGGTTTTGAAATCGTCGAAAGCGGACTGGAAAACGGCGTTTACACCATCGTTGTTGAGCAGCGATAACACGGTTGTTTCTCCGTGGGGCTGCGGACGTTCGTAAAGGTAACTGCGCAGGGTTTCCAGGTCGGTGCTGGCACGGGCGGTCATGCCCTCAGCCGACAATTCTAACCAGCCGCCGGTGTAATTGTACCTATGGTCAGGTCCGGTCACCATGGTCACGGAGGCCTTGTGTTTCAGTATGTTTGAAGGAAAAGTTTGAAAAATGCGGTTGTTGAGAAATAAGGGCACGCGGAGCAGGGTGCTGTCGCCGGGCTCTTTGTCGAGCATGGTCGCCAGGGCGTCGTAATCGGGCAGCGCCAAAAAACGCATGATGCGCAACTGCTTTTCGCCCGGTCCCAGGTAGTTGGTGATGGCCAGAGTGTATGGTTCAAATTCGGGTTGGGTGACGTAAACGACGGCGCCATCGGCATGATTTGTTGGACGGGAAACCTGTTCCCCAACCAACCGTTTGAACTCTTTTTCCAGGTTTCGCTGCATGCGGGTAGACAGCCCTTCCACACGTTCGTAAAAAGGCGCCTGGGCGGCGGCATTAAAGGCTATCAACAACAAAAACACGAGGAGCAAGCGCATGTAAGATTGGTTTCCTTTGGTTTATTTTTTAACATTGCTTTACTTCAATTCAAATACCATCTCCTGGGATTTCCAAACAACTTGCCCGCAACAATTGCATGTAATTCAAACCTTTTTTCCGCGCAAAATCGATGTTGCGCTGCGGAATGCCTTCCGGATCGGGGTAATGTTCAATAGCATTGGTTATGCTGTCTTCCCTCAACAAGTGCAGCATGGGATAAATGGAACGGTTGGTGTAATTGGCCGGATCGTCGGGATTGGCGTCTTGGAAACAATAGTCGGGATGGAAACTGGCAACCTGGTAAATGCCTTCGTAATCGTGGTCTCTGGAAAGGTGTTCGGCCAGGGTAACGAGGTCGAGGTATTCTTCAAAATCTAAAAAATTGTTGGGAAAAATGAGGAGGGTTGTTTCGATGTTTTTTGTTTGGTCGAGAAAGCGCAATTCGTCGAAAAACGACTCCAGGGCGCTTTCCGTGGTAGCATCGGGCAACACCACGTAACGGATGCTTTTGAGTTGCACTGCTTTGGCGGCGAATGGGCAAAAGTTGCAACCGATGACCACGGATTTGATCCAGTTGGTGGTTTGGGCGATGATGGTGGTTTTATGTGGATCCATTGTTGCTGAAGTTAAGAGCTTGTTTTTACATTTTCCCCAAACTGCTTTGTCCAAACCGGCCGGTATTTTATAAACCCATACACACCCGCACCCATCACCATGGCCGTGCCGATGCCGATGAATTGGTAAAAGATCGTCATGGGCCGCCCGTCTGCGTCCAGTACCATACGGGGCAAACGTGAAAATACCTCAGCGACCAGCGCGCCGTAAAGACCGATCACACTCCAGTACATAAAACTGAAATGGGTGATTAAATAGTTGCCTTTTTTGGAATAAAGCGGGTACAATCCGCCAACCAGCGTCAAACCGCTCACAATAGCCAAGGCATGAAAAATGCCGAAACCGCCAAACAACCTGTAAATCATAAATGCGGTCACGTTCACAACCACCATGGAAGCAGCATACACGTAGCCGGTTTGTTTGTGTTTTTGGGTGCCTTTGGTGGCGGCGAGTACCATGGCGCCGGTTGCGAGGGCAAGAATGGAAGCCAGCAGGTGAATCCAACCGTTGGCGCCGGTAACGAAGTTGTGCATAACGTATTTTTCCTGAGGGGTTAAAGTTCAGGGTTTAAACATCGTTACCAGTACGCATGTTTGGTTGGAAAATCGATGTATGTTCGTAAAAATAAGATGAAAGTAGCGGATTTTAAAAGCTTTGCAAAATCATGTTTTGTGTTTTGCCGGAGGCATGAAAAACAACTAGACGGTACACGCCTGCATTCAAGTTTTTTCCCGGACCAAAAAAAGCACCTGTGGGCATGTTGTTGCCCGACCATACTTTCCTTCCCATCCCATCCCACAATTCCAGCCGTTCAGCACCATCCGGCAACCTCAGCGTCCAGCCTTGGCTCGATGGGTTAGGCCAAACCCGCACCTCCGGCGTCTCAACGTGGCTCACCGCCACCGATCCACAATCCAAATCATTCAACAGCGCCCACAACTGGTTGTCGAATACAATGGGAACGTTGCCACCGCCCGGACCTACATAATTGGAAGCATTGCCCTGGCGCACCACCGCCCAGCCTTTGGAAGGCACAACATGAATTTTTTGATCGTTTTTCCCCAGGGCTGAATACATGTCGTCGGGCGCATTCGGGATAAGTTTGCCGGGAAAACGCAGTTGCAAAGTGGGCAGCATGAAGGTGTCCTGACCATTCAGCCACCACAGGTAACCGTAAGCCGGATTGATGCTTTGGGAGGGTTGACTCATGGCGGCAAAGTAATCCTGGTCGTGCAAAAGTGTATCGCCATCCCATACACCGCCTGCGAGGTTGAGCAGCCCGTAACGCGCCATGTCGCGTGCACGGCCGTACAGGATGTGGTCGAACCACAAACCTTTCATGCCCGTAGGGTCGAGCAGCTTTTGTTTGGTAAACAGGTTGAGCGATTGTCCGCTGGCTTCTTCAATCACATCGTGTAGAAGATGGTACACCCCATTGTGGTAAGCCCAGCGTGTACCTGCATCGGCCAGGTAGAGCAGGCAGGCGGGGTCGGTGCAGTTGTCGTCGGCCAATCCATCGTCGAGGCCGCTGGTCATCGAGAGTTGGTGCCAGGGCGTGATGAGTTGCTCCTTGTCGGGCGTAAGGCTCGTCCAGCCCGTACCCAAATAGGTGCTCGTTGGTTCGTGGATGTCGATCAATCCGGCTTCCTGTGCCTGACCGACCAGGAATGCCGAGGCGGATTTGCCGGCCGAGGCCCAATACCAAATGGAATCCTGGGTATACGTGCCGAAATATTTTTCCAAAACGATCTTGCCGTCGTGCAGCAGGATGAAGGATTTGGTGTTGTTGTTTTCGAGAAAAGTGTAAAGGCTGTCGATGCGGTCGGGACAAAACCCGAGTGCAGCGGGATCTTCCGTGGCCCAGGTATTGCCGGTTTTGGGTGGGAAATAAAGTTGGGCCTGTAAGGCGATGGGGAAAAGCAGGAGTAAAATGAGTCGCATGGTCGTGTTTGTTTTTTGCTTGGACAAAATTACCATGCGCAGGTTTAAATCCGTTTTTACTTCCATCCTCTTAATTTTCCACGAAATACATGTCGATTTCACCTTTGTTTTTGGCGGCGATTTTGCCTCGGTAGTGGCAGGGAAAATCGCCTTTGATGATGTTGTACACTTCGCCGGATATGTTGATTTTACCACCTTCGCTGGCTTGTTCTATGCGTGCGGCGATGTTCACGGTGTCGCCCCAGATGTCGAACGCGAATTTTTTTGAGCCTACCACACCGGCTACAACTGGGCCGCGGTGGATGCCGATGCGCGCATCGAAGCGGGGAAGTCCTTTTTTATCGCGTTCGATGTTCCAATCGTGCAACCACATTTGCATGTCGCGTGCTGCTGCAATCATATCGCGCAGTTTGTTGCCGTCGCCGTCGGCCAAACCTCCGGCCACCATGTAGGCGTCGCCGATGGTTTTGATTTTTTCCAGGCTGTATTTGGCCATGATCTGGTCGAAAGCCTGGAAGCAGGTATCCAGTTCGGTGACGAGTTGCTGCGGCGTAAGTTTTTCGGCAATTTTGGAAAAGCCCACGAAGTCGGCGAACAAAACACATACATCTTCAAAATACCGGGCGTTGGTGCGGCCCAGTTTTTTCAACTCATCGGCCACAAGTGCGGGCAGGATGTTGAGCAGGAGGTTGTCGGAGCGCTGTTGTTCCTCACGGATGATTTTGTTTTTGGCTTCCAGGATTTTGGCGTTTTGCCGGGCTCTAAAATAGCTGAAAAAAGAGCCGCCGGTAAGCAGCAACAAAGCGATCATGGCTGCAATGTTGAACTTGCGGGTGCTCTCGGCTACTTTTAGGTTGCTTTCATAAATGGTCAGGGAAAGCGAGTCGGAAATGGTTTGAAACATCAGCGAATCAAGCATTGTACGCTGTTCGGCGATGAAAAGTGCGTCCTGCATTTGTTCGTTCGACATCTCATCGATGCGGGCCATACTTTGCGCGAGTTGCATTTGCATTTCGCGGTATTTGTTGGCCTGATCGGGTGTGGCAGATTTGTTGTTTCCGACCTGAAGTTTTTCAAGTTGTTTGGCAAAATCAGAATTTTGTCCAGCGAGCCGGTTGATCTGCTCTTCCAGTCCGGGAGGCAGCGGATTGGATTCGGAGCCTGGCGGCTCTGGACTGCGGCCTTCGAGTTTGGCGATTCGTCCGTCTATTTCGGCGACTTCGCTGCTTTTGCCGGACTTGGCAGCCAGCGTGCGCAGGTTTTGCAGGTTATCGAGCATCAACGCTTTGTTTCCGCTGCGGATTTGTTTGAGGATCTCGTAACTCTGTTCGAAACGTGGCGCAGGTTTACCGCCACCGAAAGCGCCGCGTTTGCCGGAAGCCATAAGGGCTTTGCCTTGTAGATTGAGGGCTACGGCACGAAGCTCGGGGGTTTTCATTCGTTTGGCAAAGTCCTCCGCTTCGGATGCGGCGTTGTGCGCTTTGCTGAAATCGCCTACTTGCATGTACGCTTCCGAAAGCGCGATGTACTTTTCAACACGTGCGACTCCGGAAGCCGCTTTGGCTTCTCCTTCAAGCGATTGCAGGAGTTCTGTTTGGCCAAAAAGACCGGTGGTAAACAAACTGCTCCACACAAGAAGCAGACAAAGGATGTTTTTCATGAAAAAAATGGCTGAAAAAAACGGATTTATTGAAGCATGCCGTTGTGTTGAAGGATTAAAAACACCGAATGTAAAACGGTCGATGCATTAAAAGAGTTCAAAGCTACACGGTTTGGACAATATTTGGGTGGCAGGCTTTAAAAACGGGTATTTTTACGGGGTTTAGCGGGCAGCAGGCAGCTGCCTGGTTCCCACGCTTTGCTGGGATGACAATTCCTGCCTGCTTAAATCATGGAACAATTCATTCGCGAACACCTCAACGATCCCCATCCCGAACGCCTGTTGCTCTCTGCAGCGCGTTACCCGGGCGTGCCCGTTGCCGAAGCGGTGACGCAAATCCAGGCGCTGCAAAAGTTGCGCCACAAAGCGCCGGTGTGGTACAACACGGCCCTGCGGTTTCCGCCACGGTTGTCCATCGAACAGGCATCATCGGGCGTTACGGCAGCTTTTAAAGCCTCGTTGGTGCAGGGGAAAACGATGGCGGATCTTACCGGCGGACTCGGCATCGACGCGCAAGCCTTTTCCCAACATTTTGAAAACGTGGTTTACCTCGACCAAAATCCGCAACTCGCAGCTCTGGCCCGCCACAATTTCGCCGTTTTGGGCGCCGCCAACGTGGAGGTTCTGGAAGGCGAAGCTGGTGCCTTTTTGGAAAAAAATATGCAGCGTTTTGACCTTATTTACCTCGACCCTGCACGCCGCAATGCTCGAGGCGGACGGGTGTTCCGGCTCGAGGACTGCACCCCCGACGTGCTCAACCTGCGCACCAAACTGCTCGCTTGCGCCGATAGGGTTTTGATCAAAACAGCGCCCATGCTCGACATCGCCCTGGCCATGCGGCAATTGGAATTGGTGCAAAAGGTGTGGGTGGTCTCCGTAGACGATGAGGTAAAGGAACTGCTTTTTTTACTTGAAAAAAATGCTGGTTTTTTGGAAAACATACCCATCGTGGCCGTGAATTTAGGCAAAACACCGTTTCAGTTTGTATTTTCTAGAAAAGAAGAACAACATGCGGCGGCCGAACTCTCGGAGCCCCAAACGTACCTCTACGAACCGCCTGCCACCATTTTCAAAGCAGGCGCTTTCAACACGTTTGCTGTGCGGTTTGGACTGAAAAAACTGCATGCCCATACGCACTTGTACACCTCCGACGTGTTGAACCCGAAAGCGCCTGGCAGGGTTTTCCGCATAAACTCAGTAACGAAATACGACAAAAAAGCAGTGGCTGCGGTTATCCTCGGCGGACAAGCCAATGTGGCTGTGCGCAACTTTCCGGACACAGCCGATTCAGTGCGCAAAAAACTGGGATTGAAAGACGGTGGGGAGGTGTATGTATTTGCGGTAACGACGGGGGAAGGGAAAAAGATTTTGGTTGGGGGAAAAATAAATCAGGATTAAAATGATTTGCAGATTTCAGGACATGTCCCGAACAAGCTTTAAGTTCATTCGCAATCAAAGTTTTTTTTACGAAGAATTTTTTGCGCCTCTTGCCGAACCTCGTCACTTGACAGTACACGTTTTTCATCAATCTGATGGGCACCTCGCGATAGGAATGCAATTTCAGTTATGTTGGCTATTCAACCTTCTTTTCCCTCAGATTTTGAAAATAGGCAATAACCTTTTCCAACAATCTGGGGTTGTCGGCTTAACCCAATCGTTCAGCCAATAGTATTATCCCCATCCATATCCTGCCTGAAAATATTTTCCAGCATGGCATACAATTTGGGGTGGTGTTTCTCCAGTTTGTGAGGTTGTTGGAAAAAATATTCACTCACTACGCTGAAAAACTCCGCTTCGTTGGTGCTGCCATAAGGGTTGATATTGGAATCTCCGTCCCGTATTTCTTTGATCTTTCGATGCATGAGTTTTACCCAGGGAATCAGAAAGGATTGTTTGAGGAGGGTTTCCGGGATGCCATCCGCGGTGCCGTCTGCCCGGTCGAGCAGGTGCACAAACTCATGAATTCCAACATGATGGCTCGAATGCTGGTCTCCAAAGGCCCGGTGCAACCCAGGTTTAGACAGGATCATGGTGCCGGTCATGCCGGTTCCGCCAACCATGCCGAGGATGTTCCGATCTTCGGCTTCATGGGTTTTAAAATCCTGGTTGAAGGTGCCTTCGTAAAGCAACACTTCGTTGAGGGAACGGTAATGCCAGCCTGGAAATCCGAACAGCGGAATGACCCCACTTGCTGCCACCAGCATTCGGTCGGTATCGTCCACTTCTATGCCCACGCCGGTGATCCGGACATTGTCCAGCAGTTGCAGGATGCTCGCTTCAAAACGGGTTTTTTCCTGCGCCGGGAGTTGGTTGTAAAAGTCGACGTTCACCTTGAGGATAGAGCGCCAGGCGTTCCGAAAGACGGTTGTTTTCCGATTTTTCTTTTTTGGAAAAACCCACCAACCGAATGCTCCTACGAAAAGCAGGAAAACGAGGAGTGCTATAATTTGGGAAGATGACATGGTGTGAAAATTGAAAAATTAATACTTCCAACTGGTCAAATTCGCTCCTTTTGGCGCTGATTTTTCAAGTCCGTTGACCCACTTCGGGATAAAAAAACGGTGGTACCTGAGTCGTGAAATGGCATTGGGTTGCGTATGGTCACCGTTCCAGCAATGCTCAGCCCTGTCGCCGTAATCAACCTCGCCATCGTAGTAGGGTTCTGTTGTGTTTTCAAGAAATTCTTCAGTGAGGTAAACTGCATTGTTTAAGTAATAGTTGTCCATATCGCCGCAATAAATCCTGATTTTACCCTTGAGTTTGTTGCCTAATTTTGACCAGTCTCTTTTCATGATGTAGGTCAAATCATAGTTTTCTTTCCAGTAATTGGCTACTTCGGGATCAATTTCGCCCGTACGTTTGTCCCACAAACGTTTCGGATAGCCGTCCTTGTTCAAAGGTGAATACGTAGCTTCCCAAATGTCCCATTGTTGTCCCGACCGGCACTTGTCGCCAAGCACCAATTCCCGGTAATTGCCTTCCTGCAAGGTTACACGCACATGACCCAGGTAGTCGCGTTGTCCGGGTCTTGGTGTTTTTTTAAAGGCACTCTCCACAAAATAGGCATTTTTGTCTTTGTAGATGTCAACAACGGTATATGCCCTGAAATCAATGGGATCGGGACAGGCGGCGTAACAACCGTTGTATTCGTCGGGGTAAAAGACCTGTGCTGCAAGTGCTTCCCAACCACCCGTTGAGCCGCCGTACATAAACCGGGCCCATCCCTTTCCAATACCGCGAAACTGCTGTTCGATGTAAGGTATCAGTTCATAGGTAATGGCATCTCCATAGGGTCCCTGCGCAGCGGAATTGACGGCATACGAATCATCGTAATAGGGCGTAGGATGCTGGATTTCGATGGCTATGACCCTTGGAAAATCGGGTCCTGACCAGATTTTATAAAAATCGTAGGCTTCCTGTTGCTCGATCCTGTTGTAACAATCCAGTTTGAACCGCTCACTGTATTCGCATGGCATGGTCGTGTCGGGAGGCGTAGTTCTGAAACCACCCAGATCAGCCGAGAAGTGCCCGTGAAAGATGGCCAAAGGGTATTTTACAGAGGTTTTGCTGTTCCAGTCTTTGGGCAGCAAAACGTGTGCGCCCAGGTAAATATCCCTGCCCCAAAAGTCCGACAACAGCTTGCTCCGCATCCTGATGTGTTTGACCCATTCGGTGTCTTTGGGAGGATCGATGGGCGGTATTTTTTTATTAAGTACGATGTTGAAAGTGTTTGTGGTGCCCAGGGTTATTTTCTGAGGTGTGCTGTACAGGTTTCCGGGCGCAAGATTCCATTGCTGGCCTTCTCCGCGGTCCATGGGCAGCTTTACGATATGACCGTTGGAAAGGTTGAAGGTTTCGTATTTGTGAAGCAAAACCTGCACGAAATAATCTCCGGGAGGAATGTCTTTCATGTTTTCAATCGGATAGCCAAACTCCTCACCGGTAAACTGGATTTTATCTCCTTTTTTCCAGCCTTCAACATTTTTGCCAAACGCCAGCTGGGTTTTTGGGCCATCTTCGATCTCAAACCTCGGTTCTTTGTCCGGATTTTTGGAAAACATGAGGATGATGCGACCGTCGGCTACGCCATCACCTAAACCATCCGGTATGGTGATGGAGAAAGTAAAAGGGGCATTTTTGAGTTTATAATTTTTGCACGAGGCAGCAACGACCACCAAGGCCACAAATGAAAGGAGGAAGAACTTCATGAAGGGTAGATTTAGGGGAGTAAGGAACAGGTTTTTTACCCAAATCAAAAATAATGATCTTTTTTTTTGATTCAAATCCAAAAAATACATACAATTGCATAAAAAAGTATGGTTTCGCGTTTACAGGAACAGAACATTCGGGAGTGGCTTGGAAAGGGCAAGGCAATCATGGTTGTTGGTCCAAGGCAGGCGGGCAAAACAACACTTATGCGCCTTATAACCCAGGGACTGGAACAAAAAACGCTTTGGATGACCGGTGACGACCCAGAAGCCAGGGCATTGCTGGATAACATCTCGTTGGCACGACTACAAGCCCTTATCGGCAAAAATGAGGTAATGGTGGTGGACGAGGCACAGCGCTTTACCAACGCGGGCCTCCTGCTCAAGCTGATTACCGACCATGCGCCGCAGGTGCAACTTTTTGTCGCGGGATCATCGTCGATCGACATTGCTTCACAAACGAAAGAAAGTCTGACCGGCAAAAAATTCGAGTTCCCGCTGTATCCCCTCTCTTTTGTAGAAATGTGCGGGCATCATGGTTACATGGCCGAACATGCACTTCTTGAACACCGGATACTTTACGGGTATTACCCCGAGGTGGTGCAACACGAGCCGCTTCAGGCGCAAAAAATTCTCAACGATCTCAGCGACGGTGTGATGTACAAAGACCTGCTGGTGCACGAACAGATCAAAAAGCCAACCCTGTTGGTCAAACTACTTCAAGCGCTGGCTTTGCAATTGGGCAGCGAGGTTACCTATTACGAAGTTGCCCAACTCATCGGGGCCGATCCGGTCACGGTGGAAAAATATGTGGATTTGCTGGAGCAATCTTTTGTACTGTTTCGTTTGCCCTCGCTTAGCCGCAATGCCCGAAACGAAATCAAAAAAGGGCGCAAGATTTATTTTTACGACAACGGCATCCGCAATGCCATACTGAAAAATTTTTCCCCGCTGACCCTGCGCGCAGATACTGGGGCACTGTGGGAAAATTTCCTTGTGGCCGAGCGTATGAAGCGCAACGCTTATACCGACTACTATTGCAATACTTACTTTTGGCGCACCACCACCAAGCAGGAAATTGACTATATTGAAGATGCCGGAGGCGTGCTGCACGCATTCGAGTTTAAGTGGCAATCCCGACAAAAATCCCACCGCTTTCCCAAAGCGTTTCTGGAAGCTTACCCCGGAAGCGAAACCACCCGGATTGATCGGGATAATTTTGATGCGTTTGTTGGAATGGAATGAATTGGCCTGCTGCCCGCCAAGTAACATCGGATCCACATCCACCGGTATTCGGGCGGGGTAAGGCGTGGTGTCCTGAAAAGTCCTGAAATGAATTTTGGAGATGTATAATTTTTATCTTTATATTTGTTGTTGACAACAGTAAAACAAAATTTTCAGATGCTTGCACCATTACGTATTGTACTTAGTTTGTTGATGGTATTCCTGGCTACCTCGGGTTGGAGCCAAAAAAAGATCCAACCTACGTCTTTTGAATTAGGCTTCGACCTTTTATGGTTGATTGATAAAAATACGTACCCTCCAACGTCCCTTTTTGGCCGATACCATTTTGATCAAACTGACGATAAAGGTAAAGCTCTAAGGCTTAGACTGGGTGCAACATTCCATCGACCCGATTCAACAGTCAATGACCTGTATTACTATTTTGACAGCTATGAATATTCCCTGTTCATCCAACCGGGATTGGAATGGCAGCGTAAGTTCGGACGATTGGATTGGGTATTTGGTTTTGATGTGCCATATAGTTACCAGTTTTCGGAGTCGCATTATAATTACTTAGATCCGACGATAGATGAACTGTTTATATATGAAATATTTGAAAAGGGACATAAGATTAGTATTGCCCCACTATCTGGCCTTCGACTTCATTTGGGAAACAGATTCTTTTTGTATCTGGAAACTTCGATTGATGCCAGCTATTTGCATTACAGACTTAAGAAATACGTGCATTATGCCAATACCTACCCACCAGACTTTTATGATGATCCTCTACAAAGACGTTACAAGGATGATTTTCAAATAGTTTTTAATCCTATAAAAACCCTTATGATTTCTTTTTCATTCTAAAAACCAAAATTATGCATCACATCACATCAAAGCTTTATAATCAACTTCGAATTTCATTATTCTTAGTGGTAGTTACTTTGGCATTAACTTCAGTTCAGGCACAAGTGCTTAACATTTCTCCGAATACTGATTTGTCAGTATGTCCAGCTGTCGATATAACTTACTCTTTGACTGGATATACCACCAATTGTCCTTCTTCTCAATTTAGTTACGATTGGACTGTTGGTGTAGGTCAAATGACAAGTGATGATTTCCTGCCCACACTAAAAGTTAAGTGGAATAGCACGAATTCTATCACTTTAATTGAAGTAGATGTAACTAGTGACAACGAAGATTGTTTAGGTGATGACCTAGGTCAAAATATTTACATTAAAAACTTGGAAGGAAAATCTACTAACTTAAATTACCCTTCTTCTGGTATACCTTATATTGCCAACTTTGCGCAAACTAAATTTTTAAGCACAGAAAGGGTTGAATACAATAATCCAGGGCCTAGCGACCCCGATGATCAAAAAGAGGTTGATCGATACCAATGGAGTGGTAATCCATCAGGGTGGACAATTACAAGTCTCAATAATACTGAATTTCAGGATGTAAGCATCAATATCCCTGCAACAGAAATTCCCAGTGTCAGCATATGTGTAAAAGGAATAGGACACTGTTCTAGCATGGAAACACCAACTGATTGTGTACCCTTTTATCCTTATGTACCCAACCCTTGTGAAACCAGTGGAATCCAAGGCGATATTGAAATACAATGTAATGATGTCAATCCACGGACTTATTCTTGCGCAATGGTTAATGGTGCAACACAATACATCTGGACCATCCCTACAGGTTGGAGTGCACCTAATTTTACAACAACTACTAATTCCATAGTTGTTACGCCAAATGGAATAAATGGCGGCACAATCACTGTCAAAGCAAAGGCCATAATGTTAGAATCAGAAACATGCAGTAAAGCTGTTGAAATAAAGACCGTAGTGAACGGTCAAAATGTCGGCATCCAAGGTCCTATTCCTAATCCGGTTTGTACTTCGGGTGTTTTAACTTTATCCAATTTTCCAGCGAATTCACCCATTTCATGGAATATTATTTCAAACTTCTGTCAGCCCAGTAATGGAACGGGCGCCACAGCAAGTTTCATCATCACCCAACCCAATTTAAATGGTGATCCTCCAATTACCTTTACGATTGATCCTCCTTCAGGCTGTCAAGCTCCGCCATTTAAAATCACCCGTAACTTTCATTTTGGAGCGCCAACCATGACCAAACCTCGGTTAAACGGGGTAGACGTTCAGCCCTGGCAGTCGCTCTCTGTCTGTCCAGGCAGTCATTATGTTCAGGTAACCCCATTAGGCTTCGGCACTTAGATACCCAATATTTCATGGACAGTCAACCCAAGTCTTCCCTCCTATGTCGGTGTAAACAATACCTTTGATTTCTATTTATCTCCAGCCGGACCCGATTTCTTTACCATTACAGCGACTTCAACCAATGTATGTGGATCCTCGAATTACAACTTTTTTATGTCAAAAAGAGTTTTTGGATGTGGCTTTGGATATGGAATAGCAGTTTATCCCAATCCAACTATTGATGAAATAACCATTGAATTGCAAGCTCCTGATGTTTATCCAGATAGCACCATGATTGAAGAAGAAACGATCAAGCAAATTCGCATTTACGATAAATTTGGAAATTTGCAATACGACCAGGATTTTTATACCGATATTGTTACCATTCCATTAGGTGGATGGCCAAAAGGCGAATACATGGTCCAAGCTATTTTAAATCATTCAACCATACAGCGATGGATGCTAATCACCGAGTAAATTCAAATGCAAGCAACAAAGCTGAATTTAATCGGTATGTTGCCAAGACAAAGTCGGAAATGGCTTTTGAAATGGGCATTTGTCTTAAAACATTTCAAAGGAAATTGAGAAAAAACGGTCTTGACGTTCCCCGCGGATTAATTTCACCCCAATTGCAGAGTCTGATCTACGAGAAACTTTCATGGTAAAACCACTTTGTTTGATATGATCAAAATTAGTTTGTTGATGCTGAAAACAACACTTTCGTTTTTCTTTTTCTTTTTGATGGCTTTCCAGGCTTCTGCCCAGAACGACAGCGTATCCTATGCAAATAAAAAGTTTGTTGAACTCGGCATAGACCTGCTTTGGTTGATTGACAAAGAAACCTATCCTGGTTATACCCTTTTTGGACGGTACCATGTGCGCCAAACGCCTCTTCGAGGGCAAGCTCTGCGTTTGCGTATGGGTGGGCGGTTCTTATATCCAGAATACGAAAATGGTTGGATCCACTATTCCATAGAAAAGAACCACGACTATGCATGGTTAATTCGGCCGGGTTGGGAATGGCAACGTAAGAAAGGTCGTGCCATTTGGTCGCTAGGAATTGATTTGCCAGTGTCCTATTCAAGTTTGCTTGATCAGCATCAGGAAACCGAAACGGTTGATTCCATAAACGGTATTTATGTTTTGGTGACCGACGAAAGTGTATTTACTGCCGGGTTGGGAGGCATATTGGGTGTGCGTTACCGTTTATCGCCCCGCATTTCCATGTATTGGGAAGCAGGAGTTGATGCCATGTACATTCGCGAGCGTTCCCGGTATTTGGCTGTTCTGGCAACAGAATTTCCAAGTCCCGATGAAGCTTACAACACAACGGAAGGTGATCGATTTGATGCACGTTTTAATTTTATGACAACCCTTTCGCTTACCTACACATTGGTTAAAAAACCCGATACTTTGCCGAAATGGAAAGGGTAGCCTGGTTTGAAAATGCTGCCTGCTGCCCGCACCCTCAAATCGGATCCACATCCACCCCTACACCCACGCTGGCAAACCCTTTTTGCCCAAGTAACCGCTCTGTGCTGTTTTTGATCAACAACTTTGCAGCCTGAAGCACGGTGCCTGTGCGTTCGAGTTTGAGCATGATGTTGCGGTGGTAGTAGTTGCGTATCCGGGGTATGTGCGGGATCACCGGACCCATCACCCGGGCACCCATTTTTTCGCGCAGCATACCTGCGAAGATCTGCGCTGCATGGTCGGCCATTTTGTCGTCCTTGTGACGGATGTCGAGGTGGATGAGCCTTACAACAGGTGGGTATTGAAATTCCTTTCGTTCGGCCAGCTCCCGTTTCAAAAAGCCCTGAAAATCGTTGTTGATGACGTCTTTCAAAACCGGGTGATCGGGATTCCAGGCCTGGATGAGCACTTTGCCGCGTTTGTTTTTGCGCCCTGCGCGACCGGCCACCTGGGTGAGCAATTGAAAAGCACGCTCTCCTGCCCGGAAGTCGGGGAAACGCAGGAGCTGGTCGGCACCCACCACGCCCACGAGGCCCACATTGTCGAAATCGAGTCCTTTGGTCACCATTTGTGTGCCCACGAGTACGTCGATTTGCTGGTCTTCAAAATCGTGCAACAACGCCGCCAGGTTGTTTTTGCTGCCGGCCGTGTCCAAATCGAGGCGCGCGGTGCGCATTTCCGGCAGGTGTATGTTGAGTTCCTCCTCAATTTTTTCGGTACCGAAACCCAGCATGGTGATTTTGCCGCTGTTGCATGCCGGACACACGGTGGGTGTTTCCTGCTGGTAACCACAGTAGTGGCAGCGTAGGCGTTTGCTGTATTGGTGGTAGGTGAGGCTCACGTCGCAATGGCGGCACATGGCCGTCCATCCGCAGGTTTGGCACTCCAGAATGGGCGCAAAACCGCGTCGGTTCTGGAACAGGATGGCTTGTTCGCCTTTTTCCAAACCCGCTTTTAAACCTTCGAGCAGGGTAGGGGAGAACATGCTGGACATCTGTTTGCTTTTGGCGGCACGGCGCAGGTCGACCACCTCAATTTCGGGCATTTCCACGCCGCTGAAACGGCCTTTAAGTTCCACGAGTCCATATTTGCCTTGCAAAGCGTTGTAATAACTTTCGATGGCGGGTGTGGCACTGCCGAGCAAAACTTTGGCGCCGCAAAGGTTGGCGAGGTAAATGGCGGTGTCGCGGGCGTGGTAGCGCGGCGCGGGGTCGTATTGTTTGAACGAGGTGTCGTGCTCCTCGTCCACCACGATCATTTTCAGGTTTTTAAAAGGCAGGAACAATCCGGAACGAGCGCTGAGGATGACCGGTTTGCCCGACGTGGCGGCGCGCCAGATTTCCACCCTTTCCTGGTAGTTTATTTTGGAATGGTACACGGCTACTTCTGAGCCAAACACCTGCTGGAGGCGGCCGATGATCTGGGTGGTGAGCGCGATTTCGGGCAGGAGGTAAAGCACTTGTCCGCCGTCGCGGATCACCTCTTGCATCAGGTCGGTGTACAATCGTGTTTTGCCGCTGCCGGTTACGCCGTGCAGGAGTACCACGTTTTTGGTTTCAAAATGGCTTCGGATGGCGTCCAAGGCTGTTGCCTGGTCGGCGCTGAGGGTTTGAAACTCGCCCGTGCCGCCGCCGTATTCTCCGATGCGGCTCACCTCGCGTTTGTAGATTTCGACGATGCCTTTTTTGGCCAGACTTTTCAGACTGGCATCCGTGGCGCCGGCTTTTTTCAGCAATTCGCTGCGGCGAACGATGGGTTGTTGCTTGGCGAGCCCGATCAAAGCGAGCAGCAGTTCGAACTGTCGTTCGGAGGCTTTTTCGAGGGTTTGAAAAATGGGCCGCAGCGCTTCGTTGTTGGAAGCATAGGGTTCGGCGAGGCGCACGGCGTACACCGAGCGGGGTTTGAATTTTTCCTTCAGGTCCTCACGTAGGGAAAGCACGCCTTCGCCGAGCAGGCGGTGAATGGTGGGGAAAACCGTTTTTTTGTTGAGAATTTTCCGTGCGGTATCCACCGTAATTTCATTTTGCAAAAGCAGGGCTTCGGCGATGAGGTATTCGTCGGGGGAAAGGCTTGAAAAATTGTCACCGAAAGCGGGGTTGAAAACCAAGTTGGTTTCGCTGCTGAGTTTGAGGTGGCCGGGCAGGGCGGCGGCCATCACTTCGCCCAGGGTGCAACAATAGTAGTCGGCCATCCAGTCCCACAATTTCAGGAGCTCGGGCGTCACCACGGCAATTTCGTCGAGTACGGCATTCACACTTTTCACCCGGTAATCCGGTGTGTTGTTGTGCAATCGTTCGATGAGCCCGCTGTACAATTTGCTGTTGCCGAACGGCACTTCCACACGCAGTCCAGGCTGCATGTGGGCTTCGAGCTCCTCAGGCACGCTGTAGGTGTAGGTGCGTTTGGGCAGGGCGAGTGGGAGAATGATGTCGGCGTACAAGTCGGTAGGTTGGTTGGTCTGTTGGTCGGTAGGTGGGATAGTAATGTTGGTTGGTTGGTCTGTTGGTCGGGTTGGTTGGTTTTGATTGACGGGATACGAAATTTGAAATTTGATTTTGGACTGTCCAGCCGTCCGAGCGGCAGTTTCTCGGCCTTATATTTCGCTCAATGTCGTTATTCGTTGGTTAAAATGTCCCGCATTTCGCCCTCCTCATGTCTAATTGAGCAAAATATTAGGTCTCGCCAAACTGTACATCATTCAATGGACGCGACACCAGAGCTTTTGGCAAGGCGATGCCATCTTCAATGCAATTCGTTTTTGTAGCATGGATAATTGTGAGGACCAACCGGCTAACCGACCAACCATCCTTGCCGTAAAATTAAAACAAAAAATATTTTTTACGCCCAACAAACCTATTTTACGAAAAAACAGTTTATTTTTGTGCAGAACTCAGTGATGGGCTAGCGGACAAATTCCGGGTGTTCGCATTATGGCTTGTTGCAAGGAGTACATCAACCGGGAGTATTTTTTAACAAAATGATTTTTATTACTTGGCATTAAAACCTTCTTTTCCGCCCCGTCCCGGAGGAGCTCGTCCTCCAGGCGCCAGGCCCGGAGGCGGTCGTCCGTACAATCGCGGTCCGCAACAGCAACAACCCGAACACCGCATCAACGATTTGATCCGTGTTCCTGAAATTCGCCTTGTTGGCGACAATCTTGCCGAAATCTCTGAAAAAGTAGGCGAAACCATTGAAAGCAACGTTTTTCCCACCGCCAAAGCGCGTCAATGGGCAGAAGACATTGGCCTCGATTTGGTCGAGATTTCGCCCAATGCCGAGCCGCCGGTGTGTAGGATTACCGACTACAACAAGTTCCTTTACCAAAAAAAGAAAAAGGAAAAAGAACTCAAAGCCAACGCCGCCAAGGTGGAGCTTAAAGAGATTCGTTTTGGTCCGGAAACGGGCGAACACGATTTTGAGTTCAAACTTCGTCACGCAAAAACCTTCCTGGGTGAAGGCAACAAGGTGAAAGCCTATGTGCAATTTCGTGGTCGTGCCATCATGTTCAAAGACCGCGGCGAGCTCCTGCTTCTGCGTTTTATGAAAGAACTTGAAGAACACGGCGCTGCGGAACAACTCCCACGTATGGACGGTAAACGGATGATGGTTATCCTGTCGCCTAAAAAAACAGGCGCACCCAAAAAATAAGCCTTCAAACTGATGGTTTTAGTTTGGTCTTTCCGCAAAGGCATGTTACCTTTGCGCTCCATTTTTTTAACCATACCATTTTTGCCATGCCGAAAATGAAAACCCACTCCGGCGCCAAGAAGCGATTCAAGGTTACCGGCACGGGTAAAATCAAACGCAACAGGGCCCGCGTGCGCCACCTTTTGCGTAAAAAGACAACCAAAGCCAAGCGCCATCTGCGCGGCAGTGTGGTGGTTCACCCCTCCGAACACGCCCGTATCGAAAGGCTGCTGGTCATTTAAGGTTTCACCACCTTGCATCCAAGCGCTCGCCTCCGCCAAAGCGGAGCAAAATCATTTTTTAACGAGGATTTCGGAAAAAGTGCGGCTGCTAACGTTTAACAGCCCCCCGGAATCGCACTAAAAAACATCAACATGCCAAGAGCAACCAACAACCCGGCCAGTCGTGCACGCCGGAAGAAAATCATGAAAGCCGCCCGCGGTTACTTCGGCGCTCGTTCGAAGGTTTATACCGTGGCCAAAAACGCCCTTGAAAAAGGTTGGGCGTATGCTTTTCGTGACCGCAAATTCAAAAAACGCAGCTACCGTCGGCTTTGGATTGCGCGCATCAACGCAGCAACCCGTATGGAAGGTCTCAGCTACAGCCGTTTCATCCACGCTCTGGGTGAAAAAGGCATCGGCCTGAACCGCAAAGCACTCGCCGACCTTGCGCTCAACCACCCCACAACGTTCAAAGCCATTGTGGACGCGGTGAAAAATTAAGTCTCTTTCCAAAGAAACTTATGTTAAAATGAAAAACGAGGAATCGGCACATCGCCTTTTCCTCGTTTTTTTATGATCACAACCGACCACGCCCGCTGTTTTGCTTTTTTACCACACAAAAATGGCCGAACTTCGGGGCGATTTAAGAGCACCCATTTCTTTCGTATTCAATTCAAAACACCTTTACGCAATGAAAAAATTACTACTCATCTTTGTACTTGCCCTCGGTCTCGGCGCATCCGTACAGGCCCAGGTATGCATGCGCGACTCCTCCATTCTTATGGACACCACCGCAAACATCCTGCTGCCTCGTACGTACTCACCAACGTATATGTTTTACGACCTGCTCGATGCCTGCCTCGATCAGCCTTACAATCAGTCCATCACCATCAAAGTACCAAACGATTTCGGCGGTTTTGCCATCAACAGCGTGTCCGTCGCCACCACAGGCGCCATTTCCAACTTTCCTGTCGGCCTCACCTACACTTGCGACCCGCCAAACTGTGTCTTTCTGCCCAACACGCTCGGTTGTATTGTTCTTCATGGCACGCCCACCGCCGCCAATACCCCCGGTATCTTCGATCTCGGCATTACGGCCTCAGTGAATACGGCAATCGTCAACCTGCCCCTTGTGTTCCCCGGACAAATTGCTCCGGGCTCGCACTACTACCTCATCCTGCGCAGCGTCGCCGATTGCATCAATGGCACCAATGAACTCAACGGCAAAATCGCCGATGTGCGCAACCAGCCCAACCCCTTCAGCGGACAAACGACCATCAGCATCGAAGCCCTGCAAAATGCCGATTACCAGTTTGAAGTATTCAACATGCTCGGCCAACGCCAACATTCCCAAAACATCAGCGTGTTCGAAGGCCTCAACCAGTTCGAATTCGAAGCCGCCAAACTTTCCCCCGGTACCTATTTTTATACCATCGGAAACAAAGAAGGTAAGGTTATCCGCAAAATGATTGTTCAGTAGCAGCAGGCAGCAGGCAGGGTAACTGTGTTTTGGCTGCCTGCTGCCTGCTAACCGCTGCCTGCTTTTTTTAATCACCTTAAACCGATTAATATGAAACTCATTCGATTCGCGGCGGCGTTGCTGCTGCTGTTTGTCTGCTCGTATGCAGACGCCCAAACGGGCTGCCCAGGCTGCACCGTAAACCTTCCCACACTTCCCGACGACACCCTATACCTGGCGCCCATGCCCGACGGCGTCATCGGGCAGCCGTACGATGCCGATTTGTCGTTTAGGGTGCCCAAAACCACCACACCCGTTTATGCCATCGACAGCACCACGCCTCCCGGGTTGCCCATTTCCAAAATTGAGGTGGTGGGCGTAGATGGACTGCCAGCCGGCATGTTTTGGGAAGCCAACCAACTCATTTTTGAAACGGCAACCGAAACCGACGGCTGTGTCAAGTTTTGCGGCACACCGTACGAATCCGATTCGTTCATCATCACCGTAAAACTCAAGGCTACCGTACTTTTTATTACCCAGGAAACCAGTTTTCCGCTGCGCCTGTACATCGCACCGCCAACGAGCAACAACGACGGGTTCAGCATGAACAACTCCACCGGTTGTGGGCCCACCACGGTGACCTTCACCAACAACATTCCTTCCAATGGCGACCCTGGATTTACCTACACCTGGGATTTTGGCGACAGCACCACCTTCGAAGGTGAAAACCCACCACCGCATACATACTCCACCGCAGGAGTTTATCCGGTGAATTACCAAGCCGTCATTGATACGGTGGGTTACATCCTCGCCAGTGTGACCGTTTACGATGTGGATTGCAACGACCCGTTCAACGGCCCCGACTTGTTCATCCGCATCAAAGACGGCGACAATGTGGAAATTTACAACTCGTCTCCCGCCATCAACAACACGCCGCTACCGCATACTTTTCTGCTCAATTTCCCGCTCGAACCGGGCATCAATTACCTGCTCGAGGTTTCAGACGATGATGAAGGCATCAAAGGCGCCGACGATGTTTGCGGCATCGTTCCTTTCAACATCTTCAGCAACGATACGTTCAACGTAGGCGGACTCACGGTAGCCCTCAACATCATCCATCCTATTTCGGAAGTGTTTTCCTTGGACACTGTTTTCATATTCGACTTCCCCGTGCCGCCTGTCATCAACGCTCCACAGGGATTAACAGCCTGCGAAGACGACGAACTGCCCGTACTGGTTTCATCGTACGGGGGCGGCAACCAGTGGATCATCGACAGTGTGTACATCGCCGGCGCCAATGAATTCGTGTACCAACCTTCACTTAGCGGCCTTTATCAGGTTTTGTATGCCACACCTTACGGCTGCACCGCCATTTCACCCGGTGTGCAGGTGATCATTTATCCGCTCCCTACTGAACCGGTGTTCACCAATACCAACAACCTGTTGGCATTGATCGACACAACACAACTTCAGACTGGAAATGTGTTGCAATGGTACCTTGACGGCACCTTACTTGCAGGCGAAATCGGACCTGTACTTTGCGCCATCGAAAGTGGAACCTACAACCTGATCATCACCGATACCCTGACTGGTTGCAGCACTTCCTCCTCTTTACCCGTTACCATCGATCCTGTTTTCGATTGCACGGTAAGCAGCATTGAGCCGGTTTGGGGCAGCGTGGGTATTTATCCCAACCCCACCAACGGTCAAACAACCCTTCAACTCGATCGTACACCCATTTCGGAAGCACGTTTGCGTGTGTGGGATATCCAGGGAAGGCTCATGTTCGAACAACAATGGCCATCGGGTGCCGACCGTATTTTCCTGGATGTAAACTCCTGGCCAGTTGGTTTGTACTTCGTTAAAATACAAACCGAACAGGCGCACTTCATGGGGAAAATGGTCAAACAATAAACTGCCAT
>JBBSDH010000029.1:0-27104 GCA_038249605.1 Chitinophagales bacterium | reverse complement strand
GATGTGACCAAAAATACCGCCACGGAACTTTGGGATGATCCGATTGTTACCGAAATATCCGCAGCCGAAAAGTTCTATCCCGCTGAGGCTTATCACCAGAACTACTACAAGGACAATCCGAACCAAGGGTATTGTTCTTACATCATTGCCCCTAAATTAAAAAAATTCAGGGAGAAATACCCCAACAAGCTCAAGCAATAGCATTAAAAAAAGCTACTTTTGCAATAAATTAAGAAAATAGGGATGATCGCAAGCGACAAACAACACCTGCTCGAACGTATTGAAGAAGCTCTCAGCACCGTCAGACCGCACATGCGCATAGACGGAGGTGATGTGGAACTGGTAGACGTAACCGACGACATGCACGTTAAAATACGGTGGACAGGCATGTGCGAATCCTGCACGATGTCGGCCATGACCTTACGTGCTGGCATCTCAGAAGCCATTCGTGGCAAAATTCCTGAAATCGTAAGCGTTGAAGCCATAAACGGACTTTAACCATCTACAACCTGCAATCGGCCTCACCACTGCATTCTTACCTGTACTTTCCAATACCGCCTGGGCCCCGTTGCTCCACCATCGGTAACAACCCTGCGCTGTAGTGTTTCCTCCATACGGGTTTCAAGACGCAGCCATTGGTTTAGTCGCCACGAAATGTTGATGAAATAGCGCGATCCCTGTCCAAAAAAGGCAGGTATGGAAACTGCTGAAAAAAGGTCGTTTTCATAGGTAAATACGCGGGTATCAAAGCTTTCGGTGTCGAAAAGACTGAAACGCAAGGCGCCGTTTACCTGCGAACCCAATGGTTTAACCACCACTTCCTGGTAGGCTAAAAACCCTCGACCCGTTCCCTCAAGACCTGTCCGGTAACGCGTCCATTCTACGCGCGATCTGAACTCCACGGCCCTGCTCAAGCGGTAAACGGCATGCAAGCGAAGGCGATCCCGTCGGTTGTTCACCAGCGCTCCAAAGCCGGCGCCATCGGACTGTTTGTTTTCCATTTGCCACAAGACATACGTTGAAAACGTTTTTCCCTTCAGCCATTGAAGGCGTAGCAGGTATTCGTATCCACTTGAAGGCGCGCTTACGCCGAACCGCAGCCATGGATGGCGCCACAAGTCGGCATACGCGTTGATGACCCAACTGCGTGCAAACCGCAGATCACCGCCAAGCATGACACCTTGTTCGTTGGCCGATCCGTTGATTTCCGTCACAGGAGCCGCGTAAACAGCTTGGTAACCGCGTGGAAGGATACGTGAGTATAAGGCGAGGTTCAACCGGCGGTCAACCGAAAACAACATGCCGTTCACTGTCGCGACACTTCCGTTGTCGCTTCGGGCGGTTTCTCCGAAAAGGTACATGTTGCGAACCGTCCAGTGGTAATCGACGCTTACGCCCCAAAGCTGACGACCGCTGAAAGCGAAACGGCGGTAGGCATCACTTGAAGATAGCCATGGCTTGTCGTACAAAAGATACAAACCGTTCACACTTACTTGTGCACGTTTCCATGTGTGGGAAACGGACAATCCTCCCAGGGTTTCTTCCAAAGCTTTTTCATCGGCAATTTCTGAAGGCGTGCGGTGCAAACCGGCTGTTTGCAAAGCACTGAAGGCCAGCTCCGGACGTTCGAGTCCAAACACCGTGTCGTTGAGCACGAGCAGATTGGCATCCCGTCGACGGTGTGATGCGAGTGCGGTGATTTCCCAATTTTTATTCAAGGCGACAGTTATGGCGCCTCCGCGCAAAAAATACACTTCGCCAAAAGCGTTGTAACTTTTGATTTTACGCCCACCACGCACAAGACCCATGGTTTCGGCTGATTTTCCTGGAGCGAACCCCGTTTGCAACAAAAGGCCCTGTCCAAAACGAGCTGTAAAATCGCCAAGTGCAAAAGAGGATATCCACCGGTTAGGGTTTTGTCCGCCAAGATGCATGCTGTAAAAATCAAAACCATGCGGATTGCTTTTGGAAAAAAGAGCCTCTCCGGGATCGTTTTCCGCTGTAAATCCGAACTGAAGTCGACGGTCGAACTGGTGGAAGAAACGTATGGCCATGGCGTTTGGGGAGCCTTCCGCATTGGCAGGGTAGGATGTTGGGAAAGCCCGTCCCCAGCGCAACACAAACTGGTTTTCGCCGTTTATAAAACCGAATCGCCACGCTGTTACACGGTTTTCGAGTCCATTTCCGGGCACCCTTGCAAACTGTAATAATGTCCTTATTTCAGAAACATTCCAGCCGGGAACTGCCTGAAGTTCTTCATTGGCAAGCAAAGGACCGAACAATTCCCGGTACTGCATCAACTGTTCCACTTTAAGAGCATCAAACAATCCGAGGGACAGCAATTCACTGCGGGAAACGGTATTGAGGTTTAATGGTCGGTTTTGGAAGTGTTCAAGGTTTTCGATCAAGGTTGCGGCATCCGACTCAACCGGGGTGTCGGAATCACGGAAATGGTTTTCCAAAACTTCAGAAAAAGGTGGATCTTCACCTTGTGCAAACGCGCTGGGTTGAAACAACATCAAAGCTGTGAACAGACACAAGCCATAAGATGTTAACAGTATGTTGTGAAATTTGTGATGGCGGTTTTGTGTAATTGCGGTGGTAGTTGGCATCTCATGAAGAGATCCGGAGGATTAAGTGAAAAAATAAAACAATATTCAAAAAAAAATACCATTAATGCGGCATATCCAGTAATTTCGCACAACTTTTTAACTTAACAAAACGTCTCAAAACATGAAAAAAACGGTAATTGGAATCTTCGCCGTAGCTGCAATGACTTTCGCCTTTAGTTCCTGCGGCGAAAAACTGCTGACTGACGCGCAGGTACAGGAAGAAATCCAGAAGGGTTTCGACGCCGGCAAAGCTGCTGTAGAAAGTGAAATGGCTACCAAGTGCGATAGCGAATTTGAAGTCCGTGCTACGGCTGAATTCGAACGTATGAAAACTGAGTTTACCAACGCTGCTGCTGCTCAACCGTTGAAGTAATGTACCGTCAAAATCGGCATTACATCCATTTCCAAACCATTGTCAAAAAAAAATCAACAAAATGAATAAGAAACTTCTCATTCTTTGTGCCTTTGCGGTAGCTGGTTTTGTTACCCTGACTGCATTCGGAGGCAAAACCCTGGAACAACAAAAAGCTGAAATTTCAGCTCTAGTTGCAGGCAAACTCGACGAACTGCGTGCACAAAAAGAAATTGAATGCACCGATCGCGTAAACTTGGAAGCTCAGCGTCGCTACGATGAATACCTTTTAACCTTGCCTACCAAGCCGACAACAGGTAAAAAGCCCACGACCAGCAAAGGCCCAGGCGTCAAACCGGTGCCTGTAAAGCCTCCAGTAAATCCTTCCGATCCGAAAAAGGACAAAATGGAAAATACACCCGTCGATTCGAAGAAGGACAAAATGGAAAATACAACTCCTGCAGGCAATACCGAGCAGAAGAAGGACAAAATGAAAAAGTCTGGTGGCAACTAATTCCAGTCCCGTCAATCAAGACGACAAAAAAAGCCACTCCGGAAACCCGGAGTGGCTTGTATCAATGTTTTTCCACTAAAAATTACTGGTGGGTCATCATGCTAGTGCAGGTAACCGAGTTGATCGGGTTAACCGATTCATCGGAAACCGTGTAGGTAAGGGTAAGTACAACTTTGCCGCTGCCGTTTACCGACCACGTGCCGCTGCCCTGAACGAAGAAGTCGTCGCCGTCGGGTTCCTGGCGTGGAATGTTAACGCTGCTGCCCGTGACATTAACGGTTACGTTGGCTGCAAAGAACTCCCAAAAACCTTTAACCAGAAGCTGGTTGTTGGTTGATCCGGCCAATACTTCTACACTGTAGACACCCGGGGTGCAGTTTTCCGAAACGTTGTAAATGCCTGCAGCATTAACGGTGCAGCTGCCTGAATTGTCCGTAAAGAAGCCAAGGTCGCAATCGCAAGTGCCGTCGATGCAAACACCGCTGCCGCATTCAACGTCTTTACAAGGATCGTCGTCGCCACAAGCAGGAGCAAACATCAGCATGGCGCCGAGAAGAAGAGCGGGTAAAAGAAACAGTTTTTTGTTCATGTTTTGAAAGTTTTGTGATAGAATCGTTTTGATAGTTATTAGGTTGGCGCAAAAGTAATGAAAAGTTTAATAGACAAACCTCTCATAGACCTTGCAACTTGTTTTACTTCGAAAAACCCATTGATGGTTAATGAATTACAACAGGAATGGAGATGTATTTTTTTTCATATTCAAACCTTAAGATCCACAAACCTGGCAAGAGGGTAGTGGAAGGTATAGAAAATAACGCAGAATCAGCCTTGATTTGTTGTATTTCTGCAACTGCTCCACTGTAATTGATCCAGGCGTATTGCAGTTTGCCTTCCTTGAGTATGTCAGGTACGGAGATTGAAACATGGATGTTTTGTCCCTGTGGAAGTGGATTGGGATATACATTTAATTTTAACAAACCGCAAAGTTCAGTAATATCCGTGGTAAAACCAAGAAGAACACACATCATTTGTGTGCACCCGGCAGAATCAGACACCTGAACGCAATATTGTCCTTGAATCAATCCATCCAGAAATGAACTGGTATCGCCCTGGTTCCATAAATAGGTGTAAGGAGGAGTACCGCCCCAGGCAATCACTTCCAATTCCCCATCCGCAACATCAATTGCAGTAGCAGCATTTACATTGAAAAGGACTTGCACGGCATCGGGTTGATTCAAAAGAAACGTGTCGGACGCCTGATACCCATCTGCACTGGTTACCGTTACAGCATACACACCGGCTGGAACATCGTTCAATGCCCAGAAATTGGCATCCGGCCCAGACCAATTGTAAAACACATCCTGCTGACCATATACATGGATGCCAACCGCACCTGAGCTGTCGCCGGAACAATCAGGTTCCTTCATCAATACTGGCAGCAAAACAAATGGAGGGGCTACAGAACCCCCGTACAGAAATTGCATTTTAAAATTTTGACCTCCGTTGTTTTTCAGTAAGGTTGTTTCCGCAATGTAATCGTCTCCAAGGGTGTCAATGTCGGCACGAAGGAATACTTCTACGACATATTCGGTGCCTTGTGCCAAACCAATACACACATCAATGTCCGAATCTGCACGAAAGTAACGTGTGGTGTATGGCCCTTCTTCTACGACCTCGGAGCTGTTCAATGCGAGTGATTGCCACGCGCCAGCGGGTTGTCCCTCTGCGTAAATGCGGTACAAAAGAGCAACGCCTACAACATGGTTTACACAACTTTCCCAGGTAATGGCACGGGCGCCGGTAAGATGAAGCGAGGCCAGCGAACCCAAATGAAGGCCGTCAAACGCCAATCCTGCCGAACATGCAGACAGGTTGAAACTGTCGGCAGTTCCGTTGATGCTTAAAGAAACACCACTGGAGCATCCCCCGATGTAATCGTAACCACAGGTAAATGCTGAAAAAGGAATGGCCAAAGCAAAAGCCAACAGGTAAGGCTTGAAACGGAAAAATCGTTGCATTGGAATGAAGCGGATAATGGATTGAAACGGAATAAGACAAAGATAACCATTTATTACAGAAACCAGAATTTGTACCAGCTGCGGATTCACGGAAGATGTGCACCAGCAATTTCTTTGAAAGATTACATGATGTGATAAATTCTATACCTTCGCCCCGACAGCCGGAAAGCGCCGGCAATCCTTTTTTCTACCATCAAAGCGCCGGGAAAATCATGCGTTATTCCATTCGCACCGGCAAGCCCATTCACGGTTATGGATTACAAAAAGCTTCTTCCTCACGCCATCGCCATCGCGGTCATGCTCGCTGTAGCAGCCATTTTTTTTGCTCCCAACGCATTTTACGGTAAACTTTTGCCCCAAGGCGACAACGTGAAAGCCCGAGGCATGCAAACCGAAACAAAGGCATACCTGGATAAAGAAGGTACTGCGCCGCTTTGGACCAACGCCGCTTTCGGAGGCATGCCTTCTTTCCAAATATATCAAAAAATAGATGGCAACTTAACCAAACCCGTTTACAAAGCCATGTTTCTTGGCCAACCCATTACTTCCGTTTGGGCACAGGTGTTTGCAGCCATGTTGTGCATGTACCTGCTCATGCTGGTCTTGCGAGTCGATTGGCGGGTGGCGATTTTCGCCGCTTTGGCTTATGGCATCACATCCTACAACGTCGACATTCTGGAAGCTGGCCATTCCACCAAAATGAATGCACTCGCCATGATGCCTGGCGTTTTTGCCGGTCTGATCCTGCTTTACCGTGAAAAATGGCTTATGGGAGCCGGCGTCTTTGCGTTGTTCCTCACCATGCAAATCAATGCCAACCACGTCCAAATCACCTATTACACCTTGCTTTTGTGTGCTATTTATGGCGCGGCAGCGCTTGCAGATGCCATCAAAGCCAAAAGCTTAGCCAACTGGGCCAAAGCGTCGGCAATTAGTCTGGCATGCTTGATCCTGGGTTTTGGCTCCAACATTTCACGCTTGTGGCCCACCTACGAATTCAGCAAAGAAACCATCCGTGGCAAGTCTGAACTGACCCAAAAATCGAGCAAGGGAGACGGCCTCGACAAAGATTACCTCTTCGGTTGGAGCTACGGAATAGGGGAGAGCCTAACCCTTTTGGTCCCGCACGCCTACGGTGGTGGCGCCACTGAAAGTTTTGAAAAAACGAAGTTTTTTGATCTTGTTTCCCGTGGCACTTCGACCGTTGAAAAAAAGCAGATTGCGCGCCAGATAGGTTCCTCATTTTACTGGGGAAACCAGCCCTTCGTTGGCACTGCCATTTATTTTGGCGCCATCGTTGTTTTTCTGGCCCTGATGGGCGCTTTTTTGGTTCCCGGACGAACGAAGTGGTGGTTGGTAGCGGGTGGCATTTTTACACTCACTCTTGCCTGGGGCAAAAACTTTTTCCTCAACGACATCTTGTACGATGTTTTGCCCATGTTTAACAAGTTCAGGGCAGTATCTATGGCACTGGGCATCTCACAAATGTGTTTTGCCATTTTGGCAGCATTGGGCATACAGCAATGGTTCAACCAGGAAACCAGCGTACAAGCCAAGCAACGCGCTTTGTACATCGCTTTGGGTAGTACGGTGCTGCTTTGTCTTATCGCCGGTTTCGGAGGTGTCGGCAGCGGCGCCAACGATGCCGCACTCGCCAAACAAATCAACATGCCCAACTTGGCCCAGATTTTGGAACAAGACCGCGCATCCCTTGCAAGATCCGACGCCTTCCGTTCACTTGGTTTCATCCTCGCAGCTGCCGCCGTTTTGTGGTTCTCACTTCGGGGCACCCTCAAAGCCGGTATGGCGGTGATCATTATGGTTGTACTGGCACTGGCCGACCACTGGGGTGTGGCCACACGCACCATTTCCTCAGACGATTATCAGGACAAACGTATTGCTCTGGGAAAAGTGCCGGAACAACCCTACGACGCACAAATCAAAGCCGATCCCGATCCGCATTACCGCGTACTGGACCTTGCAAGGGGCGGCATCACTGGCAATGCTTTTACCTCTTATTACCACAAAAGCCTGAGTGGTTACAGTGCAGCCAAACTCCAGCGTTTCCAGGAAGTCGTCGATACTTTCCTGACCACCAATCTTGGAGAAAACCTGCACATCATCGGCATGCTCAACGGCAAATACATTGTGACACAAAAGGGCGAAGTGGTGCAAAATCCTGAAGCTTGCGGCAATGCCTGGTTTGTGGAACACTTCACGGTAGTTCCGGACGGCAACGCCGAAATCGCGGCTCTGCATAACTTGAACCCCAAGGACAGTGCCGTTGTACAACAGTCATTTGCTGAAGGCTTAAACGGTTTAAACATCCAACGTGACAGCAACGCCACCATCAAACTCACGTCTTACCATCCAGATAAGATGGAATATACGTACAGCGCCAGCAGCGAGCAACTGGCTCTTTTCAGCGAAATGTATTACCCGCCCGCCAAAGGTTGGCAATGTTACCTGAACGGCGAACCCGCTCCCGATTTCATCAAAGCCGATTACCTGATACGCGCCATGCGCTTGCCGGCAGGACAAAACATGAAACTGGAAATGCGTTTCGAGCCGAGGTCGTTTTACCTCGGAGAAAAACTTTCCATGGTTTTTTCCCTATTGGTTTTGCTGCTTTTCGCCACAGGAGTATGGTTTTGGTATAAAAAAGGACTAAACATGCCTCCGGCAAATTTGGATGATGTACCACAGCCGGAGCAACACAAACGCGCCCCGGAGCCTCAAAACATTGTTAAAAAAGGGAAAAAGAAATAGGCTTTATGGGAATGATTGATAAGATCCAAAAAAAATATTTCAGCGGAAAAAGTCTGGACAAGGAGAACCTGAGTTTACAACTGCTCAAACCCCTGATGGTTGGGTATGGATTCATGCCCGTAGCCAATTCTGCACTGGCTTTTGAAAGCATAAATACCCTTTGCAACGACCTTTTGTTCAACAATCGCAAGGCCATCATTGAATTTGGATCGGGCATTTCCACCCTCATTCTTGCTTCCCTCATCAAATCCAAATCGCTGGAATGTACGTTCATCAGCGTAGAACACAACAAAGCCTGGATTGACCTGCTGGAACAGCAACTCAAAAGTATCGGGGCCGAAAAACACGTGCAATTCCTGTATGCTCCGGTAGGACCGCATCCGCTTGCCCTCGACAACAATGTGTGGTACCAAATGGACAACCACCTGTCCGTTCTGCAACAACATTCGTTTGATTGTGTAATCATTGATGGACCTGAGGCGCACAAACACGATATCCGTCGCTCACGTTATCCGTCAATGCCTTTCATCCAGCCTTTTTTGAACAAGGATCGTTGTTTTTTAATGCTCGATGATGCCTTCCGGGAAGGGGAAAAGGACATTCGCCAACGCTGGAAAAACGACTTTCAGATTGATTTCAGTACCAAAGTATCCAAATCTGCTTGTTGTATCCAAGGCGATTTTTTCAATCCATTTACCTGATCTCAACCAAACGTTTTGCAAAGTTGTAGAAAGACGCTGCGTATTGTTCGTCGGTAAATTTTTCAACCGCTGTTTCGTAAGCTGCTCTTCCCATCTGTGATCGTTCGCTGGCAGGCATGTCCCACAAACGCTGCATGCATGATTGCAGTCCTTCCAGGTCGTCGTACAACATTCCGTTTCGACCTTCGTCCACGAGTTCAGGCGTTGCCCCGCCACGATATCCAATAACAGGCAAGCTGTACGACATGGCTTCTGCAGTAACACGCCCCATGGCTTCCGTTTTGCTGCACATCAAAACAACGTCCGCCTGTATGTACAAGCTTGAAGGATCGGCCACATATCCTGTGAATTGCACAACTGCGTTTAATCCTTTAACCCTGGCGTACATCTTGAGCAAACGGGTGTACAACCACCTCCCGTTTCCAGCCACCACCAACCTGAGGTTTCGGTTGATTTTATACAAGCGGCCAAAAGCGCGCAAGGCTTCCAACTGCCCCTTGGATGGCTGAAGCAAGCCAATGATAAGGAAGGTAAACGCGCTGTCGGTTTCCCTATTTTTGTTCTGACTCAAGGCATAGCGCTGCTCCAACTGTGCTTTACTGCCGATGCCGTTGTACAGAACCAGCGTTTCGGCAGGCAAACCAGCCGACCAGGCTGTTTTTATGATTTGAGAAATACACACAACGCCGTGGGCTTCGCAAAGGCGCTTCAAGGTGCGTTTTTTACCCATTGGATACACCAATTGGTAATCGTTCCAACCAAATTCGCGGAGGTGCCAAAGGTGGGGCAACTGAAAATGTTCGGCCAGTTGCCAGCCGATATCCACCACCGAAGCATTGCTGTGTATCAAATCCGGTTGAAAACTTCCTACTTCCTGGTTCAATATGGGAATCCACTTTAGACGGGTTTGCCTAACCAACCAGGGAAAAAGAAAGAGTTTTTTTAGGGAACGAATGGTGTATGCTGCATTGTTGAAAGGTAAAACGACCACACGGTATCCCTCCTTACGGCATGCCTCCGGAAAGGCCCCGGGCTCAGGACAAAAGATCAACGGTTCTACGTTATGGGCCTTTACCAATTGCCGGATCAGGTGCAACAACGATCGGTTGGCGCCAAACATGGAAGCGTAATGGGTAACAAAAACAATGCGCATCAGCGTTGTAAAATTTGTTTTGCCTCCTGCAACAAATGAGGTCTGGTCCACATCAATCCGGCGCCGTACACAACGGATCCGACGGCCAAAAATACGACCAAACGGGCAACAGGCCATGCCTCTAAAAGCGTCGCCAAGCCATATGAAAGTCCAAATGCCAAAAGAGCAAGTGCCATTTCCAGCATCATTTGTTGAAAAAAGGTTATCCAGCCTATTTTCAAGTAAGGTGCAACAATCAACCAATAAAAGGGCAAAATCAATACGATATTGGTAACCAGCATGCCCTTTAAAATGGCCTCAAGCCCGCTCTGATGGGTCAGCAATATGGCCACCAGCAAACCAAAAAAAACAATGATGTTGATGAGTAGAGAAATGTTGGCTTTGCCCTTGGCCATAGCCACCACACCAAGTGGGTTCAACAACGCCCTGATCAGAAAATACACCGAAAGCCATTGGAAGGGTAGGGTGCCGTCTATCCAACGCGCATCAAACAACGTCCCTACAATAAACGAAGCCCCGATGGTGCAAGCCACATAAATGGGCACATTGATCACAGAGACAAGGTTAACAGACCGTAAAGCAATATTGGTGAAACGTTCCTGTTCCGCAACAACTTTAGACAAAACCGGGAACGTAACCTTGGTTATCACTGGGTTGATCACGTACCAGGGTTGTATCAGCAGCCGTTTCATCACATCGTAAATACCCAGAACCGAGGGACCCAGGAAACGTCCGATCAAAAGAGAATCCAGGTTGATGGTAACATAACCAACCAGACGCTCGGCAACCTGATACAATCCGAAATGTAACAATGAACCTAAAGGATCGAACTGAGTCCGGTTCGCCAGGCCATGGCGCCTCAAACCGAGCATGAGCAACGCGGAGGACGACAAAAAGGACCGGATCAGCGCACCTGCAACAAGCGCCCAAACCCCAAATCCCCACAAAGCGCAAAACAGCGCGGTGAAAAAACCGGTGGTAAATGCCGTTATTTCGATGCCAGCCAGGAGTTTAAATTGAAGTTCTTTTTGAAACAATGCCTGCGTTTGTCCTGCTAGTCCACCTAGGATAAATGCAGGAGTGATCCATCGCAGCAAAACTGCCAATCCGGGGATTTGAAAAAACGTTTCCACAAATGGCGCCAACAGCCATAAAAAAACAGCCATAAGTATGCCCATCACTGTATTGAGCCAGAATAAGGCGTTTAGCTGGCCGTTGCTGATGTTGCGCCCTTGAATGATGGCATTGGAAAAACCCAAATCCACCACTTGCATCGACAAGCCCAAAGCGATGTTTACCAAAGCCATCGCCCCGAAATCGGAGGGCGACAACAGCCTTGTCAGGGCAAAAACCTGAACCAGCCCTCCGATGGCAAGCACCATGGCCGACAATGTCGTCCACCGTACTCCCTGCAACGCCTGGTTTTTCAACTCACTCATTTCATGGTGTTGGTGAGGGGGCAAGTTACTAATCTATGACCATGGTTTGGCCGGATAGTTTTTACCTTTGTCCATCTCTTTCAAACCTATACCGATATCCTTCGATGCATTACATCATATACGACCTGGAAGCTACCTGCTGGGAAAACACACCACCGGGGTACATCCAGGAAACCATCGAGATCGGTGCTTTTCGAATCAATCCATACGGCGAAGTTAGGGGGAAATTCAACCGCTTCATTAAACCTGTAGTGCATCCGGTGCTGTCGCCCTTTTGCCGTAACCTCACCAGCATCACCCAGGAAGACATCAACAGGGCCAAAACATTTCCCGATGTTATTGAGGAGTTTATGGACTGGGGCCGCATCGAAGAAGACGATTATGTGCTTTGTTCCTGGGGTTCTTTCGACCGTAAAATGTTTGTCAACGACCTTGTTTTGCACCGCATGGAGCCTGATTGGGCCGAGAAACATGTCAACCTAAAAGAACAATACCGCCACATGAAACGCCTGCGCAACGGTATAGGACTAAAAAAAGCGGTGGAAAGGGAAGACATCGAATTCACCGGAATACACCATAGGGGCATATCCGACGCTGAAAATTTGACCAAACTTTTCCTTAAACATCTGGGAAACTGGACGTTGTAAATTTTAGATTCAAGAGGATTATAAAGGGATTACGATGCGTAAGGTGAATCGTACCCCAAGATTTTCATCATCGAATCGGCGTCCTGCTCCTGAAAAACTTCCCAATCGGTAAATTCACCGTAGTAATTTTTGTCGATCAGAATGTGTTTGGGGGAGGGGATAAGACAATGTTTTAAGCCGCCGTATCCACTAAGTGCTTCCTGGTAGGCGCCCGTATGGAAGAAACCGAGGTACAGAGGTTCGTCTTTTTCCTCATCATACGTGGGCAGGTACACCTGGTTGATGTGGGCTTCGGAGTTGTAATAATCTGCATTGTCGCAGCTGATGCCTCCGATGTTGACACGTTGGTATTCCTTATCCCAATGGTTGATGGGCAGCAAGATGAAACGCTCCTTGATGCCCCACGAATCGGGTAGGGTATTGATGAGCGAATTGTCTAGCATGTACCATTCCTCTGAGTCGTTTTGTCGTTTTTTTCCGATGACGGAAAAAATGGTGGCGCCGCTTTCACCAACGGTGTATTTCCCAAATTCGGAATAAATATCGGGTTCTGGAACGCCTTCATCGTCGCAATATTCCTTGATCATGCGCACGATTTCACTCACCATGTAGGGGTAATCGTATTCGAAGCCCAGGGAGTTTCGTATGGGCATGCCACCGCCGATGTTGAGGCAATTGAGTGTAGGGCAGATCTTGCGAAGTTCGCAGTAGGTCTTGATGCCTTTTTTGAGTTCGCTCCAGTAGTAAATAGTGTCTTTGATGCCGATGTCGACAAAAAAGTGGAGCATTTTCAGCTCAAATTTGGGATTGTTGGCGATTTTATCTTGATAAAAAGGCAATATTTCGCTTTGCCGTATGCCCAGTCGGGAGGTATAAAACTCAAAATTGGGTTCTTCCTCGGTGGCCATACGTATACCTACGTTGCATTTTTCTATTTGTACCAGCTCCTGGTAAAGGTCGAGTTCATCGGCGTTATCGCAAACAGGAATGACGTTTTGAAAGCCTTCGTTGATGAGTTTGGCGATGTTTTCAGCGTAATCCCTGGGTTTGTAACCGTTGTTGACGATGATGGTCGTCTTGTTGATTTTACCAAGCTTGTAGAGGCGCCAGATCAGTTCGATGTCGAACGCCGAAGACGTTTCGAGCTGCGTGCCGTTTTCCAGCACTTCGTTGAGCACAAAAGCGAAATGGGAGCTCTTGGTGCAGTAACAGTACACGTATTTACCGTTGTAATTGTAACGTTGGATGGCGTCACGGAACAACTTTCGGGCTGTTTGGATTTTCTCACCGATTTTGGGCAGGAAAGTCAGTTTGAGTGGGGATCCGTATTTGAGCAAAAGCTCTTTTACGTCAATTTCGTTGAATAGCAGCCGATAATCCTTCAGGCTGAAGCCGTCTTGTGGAAAATCAAAGGTTTGTGCAACGAGATCATAGTAAGTGTTTTTCATCGACAATGCAGAGGTACAACAAACAGAAGTATTGGTTTAAAAAAGAGAGTGCTAAGGTAGGGTATTTGCAGGAGTTTTAGCCGGAAATTTCAACTGCTTGAACAGGACGCCTGCACTCTTGATTGAATCTAAATAATCAGGGTGTTCCAATATATTACTTTGGAAGGGTAGGGGGAGAACTCAAGCAGTTTTCTGCCCTATTTTTTCATAACCATTTTAATACCAATTAGTTGCGCATCATCGCCAATGATTCTGAGCCAGTAGAGCCCGGCAGGTAGTTCCGGCAACATGATGGGTCCTGAAGGCGATGGCACACGCATCACCAACTTGCCTGTCGCAGCATACATTTCCAAACGCTCCAACACCAGTTCGGTCACGATACTAAAGTGGTCTTCCAAAGGATTGGGAAAAACCATGATTTCTGATCGTACGGCTTCAACAGTTTGGACGGGAGATGTCGGTGTTCCTTTCCTGTAAACAACACCTAGGGCAGGATCGGCATAAATGAGGTGAAATTGGCCGTTTTGATAAGTGATTTGAGGGAATTTCTGTGTGCCAGGTGCGAGGCTAACGTTGAATTTGTTGTCCGGCAAACCGTCCACACCTGTGGTTGAATAGGCGCAAACGATGTCCTGGCTCGTATTGACAAAGCCTGTTTCTTCCCAAACCAAAGCTACGGTATCGCGGAAGGCAGCCACATCCGGGCGGTTTTGGATGAAACCTGACGGAGCGTTGCTGCCAGGTATGGCCAACATACGGCCAAAGTCCATGGAGCCAGCGTGGATGGTGTTTACGTACACGCGGTTTGCACCGGTACCGCGCGACATCCAGGCGGCCACGATGGTGTCGGCGGACAACCGAGCTAGTCTCGGACCGCTGGTCGGGCAAAAGTTCACCAGCCAGTTGAGCGAATCCACATCAGTTTCCACGTCGAAGCTTTCGCCCCCATCGGATGACCGGCTGATGTGGATGTCGCGGATGTTGTTGCGGTTGTTGCGGTAAGCCACGTAAATGGTGTCGTCATTACCCGGCAGAATGTCCTGGTAGCAGCATTCGCACACAAATTCGCCTGTGGAAGGTTCGTTGGCATCGCTGAATACCGTGAACGTATTGCCGCCGTCGTATGAGCGGGCGAGACGTACCACGGCGTTGGTTTCGTTGCTGTTTTGGAATAGGGTAGTTACGATGGGGTTTCCGTCGGCATCAACTTCTATGGAGGAAAGGGTTGTGGCCGATCCGCCCGGCACACCAATGGCCTGCACAGGCGTTTGCCAGCTTGCACCAAAGTCGTCGGAGCGCGTCACAAAAATACCTTGTGTAAAATTTTCAAAAACGATGAACAATTTTTGGCCTCCGTAAGCAATATCAACGCCGCCGAAATCGTAAACGCCTGGTTCTGTTCCGTTTGTCTCGATATGTAGCGGCGTAGTAAACGCCCCGTTGTCCCATTTACTGAACCAAATGTGTCCTGAAAGTTCACCCCAAACTACAGCCGGGTTGCCACCGGGAAGCATGGTGATGCGCGGGCTTGCGACGCCGTATGATGCGGGAGCGATGGTGATGGCATCGGACCACAGGAGGCCGGATTGGGCGGTTCCAATGTGGGTAAAAACAAAAAAAGCAAAAAACAAAAAGATTGCAGCTGTACGCATGGTGTTAGGATTTGCCGACAATATTGCAAAAATAAACGGTTTCTGCAACATCGATATTTAAAGATGTAATCCTATTGCACGATTGTGAGTTTCTTATCGGCCAACACCTTATTTAACATAATATAAATTATAAGAACAAAATAACCCTAAAAATCACCCTTTGAACCAACCCGTCAATCCATCCATCATATCAGTGAACGATCCGTAATCCCGCCGGAAACTCAAACCAAAACCATAACGCGACCTTGTACGACCACCAGCAATGTCCGGCTCCGTACGCTGGTATACTTTCAAACGCCATTCACGGTTTTCGGTAAGCTGGATCCCCACCGTTACGTCTTCCCCCAAAAAACCACTCTGTGATACAGTACCAGCATAACCTACACCAAACTGCGAACCCACATTGATGGTCACACGATCGTTGGCAAATCCGCTGGTTAGCCTGACCTGGACTTCACGGCCGACCTGGGTCAACGCAGGCGAACTTGGATTGGTCAAAACATCGTTTCTGTACTCATTGTAAGCAATGTCAAAATCTATACTCGACACTTTTCCGCCAAACCATTCACTGGCCAGCCCGGTGAGGTAATTCGAAAACTGGTTGCTCAAAACCTGCGTAAGCGTATTGAATGCCGACGCCAAATAATCGCCACTTTGCAAAATGCTTGAACTTGAATTCGATGGTAAAAACGATCCTACCACTATCAAGCCAAATACCTGCCTTGTAAGCTCGTTCTGATCCTGATTGAGCATTCTTAACTTATTTTCTGCCAATGACTTAAGTCGACTTAAAAGGTTTGGAAAAGCCATATCGAAAGTGATGTTGGGCTTAATCAGGTCGCCTTTCAGGTGCATGGTCACAATCACACGTGTCGCGATACTTGCCTCGGTAATCAATTGCTGGTCGCCGGTGCTCTCAAGTTCGTCGCGCAAAAGGTTGTACAATGACGTATTCTCGTCGTACGTAGCGTCAAGATTAATCTGAGCACCGTAAGGATCGCCGTACCAATTGATGGTGCCGCCCTCCGCAACGGTAAAGGGTTTGTTAATCCAGTTCAACAGCGTAAACAGGTATTCTCCCCGCTTGATGGTGTAATTCCCGTACATTTTGAAATCACCTTCCCGATTGATGGCAATAATGATGTCGCCCTCTCCCCTACCCTTCACAACATCGCCGGCTTGCTCGTCAAAAATCAACTGCACCTCCGCATCGTCGGTAATGGTCAGATTCATCTCAAAATTTACACCCTTAATGTTTTTTATATCGAAACTTTTTGATTTGTTTATATCTATGGAATCCTGTGATTTATTCTTAAAAGTGATAAAATTCGCTTCTGCTGCATCTCCTGAATTACCCACCGGTATGTACAGCCTTGTTTCCTTACCTGTCGTTGCTGTTATGGCAATGTTGGTCCGAACGAAGGAGCCTGTAAACGCGGCCTTAAACTTTCCAATACCCTGACCGTAATACGTATTGTTGTCTTCAGCCCTGGTATTTAAAATCATAAAATTGTTGCTCAGAGACTCAATTTCGCACTCCAATTGCCAATCCTTGAAAAAGTTGTGTCTCAAACCTCCCCGGATGATGGCTGCATTGCGCTCGCTGCCGTCATAAATGGTGTCGCCATCGGCCCATATCTGGTAATTGCTAAGTTTAATGGTTTGGTTTTTAATGTGATACATGGTTTTTAAATAATCCAGCTGGAATTGACCCTGTTTGATCAAAGCACTTCCCTGCATCCCTACCCTATTGGTTGGACCTCCCAAACGAACGTCGGCATCAAACAATCCTGCTGTTTTGGATATGCCGGGGACAAATATTTCCAACACTTCCAGCGGGAAATTGTCCGTACTGATGTGGGTCTGGAACTCTCCCGGACGGATAATCCCAAGCTCTTCATCGTCTATCCTGCTTCCTGCATTGGGAACCCATGCGCCTGCAATACGCAGCCTGCTTTCGTTGTCAATCACAAACATTTTGCACCGTAAAGGAGATTTCAGGTTGGCCATTTCCAAGTTGCCTGTTACTTCTCCATAAGGAACACCTTTAATAAATACGGTATCTGTAGCAATGAAGGCGTTCATGTCTTGCAGCTTGAAAATATCTCCAACCTTGATGTCAAAGTCGTAAATGCGGCCACGATAGGTTATTGCCTTGGTTTTAAAGTATTTATCGATAAAATTAAGGTCAAAATTGCTGAAAGCGAGCGACAAACCACGACCGTTGTTGAAACTGTCGAGGGTGATGCGTTGGTTGCCGTTCATCAAATCAAAGTTTTGTGCCGCAAAGTATTCGTTGCCAAATCGCACGTAGTTGTCGTCGTCCATGCCCCAATCTTCGTTGAATAAAACGATGTTTGAAGGATTGAAATGGATTTCCCACAAAGAATCCACGGTAGACAACTCGCCGTTCAGGTTGATGCTTTTTACGATGTATGATGTATCCTGTGCCTGTATTCCAAATTTAACGACGTCGTTAACCAATGAGCCGTACAGGTTGACGGCAGCTATTTTTTGCTGCCCCGGCAAAGTAGTTTCCGGCAATGAAAAGTGGAATGCTCCGAGCCCTTTTTTACTTCTAAAGTTTACATTTATCCTGTGAAATTCAAAACCTCTGAAGCCCAGGTCAGGTATGCTCAATCTGAAGTCGGTCAAATTGCTATCGGCATTGACATTGGCCTGCAACACCACATCGCGCAGGGTGTCCAGGCCTTCCACAAAAAGTTTTGTAAAATCTTTGGAGTTGTGTACATCAAAACGCAATTTGAACTGGTCTGTCAGTTGTATCGAATCGGCTGCCGGTAAACCCATTTGTGCTGCCAGTTTCGGATAATTTTGTGAAAAAAGTTTTCCAAGATTTGACACCAGTTTTGCGGCATCAAACCTTCCTTCCATGTAGCCCGAAGCCACGTCGGATTTGAGGGTGTACGACCGCAAACCAAAGGGCAATGGCGCCGATGAAAAAACCAAAGTATCGATGCGGTGCACAAATTGTCTATCTTGTAAGATCCTGAAATTACGAAGCCTGACTTCTCCGGTCAGGTCGCTAAGGTTGCTGAAGCGCAAGCCCAATTTTTCTACTTTCCCCGACAAAACCCAGTCCTCGGAAACCAAATTCAATGCACCCAAATCCAACCTTCTTATGTCGGCTTTAAAATCAAAATCCGGCATGGTATCCTGCAAATTGATGGTACCTACAAATGTAAAATCAATATTGGGGTCGTCTACGCCCAAATTGCCGTCAAACACCTGCTCATCAAAGGTGCCATTCATGACAATATTTTTGTAATTGTAACCTTTAAAATGGAAGGTGTCAACGGTGCCGTTGAGGGTGGTTTTAATGGTTTTCAAGGTCAATCCACGTGAACCTTCCGCTATGTTGACCCTGAAGGTAGTTTTACCCAAATGCCTGTTGTCCGTCCATGCCCCCAGATCAAATTGTTTCATGCTCAGGTAGCCTGAATAGGTAGCTTTTTCTTTGCCGCCGGTAAGATCCAATTCCATGTCCACCGACCCTGCACCCAGCTCGGTGTCGAGTTGCCCGGTAAGTACATGGTTGAATCCAAAAAATATAAAATACTTGCCTGAAAAACCAATGTTGCCAAGCCGGTTGAAATATTCCGGTGCGGTAAATCCGTTGACAATTTTCCGGATGGTGAATATGTCAGACTGCAATCTTTTAAAATCAAAGCTCAATCGCATCCGGTCTATGCCTTCAGCAAGATCATCGCCGTCAAAATCACCCCTCATGTATGCGGAAGGTCCTACCCTAATGTTGAGATTTCTGCCGCGCAACCTGTTGATTCGGCCCGAAATCAGGCCCGATATTTCTGCAATTTCTTCCCTGTTGTCGATGAAAAAGCGGTTGTTGTTGATGCCGCTGCTGAAGTGCATGATGTCGCCTAAATGCAGCCTTGCATTTTCGTTCAGCCGGAGGTCAAGCGCCACTTTGTTGTTGAACCGCAGGAAATCGCCGTAAGATCCATAATGCAATACGATGGAATCTCCAATGCTGGATCGTGGGGTTTGAATCAAACTTCCATACAACGCGGTAATGGTGTCATTAACCACTACCCTATCCGCCTTGGCATGCGTGATCTCGAAACCGCATTTTTCGCGGATGGCAAGGTGTTGCAAAACGCCGGTAAAAGCCAGATCACTGTTGAAAGCAATACCGGATGCTTTAATGGAAATTTTATCGGCAAGCAAATGGTCGAAATTCATCACCTCCGTCGAAGAAAGTGTTGTTTCATCGCCTGGCCTGAACTTGTCCATCTCAAAACGGCTGTCGCTTAAATCAAAATCGGCTATGGTGAACAGCAGCGGTTGATGTTCAGCAACTGTGGTATCCAGTTCCAGATTGATGGCACGCGCTGGCGGACGTTCATTTTTTGCAGACAATGGTTTGGAGGGAAAACTCTCCATGTCGATCAGCAAACCCGAAAGATTAACGCTTTGTAGGTCCACGATGCCGGACACCAGGTCGAGTTCGTTTACCCTGATAAGTCCGGACGGCAAATTGAAAAACATTTTTTGCCCACGGACGACGTCGTAGGATAAAAATTCAACATCGATAAGCTCAAGTTTTTGAACTTTTATGTTGAATGGCCGCGGCGCTTGTTTGGGTTCGGGCGTATCGGTCCGGAAATAGTCAATGATGAATTGAAGGTTGCTTTCTGCCTGTCCTTCACCTCTTTTAATGTTGAACCGGGCGTGATGCAAGCTTATTTCATTAAACTCGGCCTTGTTATCCAGCAACGCGAAAAAATTGGAATTCAATCCTGCGACCAATTTGCCGGCATAAAGCAGGGTATCTCCATTTCTGTCGGCAACATAAAAATGATCCAGAACCAAATTGTCAAAAAATTCAATGCGAACATTTTCGATCCGGACTTCTGTTTTAAGTTCCTCCGACAAATAGGCTGTGACCTTTTGAATGATCCAATTTTGGACGACAGGAGATTGTAGGACAAAGTAAAAACCAATAAGCAACAGAACCAGAACAAACACCAGGTTTTCAACCATACGCCACAGCCTACGCACCAAATTGAAATGGGGTGCGTTGGTGGAATGTTCAGGTTGTTGTTGCTGGCTCATACACAACTTGCACTGTCCTAAAATACAAAATCACCATGCGATGCTGTTGTACATACAGAGCAACGCATGGTGAACGATGGATGGCCGGTTAAAATTTCAACCCAGCAGGCGCATTAAGCAAACATTAAGAGGCCATACGTTTAACGTACAGCAAAGCTTGATGCGCCCAACAATCCTTTATCACAATAAATGGCTACCACATAATTACCCGACTTCAATTTGTCGTCGAGTTTGTGCACAAACGACAAACGCTGTGTGGTTTCCAGATTGACTTGTTTAACTTGCTGGGCAATGATTTCAACCGGACCAGTTGGTGCATAAACGGTTGCCTTGATCGGATTGGCCGTACCAATAGGATTGCCTTTATCATCCGTTATGGCCATGTACAGTTTTTGCGGTCCCTGATACATTGGAGGAACATCGGCAAGGTCGAAGCCTACATTGACTTCGCGGGCTTTACCGGCTTTGATCGTAGATTTATCGTTGCCACGTTCCAGTTTGACATTGAATGAAGTCGCTTTGAAGGTTGCCGATTGTGTGCGGCGAATTTGTTCTTCCAGTTGTTTTCCAAGGTCGGTAACCTGACCTGACAACTGCTGTTTTTCACCTTTCAACTGAGAGTTTTGCTCTTTAAGACTAAGGTTTTCCGTCTTCAATTGTTCATTCTCGGTTTGAATAACACTGATGATGGTTTCGTATTCCGTTTTTACTTTTTGCAATTCGGTTACCTGGGCACGCAACGACTGCATGTCTTTAGACGTTTGCGCTTTAATTGATTTGATTTGCACTTCCTTTTTCTGAATTTCAGCGGCGGTGCTTGTTACCCTTCCCTGCAAACTTTCGTTTTCTGTTCTCAAATCGGAATACGCTCCGGAGAGGCTATCCAATTCTGATTCAATGCGGGTGCGTTCAACTTCAAGCGTAAGTCTTTCTTGTTCTATCAGGGCATTTTCGGCTTTGTACGTTTGTGACTTTTGCCAAAAAAACCAACCTAAGACTGCTGCGAGAAACAATAGGATGGAAATAACGATGCTGTAAATGCGCGAGTTTTGATTGTCACTCATGGTATTTTCGTTTGAATTCAGATGGAAACTGATGATTTAATAGTCAATGAACGAAACAAAAGACACAATTGGTATGCCGTTTTTTCGATCAGGAAAACATATTGTTTGCGCAAATGTAAAATCCACTATTCAGAATAAAGACATTATGCATCATTTAAATCCTGTTTTTCTTTCAAAATAGCCTTCACCTCCTCCGGGGTGTTGATGTTTTTTAAAACTTGAGGGTCTGGAGGTTCCAGCAAATTCAGCGACATGGACATCAGCGCTTTACGCAGACATCGTTTATCTTCTTGCAATCGGGCTTCCAAAACTTCAAAAGCCAGGGGCTCCCATATGGCACAAAGCGGGTCGGGAGAGTCATCGTTGAAATAAGGCGCACGAAAAGCTGTAGCCATTTTTTCTTCCTCACGGTTTTCGATGAGGAATTGAATGGTCGCAAGATCGATAAGGGGCATGTCGCAAGCCAACACTAGCCATGCTGCCTCGGGAAAACTTTGGTGAGCGTCCAACAAGGCTCCACCAGGCCCAGCGCCGGGCTTTTCATCTGTGATTAATGGATACGGTTTCAACGCTTCCGATTGTTCCTTACGGCAGGAAAAGTAGGTGGGCAGACCAACGGATTGCAACAGTTCAAACAGGTACAAACGTTGTGGTTTGCCATGCCAGGATATCAATCCTTTGTCGCGGCCCATGCGTTGTGAAAAGCCCCCGGCCATTACCAGTCCGTACAATGGTGTCATGGTTTGTAAGTAAAATCTTTTTTGCCGCCTGTTTTTTCCAGAAGGCGTATTTCGCGAACAACAATGGAAGGTGAAATGGCTTTACACATATCGTACACGGTTAGTGCGGCCAATGCAGCGCCAGTTAGTGCTTCCATTTCCACACCTGTTTTGGCCCCTAACCGGGTGCTGCAGGTGATCCACAAAACACCATCTTCAACCACTTCAACATCAATGTGGCAATGATCCAGTGGTAAAGGATGGCAAAGCGGGATCAATTCACCGGTTTTTTTGGCAGCCATAATACCAGCCAGGATGGCTGTTTGAAACACACCTCCTTTCGCCGTTTGCCAACTGTTTTGATCCAGTTGATTCCATACCTCAAGAGGCAGATCCACAACGGCGCGTGCCTTTGCGGTGCGTATGGTGGCTGTTTTTGCACTCACATCAACCATGGCCGGTTGGCCTTTTTCATCAAGGTGGGAAAATTTTGACATGTTTTTTCTTTTTCAAACTTCGAATGCACAAAAATAGTCAGGTTTGTGCAAAAATAGGATTTATGATCAGCGTCGAAGAAGCAACCCAATTGTTGAACCTGCATTTGGCAGACTGGGGAACGGAAAATGTGAGCCTGGACAATGCATTGGGCAGGATTTTGCGCGAGTCTGTCGTGGCCGATAGGGATTTTCCGCCTTTTGACCGGGTCGCTATGGATGGCGTAGCGCTCCGTTTTGCCGAATGGTCGGCTGGGATCCGGCGTTTCGATGTGTCGGGAGAGGCTCCGGCAGGTGTCCAGCCCCCTACCCTTTCCGAGCCTGCTTCAGTGGTGGAAGTTGCTACAGGCGCTGTTTTGCCACCTGGCGCCGATACGGTTGTTCCGTATGAACAATTGCAACACGATGGCAAGAAGGTGGTTGTTGTGACTGAAAAAATGATGAAAGGCCAAAATGTGCACCGCCAAGGAAGTGACCGTCGCAAGGGTGATTTGCTGCTTTACAGCGGCCAGACCATTGGCTCTGCTGAAATGGGCGTTTTGGCCACCGTAGGAAAAGCCACCATTGAAGTTGGTCGTTTGCCCAAAACTGCCATCCTGAATACCGGCGATGAACTGGTAAGCACCGAAGCCACACCTCAGCCTTGGGAAATTCGCATGTCGAACGGTTGGGTTTTGAACAGTTTATTGCAAAAAAAAGGCATATCCCCCACCCTTTTTCAAGGCAATGATTCTTTGAATGATTTGAAAAATATTGTAAAGAAAATATTATCTGAGTATAATTTATTGATAATAACAGGAGGTGTTTCAGCTGGAAAACGCGATTATTTACCCGATTTGTTGCCCGAACTTGGCATAAAGAAGGTTTTTCACAAAGTCGCTCAACGGCCAGGAAAACCCATGTGGTTTGGACAATCTGAGCACGGTCAAACCGTTTTTGCACTACCTGGCAATCCCATATCCACAACGGCATGCGCCTGTCGATACCTCGTACCCTGGATTCGCCGAAGCCTAAAAAGCAATACATTTGATGCAGAACGCGTAATTTTGGGTGAGCAAATCGTTTTTGAACCTTCCATGACCTGTTTCATGCCCGCTAGTCTGGAAAACAGCCAAGGACGTCTTGTAGCTTTCCCCAAACCATCCAACGGAAGCGGCGACCTTGGTAAGCTGCCCGAAGCGGACGGTTTCCTGGAGTTGCCGGCGGCGAACACGGTTTTTCATGAGGATTCCGTGCTTGATTTTTACCGATTTTAGCGATTTCGACCTTTAAAACAATGGACAGACACAACCTGATCGACAACCACGGAAGGCGCATCAATTACCTGCGTCTCGCGGTCACGGACCGTTGCAACCTGCGTTGTTTTTATTGCATGCCGGCCGACGGCATTGCATTCAGCCACCGAAAGGAACTGTTGAGCTACGAAGAAATGCTGCGCCTGGTGGCGATCATGGCCCAACTGGGCATCGATAAAGTGCGCATCACCGGTGGAGAACCCTTTGTCCGCCGGGACATCATGCATCTTCTACGTGGCATTGCCTCTACACCTGGCATCAAAACCCTTACACTAACCACCAACGGTACGCTGACAACGCCTTACATTCCCGAACTTAAAGCCCTGGGCGTGAGCAGCGTCAACCTCAGTCTCGACAGCCTCGATCCTGCCCGATTTGCCGCCATAACACGCAGGGATGAATTCAAAAATGTTTGGAACTGTCTTGAAGCCTTGCTCCACCATGGTATTGGGGTGAAAATCAATACGGTAGTGATGGCAGGTTGCAACGATACCGATATCCTACCTTTGGCCGAACTGACCAAAAACCTGCCGGTGGATGTGAGGTTCATCGAAGAAATGCCTTTCAATGGTACGGGACTGTCACAAACCCATCCTGGCTGGCATTGGAAGCGTATACTTGAACATCTTCAAAATCATTTTCACGGATTGACCAGTGTTCCAACCGACGCCGGGGCAACCGCCTACGAATACCAGGTTCCCGGGCACATGGGGCGTTTGGGTATTATTGCCGCATATTCACGCACTTTCTGTGGCACCTGCAACCGGTTGCGTATTGGTTCACAGGGTGTTTTGAAAACCTGTTTGTACGACAACGGCGTTTTCAGTTTGCGCGACCTCATGCGGGCCGGTGCCACCGACGAACAAATTGCTCTTTCCCTCCTCGACGCTGTGGGAAGTCGTTGGCGCGACGGCCACGAAGCGGAGAAAAACCGTTTCGCAGGTTTGCCGATTCAAGAAAGCATGACCACCATCGGAGGCTAAAAGTTGGCCGCTCTTCGTTTAATTACCTTATTGAAACCATGATAACCGTTAAAATAGTGACTTTTGGTATTGTTCGGGACATGTTGGATGGACAGTCTACCTTGTACGAAACTTTGCCTGCTGATGCCCGACTGGAGGCTTTGAGTTCCTTATTGGCAGAACGTTACCCGGCCCTGCGTCATTTGAATGCTTTGCGCTTTGCAGTTAATGCTCAGTACGCCAATAAAGATGTAATACTTCAACAAAATGATGAAATAGCCCTTATTCCGCCAGTCAGCGGTGGTTAAACGTGTTGCCATGATTGATGTACAACTAACCGATTCCATCCTCGATCCAGCCGTCGCCACTGCATTTGTAGGTGGCAGCCAAGCCGGTGGTACGGTGGTTTTTGTTGGTACCGTACGTGACCAAACCAAGGGTAAAAAAGTGGTCAGGCTCGAATTTGAAGCCTACGCACCCATGGCCATTCTGGAAATGGAGAAAATCGCAAAAGCGTGTAAGGAACTATTCCAGGTTCAAAAAGTATGCATCCACCACCGTACCGGTATCCTGGGAATCGGTGATGTTCCTGTCGTGATCGCCGTCTCTTCTGCTCACCGCCAGGCCGCCTTTGAAGGATGCCAATATGCGATCGATATGCTTAAAAAAGAAGTTCCCATCTGGAAAAAAGAAGTTTTTGAGGACGGCGAAGTGTGGGTAACCGCCCTCCCATGAAATAAGTTTGGCGTTTGGAGTTTGGAGTTTGGAGTTTAAAGTTTAAAGTTTAAAGTTTAATGCTGAGGGTATGAATCATCCCGGGATTTGGTATGATTCATGGTCTACTCCAAACTCCAAACTCAACAAAGGGGTGGTTGAATGGCGGCCAGTTCGGTAAAAAAGTCAATCTTGTCTTCTTCGGGCCGGTCCTTGCATGGAAAATCCTTTTCCACGAGCACATGGAGGTGGTGCGCCGAGCCATTGGGGATGAAGGCTTCCAATCCTACGGTTTCGCCATCCATCCAGTGCTTGGCAACGTTGAGGGGCAGCACGACAAGTATGGTATCGTTGGTGAATGAAGCGTTCACATCGCTCGTTTTTTCATCGAGCAAGAGCTCCCAGGTAAGTATTTTTCCACCCGGCAAATGTACAGCAGTGGATAATTTGTGTTCGTTGCGCAATTGACCCAATTCTGATTTGCGCAAGCGAAGGCGTATACTGTCTTGTTCGCAACGTATCTTCATGGCGTGTTTATTTTTTTTACAAATTAACAACACTAAACGCATGCATCCAAGCATACGAACGACAGATATCCTAAAAGTAACTGGAAAAGTATCCGAGCCTTGTCCGGATGCCGTAGTTGTTGAAGAGCCTTTGGAAATTCTGCTGGGTACGGGCGCGGGAAACTTGCGTAAACGCACGGCCATTGCGGTAACCATGCGCACACCTGGCCACGACGACGAACTGGCGATGGGCTTTTTATTTACCGAAGGCATCCTGACGCAAATATCCGAGGTGGTACAACTTCGGATTTTGGGAGAGAACAGTCTGCTGGTTGAAATCAGTCCGGATGTTCACGTAGACCTCGACCGCTTGTCGCGCAACATGTTTGCAAATTCCAGTTGCGGCATATGCGGCAAAGCATCGCTTGATGCTGTACAAACAAACGCCTTGTATTTTTCCGTACCTGGAAACCCAAAAGTTTCACCGGAAATCATTTACCACATGCCGAAAATTTTGCGAGCGGCTCAGTCGGCTTTTGAGCGTACAGGAGGTTTGCACGCTGCAGGTTTGTTTTCCCACCAGGGCGAACTTGTGCTGTTGAGGGAGGATGTGGGGCGCCACAACGCTGTGGACAAAGTATTGGGCGCCGCACTAAAAACGGGCCTGTCTTTTCCATTGAAAGACCATGTTTTGATGGTTAGCGGCAGGGCTGGATTCGAACTGGTACAGAAAGCCTCTATGGCCGGTTTGCCCTGGTTGGTGGCTGTGGGAGCTCCTACCAGCCTATCCGTCGAATTGGCAGAAGCCTGTGGCATGACTCTTGTCGGTTTTTTGCGCGACGAACGTTTCAACGTGTATGCCCATCCGGAAAGGGTGCAGTTCCAAAACGAAAAAACGACCAATCCGTAAAAAGTACCAAAGCATCTTTACTTAGTACCAACCAACAT
>JBBSDH010000028.1:0-28069 GCA_038249605.1 Chitinophagales bacterium | reverse complement strand
GGCTGTATTTTACATGAAACTGTGGAAGTAGGAAGGCATAGGTGTTTTGGGTACGCAAGGTGTCTGCGCCTTCAAAAAAATCGGAAAAAGGCGAAAAACGGAGGTCGTAACCCTGGTAATCGATTTGGGTATTTTCGTACCTCAAACCGCCCAGCCACATCCAGCTGCGCCAACGGTGGGTAACCATTGCATAGGCTGCGAAAATGCTTTCGTCGGCTGCGAAATCTTCGGCAAACGACTCTTCCTTGGTATCACTTTCCTGTAATTTAAAGTTCTGAGCGTAAAAGTTGAAAAAATCGATCGACTTTTTAGGATCGGGTGTTGGACCCAATTCGTAATCTTTGTTTAAAAAATTGGTATCGTTGAAATCGCCCTGTACGGTAGCCAGGCTAAGTGCTGGACCAATGGAAGTGTAAATTTGCCGAATGCTGTCGAAGGGTGTGTTCACGGCAAACACCTGATAATATTTGTTGAAGACCTTGCCTTCACTTTCCCGGTATTTGTGTTTGAGGCGAATTTTGCTGCCAAACTTAATGCTTCCGTTATGACCTCCACCCATTTGGTACATGCGTTCAACATTGAACCGCGCTGTGCGGTTGAAATCGTTTGTGCGCACTGTTTGGAACAACAATTCATCAAACAGGAAACGTGTCATGTCGTTCACCTTGACCGAATCCTGGGGACGCGGAAACGTGATGCGTGGCCAGTTGGGTTCACCCAGGTCGATGTTGAGGTTGATTAGTCTGTTGTTGAAAGCCATGTCCAGCCTGTCGGGCACATCTTCCCTGGCGTTGGACAAACTAACCATGTAATCCAATACCCAAAAGTTGTTTTCCGAGCGGTGGCTGCCTTGCAGGTTGCCGTTGCTGATGGTTTGTATTTTTTCCCTGTTGCGTACGTCTCGATCAATGGATGCTTCCCTGGAAGAAGTTTCGCTTGTCAAAAAACCGTCGCCAATGTTGTACCGCACACGCCGGCGAATTTCTTGGTCGGAAAAGCGGTTGTACATGACATTAAGCGTAATCTTGTTGCGGCTGTTGAACCGATAATCCCAGGCGCCGCTCATACCCGCGCGCGATCGGTCAATGTCGTAATGCCTCAATTGTACATCGTCGTAATGCAGCCGCAGGGAAGTGTCGCCTGAAAAACGCGACTCGTTGAAATTAAATTCCATGTTTTGAGCATACTTCTGGTCGTAAAGGAACGAGCCATTGACATAGAAGCCGAACCGGGCTTCGGGGCCTGACCGTTGTCCGTATGCAAACTGTGCATTGTAAAGTGGTTTCTGGCTCAGACGATGGTAGCCGACCGAAAGGTTGGCACGGATTTCGGGAACGGTGTCCTGGGCAGTTCGGGTAACAAGGTTTACCGAGCCACCTATGGCGTCGCCGTCCTGATCGGGTGTAAGGGCTTTGGAAATTTCGATGGAAGACAACTGGTCGATGGGCACTACATCGAGGGCGACGTAGCGGATATCGCCTTCCGGCGAAGGTATTTGTTCGCCGTTGATGCTGAAATTGGATAATTCGGGCGGTGTGCCACGCAATTGAACATACCTGCCTTCTCCCTGGTCTCGTTGTAAGGTAATGCCGGGCAAACGGCTGATTGATTCTGCGGCATTGAGGTCCGGGTACTTGATCATTTGCTCAATGGCCACAATGTTTTTGATGCCTGATGCGGTGCGTTGTTCGTTGTCGGCACGGTGTTGACCAACGTAGCGGTCGGTTACATCTATACCTTCAATGATCAGTCCTATGGGTTTGAGGTATACAATTTTCAACAAAGCGACCTCTTTCCCAAATGCAAAAGGCAGGGCAGAGCTTTGATAACCAAGATAACTTACAACCAAATTGCCTTTGGCAACGCTAACCTGGTTGATGAGGAAAGCTCCGGTTGCGTCGGTGATGGTGATGTTTGTCGCACCCTGAATACCAACGCTGGCCCCAATGAGTGGTTCTTTGGTTTCTGAATCCAATACTTTGCCAAAAATAGATTGCTGGGTTTGTGCCTGGCAAAGTGAAACACATGTTCCAACCCACCACAGAACAAACAGGGCCGCTTCGCCACTTTTGGAAAGACGTGTATACATGGGTACAATGTGAAAGCCATCCGTCTTGTATCTATGATGGGTAGCAAGGCGGATGGCTGTGGTAACAAAAAGGTTTGGAATGGCTTATCAGCGGGTAAATACCACTTTGGCAATACTTACCTCACTTTCAGTGCGAACTTCAAGACGGTATGTTCCCTGAGGTAAAACGCCTGTTTCAAGACGTAAAACATCAACCTGAAGGTTGTTTTCCATCCATTGTTTTACGAGGCGACCATTCATGTCTGTAAGGCTGATCATAGCGTCTTGTCCACGGAACGGTGCTGTGTTCAATACCATCGTACCGGCATTTACCGGATTGGGAGCTACGCTGAGTGGCGTTACCTGAACCACCTGATTGAGGCCGGAAGAAAGCTTGTGGTAAACGTACAATTTAGGGATGCGCTCGGGGTGGTTGAGACCGTCGCCGCCGTCGTCAGGATCTTCAACGTTTTCAAAAGATTCAAAGTCACGTGCGTTGTCCTCGCTTGAAGCACCTTGGTCTTGTCCGGAAAGCACCAAAGCAAGTGCATTGCCGCTTTGCCAACCCGGACGGTTAACAATTTCCTGGATGATGTTCTTTACGTCCGGTGAGCGCTGCTTGGTCCAGATGGTCCAGTCTTCGGTAATTTCCCAAAAAGTAGAAGTAGTGGTGGATGGACGTGCGGTTATGAGATCCACGTCGTTGAACGTAACTGCATTGTCGGAAGCTTCGCCGCGAATGGTTATGAGCGAGGGATCGCCTTCGTCTTCGTGCGAAAAAATTTCAAGAAAAGCAGAGTCGATTACAGCACCTTGCGGAACCTGAATGCCCCGAAAGCGCAAACCGACAATGGCTACGTTGAATTCGTCGCCTTCCCAACCCATGTCAAGATCGTCGTCGAAGAGCTTGTCGATCATGTTGTTGATCTGTTCAGCATCGTCGGTGGAAATGGCAACAGGTCCATCGAAACCGGTATTTTGTATCCGAACGGTATCAAGCAATTGGGCTGAAGCCACGAATGGAAGTAAAAGGGCAAAGGAGGCAAAAAGTAGGAGTTTTTTCATGATTTCTAATTTACCTGCGAAGTACGCAACGCCAGCTCGGTTAACTGTGCTTAGACCAATTAAGAAATCATGAAATCTGTGCTTAATACATGTATTTATTTTGTAAATTTAATGTAAATATTGTTTTATTTTATGTTTAAACCTACTTCATGTTTAACAATGACCTAAACTTCTGGTCATGCCTTTTAATAAACAAGTGGAACGGTTATTCTTCCTCTTTGGGGTTTTCATTCCCTGGCTGCAGCTGCGGCTTAGCCACATCCACAGGCTCTCCGCCTTGAATACCTTCCATTCGAAAACGTTCGCGAATGGCAAAACGCAGGTCGCTGCGCACTGTATCCACTTCGAATTTGAGCAGGGTCCAGAACTGGAGTTCGAACTGAAGGTCGGTTTTGTTGAAATCGATAAGCCTGACGGCGGACTGACGCTTTTCGTCGTCGTTAACAACATCCTTGTGGGCGCGTGCGCAATCCAGCAACCATTGAGCAATCACGTTTTCATCGCAGGTATTGGCTATCGTTACGTTGATGGAGAACCGTGAAGGTTTACCTCCCTGATCGCTCCAGTTGTTCACTTTTTCGATGATGAACTTGTTGTTGGGTACGATCACCGTCATGCCGTCTGTGGTGCGTATTTTGGAAGTGCGCAGGTTGATTTCAATGACCCTTCCCAACACGCCGTCTACAAGCAAAACATCACCAATTTCGATGGTGCCTTCAAACAGGATAAAAACGCCCGAGGCTATGTCGCGGAATATCTGTTGCAAGCCCAGTGTGATGCCCACCAAAACGGCTGCTGATCCTGCGAGCAAAACGGAGATGTCAATGCCCAGTACTTTCAACGTGGCCATCGCTGCAAGCAGCCACAGAAGGTATTGCACGATGAGGAAAAGGGAATGCCCTCTGCCGCTGTCCCATCGGCCACGTTTGATCCCGCTGTTGAGCAATCGGCGAACAACGGACAACACCAGCCACATAAAGACAAACGTTGCTGCCACGCCGGCCATTTTGCCCACGGTAAGTTGGTAGCCGCTCCATTCGAGGAGTTTGTATTGCAGGAAGATGTCCATAAAAGTTGTTACCGGATGATGAGTTTTTCCCGTTCAGGTCCGGTAGAAATCATGTTGATGGGCACGCCGAGGTAGTTTTCGACTGCTGCGAGGAAATCGCGGGCGCGGTCGGGCAGGTCGTTGTAGTCTTTGGCATCGTCGAGGTTATCCATCCATCCTTTGAACATTTTGTAAATGGGGTCAACAGCAATGTTGCACAGGTCGTAAGGTAGTTCGATGTGTTTGCGGCCGCCATATTTGTAGTGTGTGGCAGCGCCGATGCTGGAGAAGGTATTGAGCACGTCGATTTTGGTCATGCACAATTCCGTCACACCGTTGAGCAGGATGCTGTAGCGCAGTTGGGGCAGGTCGATCCAGCCACAACGGCGGGGCCTGCCGGTGGTCGAGCCGAATTCCATACCTTCTTTGCGCAATTTTTCCCCGATCTCGTTGTCGAGCTCGGTAGGGAAAGGACCGCCGCCTACCCGTGTGCAGTAGGCTTTGGTGATGCCAATCACGCGGCCAATGCGTTGTGGAGCGACGCCAAGACCGGTACAAACGCCGGCCGTGATGGTGTTGGAAGACGTAACGAAAGGGTAGGTTCCGAAGTCGATGTCGAGCATCGAACCCTGGGCGCCTTCGGCAAGGATACGTTTGCCGTTGGCCAGTGCGTCGTTGATGTAGTATTCGGAATCGACAAAAGGAAGTTCGCGCAGTGTATTGAGGCTGGAAAAAAATGCTTTTTCTGCGGCTTCCAGGTCGAACGGTATTTCCGGATATATTTTCAGCAGCTCAAGGTGTTTTTGTTTGAGTGCGTTGTACTGGTCGTGGAAACCGGGTTGTTCGGTATCGCCCACACGCAAACCATTGCGGCCGGTTTTGTCCATGTAGGTCGGACCGATACCTTTCAGTGTGGAGCCTATTTTGGAGGCGCCTTTGTGGGCTTCGCTTGCAGCGTCGAGCCACCGGTGGGTGGGCAGGATGAGGTGGGCTTTGCGCGAAATGAGCAGGCGTTTGCGGAACTTAACCTTACTTTGTTCAAGCGATTGTAGTTCGCGCTCAAAAACCACGGGGTCGAGCACCACGCCATTTCCGATGAGGTTGATCAGACTTGGGCGGAAGATGCCGGAAGGGATGGTGTGGAGCACGTATTTGTTGCCGCCGAACTTGAGGGTGTGGCCAGCGTTGGGACCGCCCTGAAAGCGGGCAACTATGTCGTACTGGCTGGCCAGATAATCAACAATTTTGCCTTTGCCCTCGTCGCCCCATTGCAGGCCGAGGATGACGTCTATTTGCATGTTTGGAGGAAGCTGGTTGTGAGCAGGTTTTGGTGCCTGTTGGTCGGTTAAAGAAAGGGTAAAGGTATGGTAAATGTCTTAAGTTATTGGGCAGGAAGTGGGGAATGTTGCCTGCAACTGTATCTTTGTGGCATGAGACGAATGTTGAGCCTGTTGGTTTTTTGCGTTGCAACGATTTGTTCGGTTGGCGGACAAGCGGTTGCGCTCAATCCGTTCGATCTTGAACACCGTCTGCCGAAGGATGTTTTATTGGCTTCTCTGCCCGATTCAGCCGCTTTTGTCAACCCCTTCGATGTGGTTTCCCACACGGAACCAGGCGCCTCAGCCACCAGTGGCGAAACATTTCGCCCGATTCGAGAATTGCCGAAAGGCAACAGTTTGAATACGGCTGTGCTGTTTTGGGTGTTTGCACTGATTTTGGGCTTTTTCACGTTGTCGGTAGCCTTAAACCGTCCGGCAGTATACAAAGCCTGGCGGGGTTTTTTGAACGACAATGCCCTCACGCTGGTACAACGGGAAGCGACCGGATTGATCGGCAATGGTCCGTACCTGATGCTTTACGTCAATTTTTTGCTCAATGCCGGACTGCTTGTTTTTCTGGTCATACGATACTTTGCAGGGGAACGCTACAACAACGGCATGTTCCTGATACTTTGTCTGGCGCTGGCCATTGTTGTTTTTACCTCCAAACATATGCTGCTCGGCGTTGCCAGGGCACTTTTTCCGGTGGATGCCGAGGTTGGGCGTTACCATTTTCTCATCATCATTTTCAATTGTGTTCTAGGCCTATTTTTGTTGCCATTCAACTTTTTGATCGCTTTTTCCGGCCATTTCGATGGTTTTTTGGTTTTTTGGACGCTGGGCTTGGTGCTTGTTTTTTACACTTACCGCGCTTTTAGGGCCAGTTCCATAGGCCGTAAAATTTTGCAGGATAACCCATTCCATTTTTTATTGTACCTTTGCACAGTTGAAATAGCGCCTATGGTACTTTTGGTAAAGTTAGCGATGCTTCAAATGGGCATCTGATGGTTACCAAATCACCGGCATACTGAAACAACCTCACTTCACATAAACACAGCTCCCGAATGTCTGCAACCGCTGCACCTGTTCAAGGAGAAGCCTTCAAGAAAGTTCACAACATTCTTATTTCCCAACCCAACCCCGCCGTACGTTCACAGTACGACGACTTGGAAAAACGTTTCAACGTGCGCATCGATTTTGTGCCGTTTGTAACGGTTGAGGGATTGACCGAGAAGGAATACCGCAAGAATCGCGTTTATCCGAACGACTACACGGCCATCGTTTTTACCAGTAAAACAGCTGTGGATCACTTTTTTCGACTGTGCGCCGAACTGCGCATCAAAATGTCGGAAGAAACCAAATACTTCTGTGCAACAGAAACCATTGCCAACTATTTGCAGAAGTTCATCATGTTCCGCAAACGCAAGGTGTTCAATGGCAACAAGTCCATTCTTGAACTCAAAGCCTACGTTCAGCGTAATAAGGAAGAAAAATTTTTCATTCCCTGTTCAGATCAAGGCAACCCCGATATTTTTAAGTTTTTTGCCGACCTCAAGGTTCCCATCCAGGAAGCCGTGATGTACCGTACTGTGAATACGGATCTGACCGATCTGAAAGACATCAAATACGACATCATCGCTTTTTTCTCGGCCCTCGAGATCAAATCGATGTTTGAACAGTTCCCCGATTTTAAACAGGACGACCGACGCATCTGTGTGTTCGGAACCTTTGCCAACAAAGCGGTAACCGAAAGCGGCATGACGGTCAACATCCAGGCCGGCGCTCCGGAAGCTCCTTCCATCGCAGTCGCCCTCGAAAATTACCTGAAAATTTCCAACAAGCCTCAATAAGCACCAGGCCTGTTGGTTTAAAATAAACATGGGTCATTCTGAATATTTTCAGGATGGCCCATGCTGTTTTTTAAGGCTGTTTTACACATTTCCCTCTTTGCCTTTTTCTTTACCACCCTTGCTGCTGAAAGCGGTACGCATTTTGTATGGTATAATTTGTATCTTTATGTGCTCAAAGTTCGCCGTTTAAGCCTTCACATTTTAAACTTTAAACTTTGAACTTTAAACTTCATCCATGCCAACAACCGATTCCCGACCTGACGCTACCGCCGCCGAACTGCCTGCGGTCTTGTATCAAAATATGGCACGACAGATTCGCGATGGAAGTTGTGTGCTTTTTCTCGGTCCCTCAGCCATTGCCTCCCGCCAGCCCAACGGCTCGTACATGCCGCTAACGGAGCTGTGCGCCCGCCACCTCGCACAGGTACACAAACTCACACTTACACCCTCTGAAGAAGACTCGCTCACGCAGGTGTGCAGCACCCTGCGAATGCGCAACATGCTGTCGGATACCATGATCATCGCAGCCGTACAGGATTTTTACCAAAAAGCCGAGCGCGAAGCAGACCTGCATCCAATGCTCGAACAACTCGCCGATCTGCCCTTCAAAATCATTGTCACCACCTCGCCCGACGATTTTTTTGCCCGCTACTACGCCCAGGCCGTCCGCGATTACCAGTTTGATTTTTACAATTTCCGTAAAAGCAGTCCCGACCCCCTTTATACTTTCGGCGACGATGCGCCGCCACTCGTGTACAACCTTTTTGGATTTTACAAAAAACCTGAATCGTTGGTGCTAACGTACAACGACCAACTCGGGTATGTGAATAAAATTACAGGAGCACAGCACGAAAGACTGCCCGACAGTTTGCTCGCCGCTTTCAATCTGCCGCGTTTTTACCTGTTTATGGGTTTCGATTTTGAAGATTGGAGCGTGCGCCTGCTCTTCGATGCGCTGTTTAAAAACAGCCGCAACAACATCCAACCCTTTGCCTATCCGTTGAAAGGCGAGCCCGATGCCGGACCACATGCCAAGGTGTTTTTTCAAGGTGAATTCCGCATGGTGTTTCCAAAAATAGACATCGAAACGTTTGTTTCCAACCTGCTCGAACATTACCGAAGCCTGGACGGACATGCCGTCAGCGATTCGAGCGAAGCACTCGCCGATGTACTCATCCTGCACAACGAAAGCGCCGATGACCAGGCATGTCAACTGCTCATCAAACACCTGAAACCACTCAAACTGCGCCTACATACCCTGCGCGATGCTGTAGGAGCCGGCGATGTGCAGGTTTGGATCCAAGAAAAGATAGACCAGTGTCAGGTGGTTTTGCCCTTGATTACTGCTGATTTTTTCGACGACTCCAATCCGGCGATCAACCTGCTCAACGAACTTGCAGCCCGCAACAACCCGCGTGCCAAGTTCCTCGTCATGCCCATCATACTTAAAAACATAAGCCTCGAAGGTACGCCTTTGGGCACGCTTAAAACTACGCGACCAACCAAAAACCAGGCGGTATTTGGCAATGGACAGGAAGATGTTCACTTTTCGGACATCGCTGAAACGTTGAAAAAATATGTGGAAACACTTGGCTAGTGCCGCGTCCAGTAAATGACGTAAAGTTTGGCGAAACCTAATATTTTGCTCAATTAGGCCTGAGGAGGGCGAAATGCGGGACATTTTAACCGACGAATAACGACATTGAGCGAAAAATAGGGCCGCGAAACTGTTTGTCATATACTGGACGCGGCACTAACCTTATCTTGGCCACCTGTCAAACCCTGATACCACATTGGTACACAACATGAGCAACAACGCCGAACAACTACCGCGTCGTTATCCGGGCCTGAAACCCTTCGAACGCAACCAAAGCGGCGTGTTTTACGGCCGTATGGAGGACATACAGCGGCTTGCCAACCTTGTTGTGCGCGAAAGGCTGGTGGTGTTGTTTGCAAAATCAGGCATCGGAAAAACCTCCCTTCTCCAGGCCGGTGTAGCGCCCGAACTCGAAAAACAAGGCTTTGTGCCCCTTTTTCTGCGCCTCGACAACACCACCGTACCGCTCAATACCCATGTGCGCAACGTGCTGGAAAAACATCCGGCCGTGGGGCAAACCGATTCCCGCGACGCTGTGCACAACATGAATCCTACCCTTTGGGAAAATTTGAAACGCCTCGAATTCGACCTCGATGGTTTGCCGGCCACTCCCGTGCTGCTGCTCGACCAGTTTGAAGAGGTGTTTACACTGGGTCACAACGAAAGCAGCCGGCGTCAGTTTTTAGCCGACCTGGCCGACTTGGCCAACGAGGCCATGCCCGAAACCATACGCCATGCCCTGTTGCAACGCTTCCAGTCTGGCGAATCGGCACTCACTTCGGAAATCATGCAATGGTGGGAAAAACAGCCGGAGTTGCGCGTGGTGATTTCCATCCGTTCCGACTTTTTGCACCTGCTCGACGACATCAGTCCGCTCATCCCAAACATCCTGCACAACCGCTACCAACTTCAGCCACTCAACCGCAAACAGGCACAGGCAGCCATCCAGGCGCCCGCCGCCGCTGAAGGGGTGTGGGCCAGTCCGATGTTTGAATACGAACAAGGGGCGATGACTGAAATACTAGATTTTTTGGCCGGAAGAAGCGCCGAAGATGCTTTTGCCGCTGGCGAAGAGCTGCCGGTGCTTCGGCAGCGCGACGAGATCGAAGCATTCAATCTTCAAATCCTTTGCCAGCACATTGAGGAAAAAATCATTGCCGAAAAACAACCGGAAGGTTTTACAGTAGGTAGTGCATATTACGATGGGCATGAAGGACTCGACCGCGAAATCCGCGATTTTTACCAAAAGCAACTGCAAAACCTGCCCGAGGCCTTCACGCGGCGAACCGGTAAACCGGTGGACAATACCGCAGCGTTTGTCCAAAAGGCGCGTTGTCTGATCGAGGAAAGTCTGGTAACGCCCATTGGCCGAAGGTGCAGCATGGTGGATGATTTTTTAACCAATACCTGGGGCGTAAGCCACGATTTTTTGGAAACGCTGGTGGAAACACGTCTGCTGCGCAAAGAACTCCGGCTCGAGGATTATTATTACGAAATCAGCCACGACACCCTCCTGCCCGCGATCATCACCTCGCGTGACACACGCCGAAATCTGGAGCAGGCTGACAGGGAAAAGGCAGAACTTGAGCAACGGTTGCTTGATGAAGCCAAACGGCGTGAAGACACCGAAGCCCAAATCCGCGATCTGCACGAACGCCGTAAACTGGCGCGGCGGGTGGCCGTATGGTCGGTTGCATCCCTTATTTTATCGTTGCTTTTTGCTTTATGGTTTGGCTGGAACTGGGTGGATACCCTGCACAGCGACATGCGCCAGGCATCGCGCAACGCTGCCGATGAGCTCTACAATGCCGCCGTACCTGCCATGGAGGAACTGGCCTCCAATCCTTTCAAATCATGGGTGTTGCGCAAGGGTATTTCACCGGCCGATCCGCAGCGCGAGCTCAACATAACACGACGTTTTCAAAGTTTACACCGCTCCATTGTGGAGGAAAACCTGGTTGTGGGTGATTCGCTTTTTTTCAAAGACGAATATGCCAATGCACTGAAACGGTATTATCTGTCGTTCGACAGCCTGAAATCCTATGATAGCCTGAACCAGATCGTGTCGCTGCGCATGCGTGCAGACCGTGAGCGTGTTGAAAAGAAGCACATAGCTGATTGGTACAGGACCTTGGGGCTGCGCAAACAAAGCACGCTTAAAACCATCATTTTTCAGTTCAGCATCCGACAGCGTATGTACGAAACTTTTTACGAGGCAGGGGCCTGGAACCAGGCATTGTACAATTTGCAAATCATGCAAAAACTGCTGCCCGAACTGGAAGATGACCTGGATAAGCTCAAGGAAGAGGTCAGTATTGATCAGAATCCCAAAACTTTTGTGGAAACTGCCATAGCCGATTGCCGCCAAAAACTTGCACGACGTGGTATTGCTACCCAGCAATGAACATTATGTTTTTGGGAAAAGCTTTTCAAGTGCCTTGTTTCCATGTCCAAAGAACTACCTTTGCATTCTTTGGGTGACAATAAATTGGGCCCATCAGCGCTAAAACATACCATAAAACATGATCAGAATTTTGGCCAACGACGGGATTCATCCCGACGGAAAATTGCTCCTTGAAGAGGCAGAATACCTGGTAGAGGAGGATAAGATTCCACAAGAGGCTTTGACTTCGCGTATGGGAGATTTCGACGTGCTTATCGTGCGCAGCGCTACCAAAGTAACACGCGAAGTCATCGATGCAGGCAAAAACCTGAAAATTATCGCCCGTGGCGGTGTTGGTCTCGACAACATCGACGTGGAATACGCTGAAAGCAAAGGCATCGCTGTGTTCAATACACCCAAAGCTTCGTCGCGCGCAGTAGCAGAACTTGCCTTTGCACACATGTTTGCACTTTCGCGCATGTTGCACCGCAGCAACCGTGAAATGGCCGGTGGCGATTTCAAACGCCTCAAGAAAAATTACGAAACCGGCACACAATTGCGCGGCAAAACCCTCGGCATCCTCGGCTTTGGCCGCATTGGTCAGGAAGTCGCCAAAATGGCCCTTGGCCTGGGTATGAACGTTCGCGCCCACGATCCATTTGTGCAGGAAGCGGAGGTCAGTATCCAATTGCAGCAGTTCCCCGACCTTAAACTCAATGTGACGATTCGCGCAGAGTCGTTTGAAAAAATCATCCGCGAATCAGACGTATTGACCCTCCACCTGCCAGGTATCGGCAAACCGCTGATCGGGGCTGATGAACTGGCAAAAATGCGCGACGGCGTTGTGCTCATCAACACCGCCCGCGGTGGCTCAATAGATGAGGAAGCCCTCCTCGCAGCCCTCGATCGTGGAAAAGTTGGCGGCGCCGGTCTGGATGTTTTCGAAAACGAACCCTCCCCACGCGAAAGCCTGCTCAAACACCCACTCGTTTCCGTTTCGCCACACATCGGAGCAAGTACCCTCGAAGCACAAGGGTACATAGGCATGGAACTGGCCGACAAAATCCTGGCCTTTTTCGGCGACGACAAGTAATCTGTGATTGTAACAAAAAAACATACCTGTACCGGCCACAACGCTGCCATTTATGCGTTGTGTGCCGGAATACAACCCCGCCAATGGATCTCCGCCGGTGGTGATGGCTGGATCGTTGCCTGGAACCACGACGACCCGGAAACCGGACACCTGCTCGCTTCGGTCGAAACCCAAGTTTTTTCATTGATCAGTTTGCCCAAACTAGATACCCTCGTAGCCGGCAACATGAACGGCGGCGTACATTGGATCAACCTCAGCCATCCGGAACAAACCCGCAACATCCAACACCATCAAAAAGGCGTTTACGATCTGCTAAAAGTGGAAAACCACGTGTTTTCTGTCGGCGGTGATGGCATTTTATCCCGATGGGATGTCTCAACCGGCCGTGCTCTGGAAAGTCTGCACCTCAGCAACAAGGCCCTGCGCTGCATGGTACACAGTCCCGGGCGCAACGAACTGGCCATAGGCGCCAGCGACGGCAGCATTTATCTGCTCGATGCAACGACACTCTCCATCAAAGAAGTTTTGAAAAAAGCCCACGATCCTTCAGTCTTTTGCCTGTTGTATGCACCCGACGGCAGCAAACTTTTCAGCGGTGGCCGCGACGCCATGCTGCGCCTGTGGAACCTTCACACCAACACACTCGAAGGCAGTTGGCCAGCACACAAGTACACCGTTAACCACCTCGCCTGTTCTCCCGACGGCCGTTACCTCGCCAGCGCCAGCCGCGACCGTTCCATTAAAATATGGGACACTCAAACCGTCGAATTGCTGAAAGTGATCGATACCATCCGTTACGGCGGCCACGTCAATTCCGTCAACAACCTCCTATGGATGAACGATGGACTTATTTCGTGCAGCGATGACCGAACGATGGCGGTTTGGTCAATAGTCGATAGTCAATAGTCCACAGTCGCCAGTCAAAAGGGGCGTTGATCAAACTGCCGTCTGCCGATTAAAAATAATCGGCCACAAACCTTTGATGGCGATCAGTACCACCAAAGGCAGCGCAGGCAAAGGAAATTCCTGCAAACCGAATGGCCAGAGGAGCAACACCAGAACGGCCAAGCAGCCGGTGAACAAATGGTATTTCCGCACGTTGGTTGCCCGTGGATTGCGCCAGAAATAAAAAAGGTTGATTGGCAAAGCCCAAAAAATATTGAGGTTGTTTTTGGTGGCGAGGTGATCGGTGAGGAACCACAGGAAAAAAATAATCAGTCCGGCAACGCCCAAAACAAAATAAAACACACCGTTGAAAATGCGTTCGGCTTTGGGGTAACGCATGGTGAACAAACCCAGGGCAAAAACGAGCAAGCTGACAAACATGGGTTTGCTAAACCTGTTGTAGGGTAAAATGACTTCGCCGGAAAGCGGCGTGTCGGGAATGTTTCTGACGCCGGAAACAAGCGGCGTTCCGTCCGGCGTTTTGGTTTGGTTGAAAGCCTTCATCATGCCTTCGGGCAAAAACATATGGTCTTCGGGTGAGGCTTTTTTATCGGCAGGCATACCGAGGATGATGTCGATGCCAAAGTCCGTCCAGGCATAGTTGCGCTGAAAAGGGTCGAGCAACTGGCGCATCGTGGTGGATTTTCCCGTGCCGTTGGAGCTGTAGATGAACTTTTCTCCGTAAGGCTTTTTAACAATGTCCCGTATGCGCGTGGCGCAGTTGTCGTAAAAAAAATCGTATTTGTAAAATTTGTTTTCCTCCCGAATGTTGTCTTGCAGCAGGGAAAAAAGCGCCTGTTTTTGGGGTTGGTTCAGGTTGAGTTGCTGTTCCACCATACTCCGCTGGTCGGCTAAATTGCCGCGTTCGAAAGCGCGTCCGGGTTCCGGATTTACATAATACAACAGTTTGCCCCGCATGAATTTCACGATGAAACCAGGCTGGTCAAATTCGAATGTGCCGTAGTTGTAGCAACGGTCGAGGTTTTGCGAGCGGTCGCGAACACGCAGGGCGCTGTGGCCGTAAATGCTGTAAAGTTCGGCGCCCGGCGCAACAGTAACCAGACTGATGGTTGCGCTGTCGCTCAAGGGTATTTGAGCGACAATACTCGTGGTCAGCAAAAAGGAGAAGAAAAAAAGCAACCGGCGCATGGTTTGTTTTTAAAGCAGAAGGAAATCAGGAACCAGCTACCAAGTTCCAAAGAGACGTGAAAAGATAAGCTGAAACTGTCCACACAGCCCAAAGCAAAGCCATGAACATGGCGAGGAAAATCAGTCCGAGCACAAACAACGACATTTTAGCGCTTGGTTTGGCATTGCCGTCGGCATAATATCCTTTAAGCAAATTTACGTTGCGTCGGTTGGCTTTGAACCCGAAGTCGAACAGGTCGCCGATGAAAGGTATTACGCCAACGATGGCGTCGAGCATAAGGTTGCCCATCATGCGCAGCATCAGCATCACACCGGCGCCCTTGCGCCACATGGTGTGAAAAAGTATGCCAGAAACAATGAAACTGCTTATGTCGCCTACATAAGGCACCAGACCGACCAACGCGTCGACCCCGAAGCGCATGTTGGTTCCAGGAATACGGAATCGATCGTCGAGCCATGCGGCGAGATTGTCGAGGCGTTCGATGTCGGCATCCTGAAGGGGGGTAGTGTTCATGGTGTAGGGTCGTTTTCCAGGGCCAAGATAATACCTTTACTTGACCCGCAGTTTCTGACCAATCTTCACCGTATCATCGGGCATGTTGTTCCATTTTCTGATGTTGGAAACGGTGGTGTTGTATTTCCTTGCGATGCTGAACAAGGTGTCGCCTTTAGCTACCATATGGAAGTTGTCACCAGCAGCCGGTGGTGGCGTTGTAGCAGGAGGTTTGGTTGCGGTGGTATCGCCCGGCTTGGTAGTGGTAGCTGAAGCAGGAACAGGATCGTTGGGGTAGGGGGTGTTGGTTGTTGCAGGACGAGGGGGTATTGGCTGGGGTTGTTCGGAGACGGGTACCGCTTCTTCTTCGAACAAAAATTCTTCATCCTCCACCTGTGGAGGTACGGAATTGTTGAATGGCGTTGCCGGTGTAACTGCCGCTGCCGCAGGTTCAGGGTTGCGCAAGGCAACGCTTTCACCACTCAGTGGACTGCCTTTCAGCCTAACTTTTTGGCCAGACAGGGGTTCCTGGCCGGGTCTCATTGCGTTGCGCTCGTACAGTTTGTCGAGCGTGACCCCGTACAACTGCGAAATCTCAAACATCGTTTGATCGTCCTGCACAAAATGGTAGGTAGCACGGCCTTTCCAGGAACTTTTTTTGGCCTGCACAAAAATGCGCTGGTTGGCATTCAGACGTTGGGTTAAGGCGTATTTGTTTTCGTTGTACCTGGAAATATCTTCGGGCTTAATTTGCAAGGCTTTGGCAATGCCGCCCATGGTTTCACCTTCTGCACTCAGCAAGAGTTTGACCTCGTTTACACGACCGATGCGTTCGGCGGGTGGTGGTACGACTACGGCCTGACCGGTATTGGGTTGTGTGGGATAAGTTTGCGGATTGGTCGTTGTGTTGGGATAGGTTTGCGGGTTGGTCGTTGGGGGAGGAGGTGTAACCGGTGCGGGTTTGTTGTAGTTGGTAATGGCGCCGGGTTTGTCGTATTCGTACAGGCGGTAACGCTCGATGATGTTGATGAGTTTGTCGGAATAGTCTTTGGCAGTGGCATAGCCGGCAGATTGCAAACCACGGGCCCAACCTTTGTAGTCGGTACGGTCGAGTTCGAAAAGAGATCCATAAATGCTGGCTTTTCTGGGATTGCGCAAAAACTCGCCGTGGTCGTAATAACTTTCCGAAACGTTGTTGTATTTGCGGAAGCAAGACAAGCCGGGATCGTCGTCTTTTTTGTAAAAGGTTTCACCTCTCCAGTCGCTTCCACATTTCACACCGAAATGGTTGTTGGCTTCCATGGCCAAATTACTGGTGCCTGCACCGCTTTCCAGGATGCCCTGGGCGAGAATGATGCTGGCCGGTACGCCTCCGCGTTCCATTTCCAATACTGCGGACTCAACGTAGCGATCCACATAGGCAGTATTGCGGTCGGATGGGGCGATTGATGCGGATCTGGTCATAGGTGCCGGATTGGGCAGTCCTGTGCCGCCACCCTTCGACGTGGTTTTGAAAAGGCTGCAGCCCGAGGCTAAAAACAGGATAACAAACGAAAATCCGAACAAATGTTTCATACGAAGGTTTTTATGGTTGGATAAAAGGGGTAGATTACATTGTACAAATGTAACACAACAATTACAAATTCAGCCAATACACGACCTTAAGTACCAGCGCCTTGTTTTTGGGCGTGCCCAAACGAACATCGGCACCGGGTATGGTTTCTGCAAAGGAGTTATCGGTATAAACCAAAAACACGTCCGAAACCGGTGCAAAACGCCATTGCAGTCGTGTATTAACGTTGATGTTGTTGAATTGTGTATTGTATTGCAAAAATGCACTGAAAAATACATTTCTGCTGAACGACAATTCGGCCCTCGGACCCAGGATCCAGAAACTGGTGCTGGCATAAGGATCGGGCAAACGGATGTCGGTATAACTGTAACTGATTCCAAGCGTGCCCACAGGCTGCCATCGAAAGTTGAGTTCGCCGTCTGCCCTGAACCAAGTGCCGTTGAAATACTGCCCGACGCGCATTTCCAAGTTGCCTTGTACATCGTAGCTTGGACTGGTGTAAAGGTTCGCTCCAAAACCGGAATACGTGTACCCCTCCATGCCTGGCAACGGCAAAACACCAGGTTCGTCCACATTACTGGGGTTGAAAGGCTCAAACAAGTACGTATAGGTGTTGTAGGCCAACAGCGTAAGACCCGACTGGTCTTTCAACGTTGCATCCACATACAAGGAAAGGTCGCGGTCGGTTTCCTGAAATTCCAGGCTGGCCGAAACACCACCCTCCACACCCGTCGACCACGTGTTGAGGTATTTGTGATCGGGATAAAAGGTAAAACCAACGCCCGGGTAAAAGTTCTGAACGCCAATTCGCGGCACAAACCCGGCTTCGGCCGAGTAAAAGCTGTCGACCATCATGTAACCCAGGTTGGCGTTTAAATGCCGGTCGTTGTACCCCAGAAAGCTGGCCAGCGTTTGTCCGCGCTGCTTTTCGTCGGGCGAAAAAGAACGGTGGTAATACCATTCGCCTTCCCAACGGTTGTCGGCCGAATAGAGGTTGTATTCCAGCCCGGCCACTCGGTTCCAGGGCTCGTAATTTGCTTTTTCGGTGTCGGTCAGGCCGTCGAGGAAATTTTGTTTGTTTACCAAAATGCCGCTTATTGCACTGCGATCAAATACCTTATGCTGGAGGGTAGCGACAGTAAAATTGGCGGCGGGCAAACTTCGGTTGCCACTTAAATCAAGTTTGGCGGTTTGCATGCTGAGCAGGCCCATGCGCAGTTTGTCGGTCAGTTTGCCGCTCAGCCTGGCGCCTGCCAGGATGGGCACCTGCGCATAGCGGTTGGAGCGATCGGCCGACGTATCGGCCAAACCGATGCGGCGTGAAAAAAAAGGTCGGCTGTCGGGAAACCCAAACATGGCAAACAAGTCGCGGTTTTCGAGAAAAAACTGCCTTCTTTCAGGAAAAAAAAGCTCAAAACGGCTCAGGTTGGCTACCTGCCGGTCCACCTCAACCTGCGAAAAATCGGGGTTGAAGGTCAGGTCAAGGTTGAGCGAGGGCGTGATGCCGATTTTGGCGTCGCCACCAAATCCCGCATCGAAATCAGAGGTGCCTTCACGTTTCTGGGATACGGGGTCGGGGGCATAAATGATGTTGCCGCTTCCGGTGACGTATGGGATTAGTGTAACGTTGGCTCCGGGTTTTGGAGGCGGTTTGACCCAATCGATGCGACCAGCAAAAGCCAGGTTGTGGGTGTTGAATTGTCGCGGAATAGGTTGCCAGGTGCTCACTTCCCAGTTTTGCATGCGGCTGCGAATAAAATTCATGCGCCACTGGTTGTCGCCTTCATTTCGTTTGTAACGCAGCGTTTTGAAAGGGATGGCCATCTCCACCGTCCAGGTATCCTCGCCGTTGTGCACCGCCGAGTACCATTTGTTGTCCCATTCGAACGACAGGGTAGTGCCGTTGTCGATCAGTGCTTCATGTTGTACGTTGAGCGGGTTTACACCAAAAAGGAAGCCGTTTAAGCCGTCCTTGAAAGGATCAATGAGCACATTGAACTCGTCGCTGGTGCCGATGGGGAAATCGCGTTTCAGGCTGGTAATGGTATAGCTTTTTTTTGCCTGCCGGCAAACAGCCGAGATGTATAAAAACTTGTCGTCGAACAACATACGCACCTCCGTTTGGGTGCTTGCCAGTCCGGTATCTACCGGAAACGTACGAATAAAACCGGTAGCCACGGGCGCATTTTGCCAATCGGCTTCGTCGATGAAACCGTCCAGTTTGATGGCGCCAATTGTGCTGTTTAAGCCGAGCGTATTTTCACCCTCCGTGATGCCGGTTTGGGAAAACAGAAGGAAAGGGCAAAAGAGAAAGATGGTAAAGGGCAGTTTCATAGCAGTGGCGGTGGTCAATGGTCGGTTTGGTCGACCGTCGACCAACCTGAACAGGGATGCAAAAGTATATCCTGAATCCATCATTTACCCTACAACAAACGCTATGTTTGCTGTTTCATTCCTTCAATACTTTTACCGCGTGATTCGGATTTGCGATTTACCACCAATGATATACGACGTATGATGCTCATTACTGGCGCTGGCGGACAACTCGGTCGTTGTTTCCGGGATCTTGCTCCGGCATTTCCCGATATCCTTTTTTTATACACCACTTCTGCCGAACTCGACATTACCAGCCGCCGCGCCGTGTCGGCTTTTTTCAAAAAAAACAACATTCGGTGGGTGCTAAACTGTGCTGCTTACACGGCTGTGGACAAAGCGGAAAGCGAACCCACCCGTGCCCGGGCGGTGAACGTAACCGGTGCGGCCAACCTCGCACGAGCCTGTGCTCAAACAGGAGCGCGCATGGTGCATTTTTCGACGGATTACGTGTTCCACAGCAAGCAAAACACACCCTTTCGGGAAAATGATCCCACGATGCCCAAAAGTGTTTATGCCCGAACCAAGCTGGAAGGTGAAAAAGCCGTTTTGAAACTCCTCCCCAGCGCCACGATTTTTCGACTCTCTTGGGTGTATGCAAACGAAGGCGCCAATTTTGTAAACACCATGCTGCGCTTGGGAAAGGAACGTGAAGAACTGTGCGTGGTTTGTGATCAAATCGGTACACCTACGTATGCACCAGACCTTGTCGATGTCGTGTTGCAACTTATTGATAACGTGGAAAAAGGTAAAATTGCAGCAACAAAGCTGGAGGGCATTTGGCATTTTTCAAACGAAGGTGTGTGCAGTTGGTACGATTTTGCCTGCGCCATAATGGAAATCGCCGGACTGAACTGCCGTGTTTTGCCCATTGAAACCAGCGAATATCCCACGCCAGCGCAAAGACCGCCATTCAGTGTTATGAACAAAGGAAAAATCAAAGCCGCCTTCGGACTTCAGATACCGCATTGGCGGGAAAGTCTGAAAAAATGCCTGAAGTTGAGGTGACAAACCAACATGGAGTACGGATTCAGGGTAGCGCGTTAAGCTGTCACTTCTTTTTCATTTTCAACGCATCCAAAAACTGCAATGTGTCCGGCAACCCGTTCAATACCGTCGCATTCGAAGGCAGGTTCACAGGATTCACAAACAGTTGGGCACCGGTGAGCAACAATTGTCCGCCCATAGCAGCCGCGCCGGCAGCATCGATGTAGTTTTGGATCGATTGCCGGGGCAATGGTTCCTGAAGGATGGTAAAAATAAATTGTGGGCGCAGAGGCTGACAAGCATCGCGCAGGTCATTCACAGAAGTATTGGCTCCGAGGTAAATGACGCGGTGGCCGCGATGCCGCAGCATGTAGTGCATGAACAACAGCGTAAGTTCCTGACTTTCGCCCTCGGGCATGTAGAGCAGAAAAGTAGGGGTGTCGCGGATGGAATCTACCGATTCTTTATCGATGGCGACCATCAACTTGCGGCGTATGAGGTTGCCGATGAATTTTTCGTGGGCCGGACTCACACTGTTGGTAAGCCAAAGCACATTCAATTTATCAAGGAAAGGATACACCAATTCGAGCATGGTGAGCTCGAAACCATGCTCCCAGGTATATGCCTGAAAAATACGGTCGAAGGTAACCTCGTCGAGGTCGATCATGGCCAGGGTAAGGGCATCGATCTGGGCGTTCTGACTGCCGTTGTTCTCAGCTATTTCAGATACAAGCACCGCGATTTCTTCGTGTTGCATTTTGGCCAGGCGACTGATTTTGTAGCCGTGGCGGTTTAGCAGGGCAATGTTGAAAAGATGACGGAGGTTTTCGTCGGTATAGTACCGGATGTTGGTATCGGTACGTGCCGGTTCGATGAGGCGATAACGTTGCTCCCAAATGCGAATGGTGTGCGCTTTGATACCCGTGAGTTTCTCCAAATCCCGGATAGAGTAAATCGCCATTGTTTTATTTCCTAAGTAAGTAAACGGAGATTTTTTGCCCAACAACACTGTTACAAAGCCTGTTTGTAACAAGTTGCTATTGGATTTGGTATGTTGTATGGTTGGTACTGTCACATTCTTTGGTTCAAAGGTAATACAACAGCACGTTCTGTTAAAAGTTTACGAAAGTTTTTGGAAAAAAGGTTCAACAAAACTTAAAGTTTCCTTACTGATCATCGGATACACCACCCACCAGCCAACGTTTAAAATCGGAAGAACGCTCGGTGCTCACTATGGTTTCCTGGTCGATGTGAGGCTCTAAAACTACTTTTACCCTGCTTTTTGAATAAGGGTGCATTTCTTTGATGCCGTGTATGTTGACGATGAACTGGCGGTTGATGCGAAAAAAAACTTCCGGATCAAGCATGTTTTCAAGCTTATCGAGCGGAAAATCCACCGCAAAACGTTTACCGGTGCTTCTGGTTACGAGGAAGGTGATCTTGTCCCTGGTGTAAAAGTAGGCGGCATCGTTCATGTCCACCAGTTTGATGCTGTTGCCCAGTTTGATGAGCATGCGTTGCAGGTACTTGGCAGTGCCGGTTTTGCGCAGGGTGTCCAACAGCCCGTTGTAATCGGGCGTCGGAACAGGGTAAAGCTTGCTGTATTTTTCCAATGCAGCCGCCAGTTCGTTGCTTTTGATGGGTTTGAGCAGGTAGTCGATGGTGTGGACTTTGAAAGCTTGTAAGGCGTACTCATCGAAAGCAGTGGTGAAAATGACAGGACAGCCAATGTTGACATGTTCGAAAATGTCAAAACTGGAACCGTCGGCGAGCTGGATGTCGAGAAACATCAGGTCGGGTGCCGGGTTGTTTTGCAGCCAGGCAACGGTGGTCTCCACGCTGTCCAAACGCTGCAACACCACGATACCGGGATTGATTTCCAAAAGCAGTTTTTCCAGCCTTCGCGCGGCGGCGTTTTCATCTTCTACAATCAGTGCTTTCATGGTTAGAGCAGGGGGATTTTTACGGTAAAATACTGGTCGTCCTGTTGTACCAAAACGGGTTTGTCGCCCAACATAAGATAGCGTTTCACCAGGCTTTGCAACCCAAACCGCGTGCCCGATTCGGGTTTTAGCTTGGGCTGGTAATTGTTGCGCACCACCACGTATTGGTTGTTTTCTACAAAAATTTCTACAAAAAGCGGACGTTTTGCGGCAATAACGTTGTGTTTCACGGCATTTTCCACCAAAATTTGCAAAGTAAGCGGCATGATGCGCCCCTCGGTACCGTTCAGGTTTTCTTTGAGGGTAAAGTTGTTTTCAAAACGTTGTTTCAACAAAAAATGGAAATTCCGCACCAACTCCATTTCTTCTTTTAAAGAAATCAAATCGCGCTCGCGGTACACAAGCATGCTTCGGTAAAAGTCGGACAAATGCTCTACGTACGACACGGCTACATTCGGATTTTCCTCGATGACGGTGATGAGGGTGTTGAAACTGTTGAACAAAAAATGCGGGTTGATCTGGCTTTTCAAAGCATCAAACTGCGACTCGATTTTTTCCCTTTTCAACTGTGCCTCGCGTTTCAAAACCCTTTCCCGGTAACGGATGTAGGTGTACACCGAAGCAACCGCGCCTGCAATACACAACAGTAAAAACCACCATTGCACCCAAAACGGCTGACGGATGGTGAAATCATACACGGTCTCCGGGGTGTTTTCAAAACTGCCGTGCTCACTGGCCTGCAAACGGAAGGTATACGAGCCTGGCGGCAGGTTGGGGTAGGAAGCCATGTGGTCTTTCGAAACTTTCCAGTCGGGGTCGAATCCTTCCAACTGGTATCGGTAACGCACGGCATCGGGGTTGGTGTACCACAGACCGGTGAAATTGAAAATGAAATAGTTGTTGTCGTGGGCGAAACTGGTGATTCTTTGGTAATCCAATGCCTTCATGAACACGGAAACAGCGGTAATGCTGGGCTGTGGATCGTAAAAAAACGTTTCATGAAAAGCAGCTGAACGCAACAAACCCTTGCTGCCACCCATCCATACATGCCCGCGAGCATCCGTGAATATTGCGTTCAGGTTGATGTCGGCCAATGGTGCGCCAGTGCTGCTGTTGAAAAAAGCAACGTGGTCGGTGGTTGGGTTGAGCAGGTCGAAGCCGTCCTCGTAAGCGATGACCACCCGTCCATTGCCATCCACCGCCAGACCTGTTATTCCGGTACTGTGCAGTTGATCTTTGCGGGAGTAATGCCGGAATATTTTGCCGTCGAAACGAAACAGCCCCGTTTTGTCGGTGCTGAACCATAAGTTTCCGTGTTGGTCTTCAGCGATGCAATAAATGGTTTTCAACGGCTGTCCTACGGCTTCGGTGTAATGTTTAAAAACGCCGTTTTCCCAAACACCGAGCCCGTTTCCGTCGGTGCCGAACCAGAACCGTCCGCGGCTGTCGGCCAGTACTTTGTAAACGTAGTTGTTTGTATTGGTTATCCCGTCGGGAAACAAGGGTTGGAAGGTCGTTGGGTTAAAGCTTGACACGCCGCCAAGCGTTGCGATCCAAACCATGTTTTTGTTGCCCGCTATGGATAGTATGCTGCCGTTGTTGAGCGAGGTACCTTCGGTGATGAGGTGTTTTAGGCGGCCGTTCCCGTCCAGCACGAACACGCCTTTTCCGAAAGTTCCGACCCACAAAAGTCCGTTGGGCGCCTCCCACAACGAAAGGATATTTTCTCTCAAGACCAGTCTGAATTTGTCGTTTTCAACCACATAAAGGCCGCTTTGCGCACCAACCCAAAGCCGGTATTTTTGATCCACACACACGGCCTGCACTTGTCCGGAGGGTGTGTTCAATGCCCCGAATTGCACATTGGCTGTGTGCACCTCTCCCTTGTCGGCCAGCACCCAAAGGAGGCCTTCCCGGTCTTTCAGCAGTTGTTTTACACGGGCGGTGCGCAGGTTGTTGTCGTCGGGCATCGCATGCGGCTTGCCGGAGTGGATGTCCAGTCTTACCACGCCTTCGTTTGCTGTCCCTGCCCAAATTTCTTCGTTTCCATATGCAACCAGGCTGGTGATTGGACCGTACGGCCATTCTTTGGCAAAAACATCAAAACTTTTTTCTTTTACTCTGAATCGTGACACGCCGTGGTCGTAGGTTCCAATCCACAGGTTGCCGTCGGTATCGGCGGTCAGAGCGGTTACGATCTCGTCTGGCAGTCCGTCGGAAGTAGTGATGTCGGTTGTTTTTTTGCGCCCTGTGGCATCGAAACTGCAGCTGGTCAGGCCACCGTCGGTAGCGGCCCACACGTTGCCTTGCTGGTCGGCGGCCAAGGCGTAGGTGTCGTTGGCGGGCAAACCGTCGAACTGGTACATCCTGCCGTTTCGGTATCCATACACGCCTTCGCCGTAGGTAGCGATCCACCAAACGCCGTCGGTGGATTGTGCAAATGCCGTGATCGGTTTGGCGGGTGTGCCTTCTTCGGGTGTCCATCGTTCCATCACTGGCGGTCCCGTTTGATTCAAGCTTCCTTGGTTTTCAGGAACGAGTACGGCGCCAGTAGGCATTCGCGCAATGGCGCCGTTGCGGTAGCCCACCCAAAGGTATCCCGACATTTCTCCGAGAGCGGTTATGGGTTTGTTGTCCAGACTGTCTGGGGCGGGCACACGCGTGCAAGAGAAGCCATCGTAGCGGAACAGTCCACGCTCGGTGCCGCACCACACCCAACCGCGCTGGTCCTGAAACAGAACGCTTGTTTGCAGGTTTTCGCTTTGTTCCTGGAGCCGCTGGGGCCGGAATACGGGCGTTTGCGCTGCTGTGGTGGCAGTGATAAGGAAATAGAATAATATTAAATGATTGAATTTCAATATTTTATTTTAGCTTTTAGAGGTTTGATGGGGCGCTGTTTTTTTGGTTTCGGTTTATGTGCATCTGGCGCATTTCACCACAGAGTTGCACGGAGTTACACAGAGGAAAAGCACAGAGTCGTTGATCCATTGATTTAAAATTTGTTACTATTCTAAGAAAAACACTCCATAGACTCTGTGCTTTTCCTCTGTGTAACTCCGTGCAACTCTGTGGTGAAATGCGCTAAGTGCGCGTAGAACGAAATCAAAAATCAAATTTCGTACGTCGTATCCTGTCAATCAGCCCTCCCCTTACTTCAGCACCGCCTCCACCGTCACCGTGATTTCTTCGGCGATTTTTTGGTGCACAATTTTGGGAATGCTGATGTTGTGATCGGAAAGTGGGACGGTGAACTTAGACCGCACTTTGATGGAGCCGTTTTTTACTTCGATGCTGCTTTTGATGATGCGTTCCTGTTCCACGCCATGGATGTTGAGCATGCCTTTGGCACGAATGGAGTAGGTTCCGTTTTGACTAAAATCTGTTTTTTCGATGATTTTTCCTGAAAAAGTCGCTTTGGGAAAACGTGTGGTTTCCATGTAGTTTTCGTTGAAATGTTCGCGCTGCAGGGGATTGTTGAAGCCGTCGAAATTTTTGATTTCGATGGACCAAGCGAAGGTCTGCTTCTCGGCGTCGATGATGCCGCGCAAGGTATTGCTCGATGCTTCGATGGCTTCGAGGGGTGCTTCGGAGCGAAAAAGGATCCGTCCGTTGTCGCAGCGGTACACAGGATCTGCAAAGAGGCCCCATGCCGCGTGCAGGAAAAAAAACAAAATGCTGGAGTACATAAGAAACCTTGGACTGTTGCCGTTCGTATAAGGAACGAAGTCGAAGGTAAAACCAATGCGGTTGGATGGGGAAATCTATTCGTCTGAACGGGTGAAAAAACCAGATCAACAGGGTTATCCGCACTTCGGTCAATGAAATTAATGCAAAGTATTTTGCCTTTTCATAGGAAATCACTACCTTTGTCGCATCAAAACATACCGTTTTTACGAATGCGTTCAATTTTAAGCAATCTTTTCAAAAGGACTTCCCCGACCGACGCTGCGTCGGCTGAAGTTCTGCCGAGTCGGCTGGAAGCATTCCAGCAGGACGGGCTCACGCTCGAGGAGATGAATAAGATCCACGGCAGCAGCGAAATCCAGAAAATGTTTCCCCAGTTTAAAAAGAAACTGAACGACACGTTTTCCGGCCCCATCCCACAATAACCCGATCATCCGTTCCTAGGTTAATATGGGTCATCCCGAGTTCGGGGTGACCCATGTTTTGTTAAAATCCGTTTTTTATCCGTGTTCCCTTCTGGCATCGAAATGGTACACGGATGACACGGATGCAAGCAACACGGATAAAAACGGATTTTTACCTTTGAAACCATGAAATCTAATCTCCAAAATCTTCACAAAATGTTGTATACCCAAAAACTGCAAGGGTTGGAAAAATGCTTTAACTAGGCACTAAAGTGTTAATGTGATAAAAATTAACTTTGTATTATAAGTTTGATGCCTATCTTCGATAATCGTTAACTATTCAAATCTTGTACATGAAAAACTTTTTTTGTCCAAAAAAACCATTTCTAAAGTTTTTGCTTTTTGCACTACTTTGGACAACGCAACAGAATATAATTTTGTCTCAGGCTGGGGGGGGGCAACATATATTTGTAATGATGACCTAAACGTTGAAGTTGCAATTGTTTTTGATACTGAATTCCAAACAGCATGTGGCGGTTTCTCAAATGCTGAATCCAAATGCATATCAGCGTTATTAGGGGCGCAAGACGCTTGGAATATAATTGGTTCCACAAGCCCTCAGGTGAGTTTTCAAATTTACAATAACTTTCCAGTATATCTGTTTAATAACACCCAATATTCCGGAATTTACAATGGTACTTATGGAACTAATGTCAGTAATGCTTACTCTAAATGGCAATCTCAAAAATAAGTGTGGTAGAGCGGACGTAACCATTTATTTCACCAACAAACCAACTGATTTTATAGGTTGGGAAAATCCTAATGTGCCTTTTTGTATTAATAAAACTCCATATCAGTATAATGGACAAATAATTGGTAAATACGTGCAGGATGCCAATATTCTAGCGCTTAATGTTGCGCATGAACTTGGACATTTTATAGGTGACCTTGGACATGAAAATGAAGGGGAGTTTTCTTGCATTCCATGCCCAGAATCTGTTAATCAATGCATTTCATTAATGTGTGACTCTGATGCATTTTCCGGATGTAATAGTAACAATGACGTTATAGCTCTTTCAGGATGTATGAGAGCTACACTAGGAACTTATCTAAGCCAACGTAGTTGTGAATGTTTAACATACCAATTTGCTCCTTTAGAAACTGAAGAGTGCAATTTCTGCCTTCCAACTATTTTGGAATATGTATGTGACAATGTATCACCTGTTGAGAATTGTTTAGAAACTGGTAATGTTATGAATTTTCGAATAGAAGTTGAAGGTGGTTGTGTTAAACCAATCGAAATGCCATTAAGAGTAAAGTTCCCAGTCGGTCATTTAAAACCTTTGCTAAATGGTAATAATCAAATAATTAGTAATTATTTTACCCATTTTCAATTGGTTGATTTCGGTTTAAATGTGCAATTGGTTGCTCTAAACTCTGATGGGTCAGAAAAATATCTTCAACTTGATGCATTTGAGAAGCAAATTTTTACATTTTCACTTATTTTCCAATTCGATCAATTGAATTCTAATTCAATTAGAAATTATGGGATTCAATGTTTTTTGGGAAAAACCGTAGATTTAGTTGTGGATAATGCCGTTATTACTGTAAACCCATTTTACACAAAAGAAATACTTCCTGGGCAAAGCATTATAGAGGTTTTTGCTCCACCTTATGGCAATTTTAATCCACCCTATTCAAACTTTCATATAACTGGCGGAGATTTGATTTTGCCTTTTGTTACTGAATTGGATTTTGAACCTACAACACAAGTTCCTTTTCCGATTTACCTAGAAGAATTAACAACAAGTGGTATAACTTCGTATTTGTTTACCCCTTATGGAACGTTCGATGATCGACCATTAAACCTTCGCATGGCCTCAGGAACCTCCATTGTTCTCGAGCCTGATGTAAAACTGACCATTGTCGAAGGTTCCCTTCAAGGCTGCGACGAAATGTGGAAGGGAGTAGACCTCGATAACGGCGCTTCTGTCGTTTTTGACAAAACACTTGTAGGCGATGCACAATTCGGACTAAAGTACAATGGTGGAAGCCATTCCTTCATCACCAATTCAGAATTTCGAAACAACAACTT
>JBBSDH010000027.1:0-28385 GCA_038249605.1 Chitinophagales bacterium | reverse complement strand
GCCCGAAGAATACTACACGGTGGAAATCGGCAAAGCACGACAAGTTCGCCTGGGCAGCGAAGTCAGCATCCTCACCTACGGGCTCGGCGTTCGCTGGGCACAACATGCTGCAGATGAACTCGGCCTTGATGCCGATATCGTGGACCTGCGGTCGCTCGTTCCCCTCGACTACGACGCCATCACCGCATCTGTAAAACGCACCAACCGCGTACTCATCCTCCATGAAGACACGCTTTTCGGCGGCATCGGCGGTGAAATCGCTGCATGGATCGGCGAACACCTGTTCGAACACCTCGACGCGCCTGTTTTGCGAGCAGCCAGCCTCGACACACCCGTTCCGTTTGCCATTCCCTTGGAACAAAATTTCTTTCCGGTGGAAAGGCTCAAGGAGCAACTGCTGAAGCTTCGTGGGTACTAAAGAGAAATTGATTGACGATTGACGACGTACCACTTCCGAATAATTTCCTCCCCTTTTTTCCCTTGCGGCGTGTAGTCCCGCTCGGGGTATCCTTCGTGGCCTCGCATGTTGGGAAACCATTTCCATAAAAAGCCGCCGGCCCACCAGCTTTCGGCATGAAAGGTTTGGAAAAGAGCCTCGTAGGCATTGGCCTGGGCTTGCTCGTTGATGGCGCGCTGTTCAATGTTTTTTTCCAGTTCCCAGTTGCGCCATCCACAACCGTCGACGCTGAGGTAGCCATATTCGGTGAACAACACGGGTTTATCGTTTTTTTGGCTGAAAGCCTTCAGCTTGTTGCGTATGGGCTCCCAGGCTGTTTTCATGGCTTCTACGTCGGGCGTAGCGCCGTCCACGAGTGGGAAATAACTGCTGAGACCGATGTAGTCAAGCTCGGTCCAAAACGGTGCCTGTTCCCAGTCGTCCCAATTGGCCGAATACACCAGTTTCCCCGGAAAAACAGCCCTGACTTGTTTGATAAGTTCTGACCAGTAGGCTGGTCTTTCGGCGATGGCCGTGCGAAATTCCGTACCGATGCAAAACAGCTCGGCGCCTTGTTCGGCGCCAAGTTTGGCCATGTTGAGGATGTAATTGCTGTAGTCCTGTTCCCACGATGCCCATGCTTCGGGCGTATCAAAACGAAGCATCCCGGTCCAGCTGCCGGGCACGTATACCTGTGGTTTCAGCATCACGCGCAATCCGTTTTCATGTGCCAATCGGATGCTTTCGGCCACGCCTTCGGGCCGTTCGCCCCACCATTGCCAGCCACCCTCGTTGTATTGAACATGCGGATTGCCCGGGCGTGTGAAAGCATACGGCACCACGGCTATCCAGCCTGCGCCCATGCTCTTTACAGCAGGCATGGGATTGCTGGAGAATGGTTCGGGTGGCGCCACGAAGGTAAGACCCATCATTTTTTCACCAGATGTCGGCAGTACGCTGGCCTGTATGACCGGTTTGGTGCGGTTACAAAAGGCCGCGAGTAGGATGGACAAGAGGAGCAATTTGTACATGCAGGGGATTGAGATATTCAAATGTACGGAAAACTTTGCTTGGTTCAAATAGCCAAAAAAAACATGAGCCACCCCGAATCCGGGATGGCTCATGTTTAATGTTAAAATCAAAAGCAGCCTCAAATGCCAAAGACCTTTCAATCCAAATTCGCGGCGATGGCTGCGGCGAGCGACTGCAATTCATCAGGGCCCATGTCGAGCGGTGGTTTGCCAAAACTGAGATCGGAAACCTGATTCATGGGCATGAGGTGCACGTGCGCGTGGGGTACTTCAAGGCCTATGATTGCGACGCCTACTTTTTTGCAGGGTACCGTAGCTTTGAGAGCGCGGGCTACCCGTTTGGAAAAAAGCATAAGATTGGCCAGCGCCTCATCGTCCATATCGAAGATGTAGTCGATTTCCTGTTTGGGAATGCAGAGCGTATGCCCTTTGGCCATCGGACGCACATCAAGGAATGCCAGGTACTGGTCGGTTTCGGCGACTTTGTAGCACGGTATTTCTCCTTGTACGATGCGTGAAAAAATGGTGGCCATGATGGTTTAGCCTATGGTGATTTCTTTGACCTGAAATTTCAACTCACCACCTGGCGTCTGGATGGTGACTTTGTCGCCGCGCTCCTTACCCAGCAGTCCATGACCGATGGGTGAAGTGACGGAAATTTTCATTGCTTTGGCATCGGCTTCGGTTTCCGAGACCAGTTTATACGTTACTTCTTTGCCTGTTTTCAGGTTTTTGATGGTAACGTTGGACAGGATGGCGACTTTGGAGTCATCGAGTTGGCTTTCATCAATAACCCGGGCGTTGGACAATACGGTTTCGAGTTCGCTGATTTTCAATTCCAACATGCCTTGGGCATCTTTGGCCGCGTCGTATTCGGCATTTTCAGACAAATCGCCTTGTGAGCGGGCTTCTGCAATGGCGTGGGCAGCCTCCTGACGGCCGTTGGATTTAAGTTCATCCAATTCAGCTCTGAGGTTATCGTAACCGGTTTGGGTTAGATACGTGTAATTAGCCATGGTAAATAAGATTAAGGTTAAACATTGGTAGGGCCAAACCAATGTTAATGTGATAAAAAATGGCGCCAAATGGGGCGCCAGGCATTAGGCATAGAAAAAAACAGAAACGCTTCCATCCTGTTAGGTTAGAAACGTTTCTGCTTTATGGTTAGTCATGCAAAGGTAAGTATATTTTACCAAAATTGAAAATCTAAGTTTGCAACCCGGCACTTAACCTTGCACAACATCAACATTACAAATCGAGACGAATGCCGATGTTGTGAATGCCGCGGTAGATGCTGGTTGAACGGAAGGAGTAATCGATGGACAAGCGCGATTCTGAACCTTTTTTGAAGGCGGTCGATGCGGTTAGGCCGGCGCTTATGCCGTTGTCGAGCGATTTTTCGATTTCGTTTTGGTCAAATTCGCCTTTGTAACCTGCACGGACGGCGAAGTTTTTGCCAAGTGCAAATTCGAGGCCACCGCCTACCTGGTCACGCGAAAAGGCGTTGGAGGTAAAGTTGCCTACAACGGTCAAACGGCTGGCCCTTTCGAAAAGAAAATCGTAAGAAGCGCCAATGTTGAGTTGCGAGGGCAATTCGTAAGCGGCTGAACGGCTGTAGTACGTGATGGGATACTCGAACGTTTGTCCGGGGTTAGGACGTGGCTGGGCAAGACCTTCTCCTTTGAACTGCATTTTGGAGCCTACGTTGCGCAGGGAAATACCGAATTTGAAATTGTCTTGTTCTCCGGTCACGTACTGAACACCTGCATCAATGGCCATAGCGCTGGCGCTGGCATTCGAAATCGATTCGTTCACGAATTTGGCAGTAATACCCACCGAAACGCGGTTTTCGAACATGTGCGAATACGATACGCCGAGGTTGAAGATCGAAGGGCTGAACGTAGCGCCCGATCCTTCGGGAACATCGGCGGTGGTAAGCGGAATGTCGCCCATATCAATGGTCATCAAACTGAGGCCAAAAGTACCGCCGCCTTTGCCGATACGCTGGGCAAACCCGAGCGCGTTGATGTTGACGTCGGCGCCCTCCAAGTAGCGGGCATGACCGATTTGAAACTGGGTTTTCTTGATGCGCGACAAGCCGGCCACGTTGAGAAACAAGGCGTCGGCGCCACTTACATTCGCGGTGTTCATCGAATGCAAACCGGCGCTGCGGGCCCACGGATTGATCAGCAGCTGTGCCGCGCCGGCCTCACCCTGGCGGTCGGGGTTGCCAGCAAAGGCAACCGAAGCCAGCAGCATGCAGCAGGGCAACAGGTATGTAAACTTGTAGTTCATATCAAAAGATGGGTTGATAGAAATGAATAAAGGCCGATTAATGGATGATGGTCCAAACTTTTCCAATCAAACTTTTCAAATTCAACTTTAAAATTTTTAAAGTCAAATTTGAAAAGTTCAATTTGAAAAAGCTTGGCCAAACAACCTATTGTTTTACAAGCCCGATGGGTCAAACTGCCTGGCTATACCAAACCATTTCACGGTTCGTTCACCCAAGCCCGGAGCATTCACGTTGATCAGGTAAACACCTGATGCAACCGGTATGCCCTTGCTGTTCCTCAAGTCCCACTCCAATTCAGGCGAAATCTGATTGTACGGCTCGTAAGATTCATCGCGTTTGTACTGGCGGATGAACTTGCCGTCGAGTGAGTAAATGGTTACCGTACATCTGCCCGGCAAATTGGTGATTTTCACCACGTTGCTGAACTGCGTCGTTTCGTATTGCGAGTAGCCGTAGTACGGGTTCGGAACAACCTTGATCGAATCGAGTGCATTGGCTACCTCGTTGCTTTCCAACATACGGGGGCCTTTGCCATCAATACGGAACTGGTACTTCGGATGGGCCGTGTAACGCAAGTTGACGTTTGGATTGGTGTTGTTGTCGTCATACCAGGTGCCGTACGGGTTGTCTACACGCAACTTGATGATGGCATCGTTGGGTATAAGACCGTCGTTCAGTGGACGCATCTCGAAGCCAGGGTTCAACTGCAACATACCTGCCCAGGCAATGCGGGCAACTTGCTGTGTTTTGCGCGTAGCGGCAATTTGCGATGTGAAACCATCGGGCGTAAAGCGGCCGCGGAGGGTTTCGCAACGGTCGTAGGTCGTATTCATTACATATACCCAATGCTGTCCACCCAAAATCAGGTCGTAGTATTCAGGTGCAAAAGTGAACGGACGGAAGAATTGCGACGTTGGGTTCCAGAGCATGTCACGACCTGTCCAGGTAGGATCAATTGTGCTGGAGTACACCGAGTTTTCACCGAAGAAGATGTTCAGCCTGCGGCCGGTTTCAACATCGATGGCATAACCCGGGAACCAACCCATACCAAGTATGGGATTACCACTGGCATCTAAACTGCCGTCGGGATCAGGTTTCCCATCTCCGTTGGCATCGTGTCTGGCTACCGATGGGCTGTAACGCACATCAAACATCAGACGTTGACGACCCGCAGGAGGACTTTCGGTCATCAGGGTCGGATCTTTCGGGAATTCCGAAGCCGGGCTGGTGTAATAGTACGAAGCTGTTTCAACAACGACGCAACGGCTCCATAGGCTGGTATCGCTGGTAAGCACGATGTCGATGTTGGGGATAGAAGCCAATTTTTCGTAGCGATCCTTGTCCGTCGGTCCAACGGCCGTGTTGTTGAGCTGGCCTTGTTGGGCTGCGCCTCTTTCGGTCCATGCCGGCGTAATCATCCTTTCGCCTTCAGGCAAAGCGGATACACGCCAGTTGGCAAGAACGTAAGGCACAAACCATCCATCGCCCAAGCTGCTTAAGGCGCCTGTAGGGTCGAATCGCTCGTCAACTTCGAGTCTGTTGGTACGAACAAAATTGAAAAAACCCTCATCTTCGTCCGGGAATCCTGTAAGCCAAGTTTGGTCAGGATCAGCATATTCTATTTCCGCACCGATGGCGCCGTTGCTGGCATCGCCTTTAATTTGAGGCGGTTGAATATCTATGTTGGCGTTGTCGCCAACATCTGCCGTTTGAGCCACAGTAATCGAGAAGCCGTAAGCTGCAACGATTTGTTCGTTGAGGTCAGCAATGGTACGTTCAGAGAAAATGGTCTCCGTAACATTGCCACCGTCGTCGAGCACACGCAGTTCCCAATGGGCCGTGTCATCGAGTTTGGTGTCGTTCAGATTACCGTCCACCAGAGCGAGTTCAAACAATCCGTCGCGAACTTCGAATGGATTGAAAATGGTCACGTTGATGGGGCCGCGACCTTGTTTGTAGGTCAGCGTACTGTCGAAACCGTTCTGGAATATACGTTCCCGTGTTTCGTCGGTAAGGTCAAGGAAGTTACCCCCTGCGCCCAAACCTTCCAGACGGGTGATCTCGGGTCCGTCGCCGTAAGCCGTTTGTAAGGCCTGATCAACTATTGGTCGTGGGATCACGGTATAAATCTGGATGTTGCGGCGGCCTGGCAGGTAAGAATTCTGCTGGCCTGAAGCCGGAACCTTAAGCGGATCAAAGGTGTCATAATTGTTGTAGGCATAAGCCACCACGGAGTAGTAGTACTTTTTGTGGTTGATCAGCGTACGGGTGTTGCCACTGGCAAACTGATCCTGCTCGATGTTGAACGTGTGACGAATACCTTCATCGGCGCCGTCTACTGCCTGTTCAGGGAAGTAGATCTTGTCGCCATTATTGGGGTTCAGCACTTCAACCCAGTTGAAAATTTTACCGACACCGTTTTTGCTGTCCACCTGATAAACGACTCGTGCTTTTTCTGCATCACTGTAGTCTACGGCCGATACGTTCGGGTTGATCAGTTGATAAATCAGGTAGCCTTCAAATTTGTATTTGGCCAAATCTTTTACAGCGGGATCGCTGCTGTTTTTGAGCGAGTCGGGCGCAAGGAAGTCAATCTGGCTATACCTTTCGTTGAAGTTGTTCGACAGTGAGTCGTTGCTGAGAACAGCAATGAGTTGACGGTTGAGTTCAACCCAATCTACCAATGGAGCATCCGGACCGTCGAGCAGTTCGAAGCAGTTATCGAACAAACCTTGGGCCAGTTTGTCGGCACGGAGCAGTTGCTCGATGTCGGGGCAGGGGTAGTCGATGTCGGCTACCCAGGGCACACCGATGATGAGCTCGTTTACCGCACCGGGTGTGAGTGTGAACGGACCCGAAGCCTGGATGGTACGGCGGTCGCCAAAAGGCAGGCCGGCCGTACACATCGACCAGCCAGCTTCAGCGTTCGGAGGGTCGGGGAAGGCATATTTAACCGGAATCGTTCCATCTTTTCCGTTGCCTCCGAACGTGAAGGGCGCACCATCGCGCCATGATCCTGTGATGTAGTTGAAATATTCGTTCGGGAGCGAAGGGTCGTCCGTGCCCGGAGGCGGTTGGCCTACGCCGCCGTTGTTGTAGTAGGTAAATGCCGACATGCCAATTTCGATCAGCGTATCCTTCGGCTCGCCAGTTTCCCAGTCGGGAATTACGGCAGGTTTGAGCGGACCGCGGAAGTAGTCGACACCGAGAATGGGCACTTTTTCACAATATGTGGCTACACCTAAGTCGCAGTTGCAACCCGGTTGTCCGTCGGTGGCATCCTGATTGTATATGTACATCAGGCTGTTGGCCGTATCGCAACCAACATAGTCGTCAAGGTAGCAACCAAGGTCGGCATCGACCCACATGGCAAAAAACATGGAGTCGATGCGCTCTGTGGCGCGGTTGATGAGTTTGTAACGATGGAAGGTCATGTCGTTCAGCTCATCGCTGGTAACATATCCGAACGCTTGTACCTGTATTTCCATCTGAATGGGATTACCGCCAGTACGTGCGTGCGGTGCGCCACCCCCCTGGTCATTGTACACCCAAAATATCATCTCATCCGGGTAACGGTTGAGCGGACAGCCACGAATCTCGATCGAAGGATAGTCGCCTTTGAGCGGATCGTAGTCGCCGTCGCCGTCTGCATCAAAGAAGCCAGCGAGACCTTGTGGCGTGTAGGGCAAATCGAAGCCCCAAACATCTACAAAATAGATATTGCCTCGCGCCGGCCAACCCCTTACGCCACGCGGAATATCGTCGGGGCTAAGGTTGCCTTCCTGGAGGTTGCGAAGGTGTTCGCGAATTTCATCGCCGGTTACGCGGAAATGGCGGTCCCAGTTCGAACAAATGGCCCTTTCGGTGATGCCTAGTTCGGTGAGCGGCCCGGGCCAGAAGTCGTTGCGACCGTCGTTGCGGTAGTCCTGACAAGCCAGTTTCAGGTTGCCCGCAGCGTCAACTCCACCAAGCCATACCGAGGCGGCAAAGATGGAAGATACCTCGCGTTGCCCCGTGGAAGGGTCAACTTTAGGCACAATGTAACGTCCGTCGTTGAAGTCCCACCAACAATCGCCGCCACCCAGAAGACGGGCGCGTACGTTGTTGATCTCCTGGTCGATTTGCGAGTTGGAGTTGGAACATACATCGCGGTACGATACTGGCTTGGGCGCATTACTTGGCCTGAGATGGCTTGGTACGTGTGCAAAAGCACCCCAAGACACCATGGCCAAAGCAAAAGCTATCCATAGTCTTTTAGTACGCATGATTTAAGTTTTTATGTTTTTTTTTAGAATTCAAACAAAGCACCGACATACATACGGCGCGGAAGCGTGAAGTTGTTTGGGTTGAGGAGAATCCAGGAGTAGGAGGCCAGGTAAGCCTCTTCGCTTCGTCCCGATTCACTTACACCGCCTAGTACCGATTGTCCTTCTGCCGATGCCAGATAGCCGTCGTCGGTTGGCGAACCGGTAGCGGTGTATACACCTGTAACGTTGCGTCGGTCGAGTAGGTTCGAAACACGGAAATAGATGTTCAAATTGAGCGGGCGTTTGTTGGCTGCTGCAAGGTTGAACGATTTATCTACACGCACATCGATGTTGAAGCGCCATGGCAGTCGGCTGCCGTTGATGGCGCTGGTTCTTCCTTCGCCCGTAAAACGCTGGGGACGGATGGTACCCGTGTACGGACGGCCCGAAATGGCCAAAGCCTGCATGTTCACACCAAAGTTTGAAAGGAAGTCGAGACCGTTGATGCGTGGACCGTTGTACGCTTTGCCGCTGGCAAAACGGTAGTCAAGGATCGCGTTCAGGTTGTGGCGCTCGTCGAAGTTGAGCGGGTAAAGGTTGCGGATGTTACCGCGATTGGTCAAACCACGTTGCGATACAGCATCCGATCCGGTACCATCAGCAAACTGAAGGGTGTAAGCCACGCGCAATTCGGCATTTTGAATACGCCGAAGGTCGTATTGTACGGTAAAACCTTTCACTGTACCAAAGTCGATGTTACCATAGGTGTCGTAACGACCAATGGTCGGAATGTACAGGATGGTGCGGAATTGTATCATGTCGCGCATTTCGCGGTAATAAGCCGAGAACTTAAGGGCTGAGTTTTGGTTCAGGCGCTGCTGGAAACCAACTTCATAGTCAACCACGCGCTCTGGGCGCAGGTTGGCATTGTTATCAGACGTGCGGCCCGGAACATAGAAATACAGGTAGTTCAGCGGCGTTACCTCCCAGTTGCTTGGCGGGCGCTGTACGAGGATGTCGTAGTGGGCGAAGAAGTTGGCATTTTCATTGATGGGGAACGAAAAAGCCAGACGTGGCAGCCAATTGACCTGGGGCGTGTAGTCCTCAAACGACAGATCCGGGTTGAAGCGGGGGTCGAAGATGTCGTCGCCCGAAACGGTGTCGCGCACCAACGGGGTTACCACACCACCACCAAAAACCACGTTGCCATCGTTGGCCTGGGTACCGTCGGCAAAATACCAAGTGTTGTTTTCATCGCGGAAAGCTTTGGGACTAAGGTCCTGTCCGCTGTTCACATACACCTTGTAGTCGTCGCCAACGTTGGCCGGGCGCTGGCCAGCACCAGGAACGGTTTCGAAGTATTCTTTGGCCTCCATCACCTCGTACAAAGAGAACTCGTCCTTCATTACCCGGGTGTTGAGGTCGAAACGTTCGATGCGCAAACCAAGGCTGAAGATCATCTTATTGAACGTAAACTTATCTTTCAGGTAGGCTGCCTGGTAAACGGGGCGCAATGGTGCAACAGGAAAGTTGCGGATGCCGTCGGTAGCCCTGCTGGTAAAAAAGTCGTTGAACGTAACGCCATCTTCCACTCTGTTGCCAAGGTGGTCGTAACCGTAATAGTTTACCAAACTCTGGTCGGTGAGTTCGCGTGGCGAAAACATGTTAAGATTCAATTGATCAGGCGTAAGGCTGTTGACGTTAACGTAGTCATCAATGTTCAGACCGAGCGACTGGCGGACAGCCCTGTAAAACTTATTGTCGGCCTGTTCGGTCACAGCGTTGCCATACTGGTCGATCGAGTCACCCAGGAACGGAATGAAGATCTGTCCAATCACGTTGGTGGTATCCAAACCATTGAAGTGGCTGTTCGCCTGCAAGGTGGCCAGGTTCCAAAGTCCGTTGGGAGCAACGGCCCAGAAACGGTTGGTGCGTTGCTCGTTGAGCAAACCGAATTGGATGTTGTGCGTACCCGACCTGCCGAGCTTGAGGTCGAAACTTGCCGAAGCCATGATGGTTATGACATCGTTTTCCGATTTCTCGATGCGGTTGAAGGACTGGCCGATGTTGGAGTACATGCCCGACCATACATCGTCAAAAGCGCCGGCAAAACGGCCATTCTGATTGAGGTAAGAACTGAAAATTTCCTCGTTTGCAAACGCGTTGTAATTAACCAGTGTTTGGTTTGGAACAATCGTTTGTCCGTTGGATTCATAACCCTGTTGAAAACCCGTGAAAGCCTCCAGATTGTCATTGTGAACGATTCGGTTCGGGTCATTGGGATCTAAACCGAAAGTAGGAATGAAATCGAAGCCGAAACGACCGATGTATCCATAGTCGAACATACGCTGACCATGGCGTTGGTCGGCCTGATCGGTATTGGCGCGTTCGAAGCCGAACTGAAGCTGGTAGCTTGCGTTGCTGATGGAAATTTTGTTGGAAGCTTCTTTTTGGGCTTCGTTGCTGCCCAAACGGTGGCGGAAACGGGCAAGAGTACGCCAGCGCGAGCTGTTGGCCGTTGGGTTGTAAGGCGAGTTAAGGATGCCCCAACCTTCAGGTGTAAACTGGTTCTGAACATCTCTGTAAGTACCTGTGACGCTGAAATCGATGTTGTCGGTAACACGGAAGTCGAGCTTACCGGTGAGGTCGATGTCCCGACGTTTTTCGTACGGACGGAAATCGAGCACATCAATGCTGTCGTTGGTGAGTTGTTCGGCTGTGTTGACGATGTTGCCGTTCTGACGTGAAAGCGGGTTCGCTTCAAGGTTTTCCAGTACCGACGCTTTTGGGCGGTAAATGGGCGTAGCAGGCGGGTCATCATCCTTTTGTGCGAGGTACTGACCCGATAGACGGAAACCTACCACTGTGGTGGTTGCGCCGTTTTCGCCTTTGCGTTTGAGGAGCGGGCCACTGAGGTTGGCGTTGGCCAACAACCAGCCGTACGGATCGAGACCGTAGGAGTTTTCAACCTCCACGGCGCCGTGGTACTCGCTTGCCGGACCTTTGGTAATCACCGAGATAACACCGCCGGTAACGTCGCCGTAGTCAGCGCCTAGACCACCGCTAATTAACTGGAGCTGCTCGATGTCCTGAACAGGAGGCACAGAGTTGCCGTAAACACGGATACCATCGATGTAATAGTTGGTGGCATTGGAACGTGAACCTTTGATGTTCACCTCGCCACCGTCCACCGAAGTGACACCAGCGGTGGTGGCTACAATGGCATTGACGCTACGTGTCGGCAGGTTGCGAATCTGCTCGGAGGTCAATGTTTGTCCACCTTGTGTTTTGTCCTGCTCAATAAGCGGGACTTTGTACTGGGTGATGACCACTTCAGTAAGTACCGAATTACCAAGCACAAGATCCAGGAAATTGAGTTGGTTGGTCAGTACCCGAACGCCGTCTGTGCGTGAAGTCTGGTATCCAGTGTAGGATACTTCAACGCTGTACGTACCGGCATCGAGGTTAACTCGGAAGTTGCCCTCATAGTCGGTAATGGTACCACGTGCAAGATCAGTACCCTTCAGCACTTTAACGGTTGCTCCGATCAGCGCTTCGCCTGTGTCGTCAACAACCTTTCCCTGTAGAACAGTTTGGGCCATAACGGCTCCGGCAGTAAGGAGCATCGCTAAGGTTAATAGTAAAGAACGTACCATAGAATAAGGTAATTTTCGATGAAAAACAAAAACAAGAATTCGATTAGGCTTCACTAAAGATGGCCGTTTGGGTTTTACTTTCGATTAAAAAACACGCAATGGTAATAAAAGAGGCGGCATAGGTGTTAGCCTTGGATGCATTTTGTCGAAAAATCGACAAAGTTCGTCTATTTTTTTTCTTTTTGATCAAACCTGCCTATCCACAACAGCTTCGATTTTTGCAAGCAAAATGCTTCCCAACAGGTACTTGGATTCATGTGTCCACCCGGCGATGTGTGGGGTTAGTACCACATTTTCGAGGTTGTAAAGACGATCAAAAATGGCCTGTTCAATTTCCGAATACGTTTGAGGTTTTTCATTTTCAAACACATCCAGGCAAGCGCCTCCAATCCGGCCGTTCTCAAGGGCATCCGCCAGATCGTCTGTTTTTACACAGCTGCCGCGCGAAGTGTTGATGAGTATCATGCCGGGCTTGCAGTTGTTGAAAAAACTGCTGTCGGCAAGATGTTTGGTTTCATTGGTCAAGGGCAGATGCAAACTTACCATGTCGCTTTGGGCTTGCAAGGTCTCCAGCGAACATTCCTTTACCCACGGTAGCGCTGAAGCATATCCGGCTTCGAGGTATTTGTCGTAAGCCAGAACGTGCATTTCCATGCCGGCCAGTTTCCGGGCAAACTGACTTCCGGTATGCCCGAAGCCAACAAGCCCTATGGTTTTGCCCCGCAGCTCAAAACCCCGATTTGCTTCTCGGTGCCATGCATTGTTGCGCACTTGCCGGTCTGCCCTCAGGATGTTGTTCGCAAGCGCTAGCAACATGCCCAGCGCCTGTTCGGCTACAGCGTTGCGGTTGCCTTCCGGACTGCTGAGTACCGCGATGCCTTTTTCGGCAGCGTAAGCCCGGTCCACAATTTCCATGCCCGAACCTAAACGCCCAACAAAACGAAGTTGAACAGCAGCATCAAGCAGTTCCCGGTCGACCAAAATTTTGCTGTTGATGATCAATCCTTCGTAGCCTGCGATCCGATTGCGTGTTTCTGCGAGCGTGATGTCGGGCTCGAAATGAATTTCGTACCCAAGCCGCTTCAATCCTTCTGTCAAAACCGGATGACAATCATCCGTGATTAGCACTCTTTTCATGCTAACAATACGTCGAAATTAGGCCCTTTTTCCAAAACGAATGTGGGTCACTGTGTGAATGCATTACTGTGGCATGTGAATGCAGCTCCTGATTTCGTGAAAGAATGTCTTCTTGTGTTGGTGGTTCAGGTATCATGGCAGAACTTTGTCCTTCCATTATCCTTCACATCCTTGGCACGTTTCGTTCAACTGCAAAGGCAAAGATATTTATACCGCGATATGAAACACATCTTTTTTTTAATTCTGACAACTTTGGCATTTTCCTTTTGTTCTCCCGAAAAACCGGTCAACCAACAATCACTGGAAACCTATGTCCGATACCTCGGGCAAGAAGGCCAAATCCATACCGAGGCTACGATGCGCATCGCCGAAGCCGGTAAAGAAGGCTTGCCCGTTGAAGTTGCAGGTGGCGTCCGGTACCAGGGCATGAGCATGAGCGTTCAACCCCTGCGCAGCATCACCTACCGTTTCGACAAAACCGGTGGCTTCGAAACCAAACATACCTTCAGCTGGAAAGACGATAAAGGTCGGGAACAGTTTTTCAACAACGAACTCGATCCCATCAGCAGCTTCGGGTTCGAAAACAAGGTTGTAGACCGCAACAAAGCAGCAACCTTTCGATGGGAAGGCAAACCTTTGGGCAAAGGCGAAGCACTCGTTTTTATGTGGGAAAATGCCAAACTGAACAAAACCGTTCCGCTTGAAGTCATCAACCCCGGCCCCACATCAAGCTTTAGCTACCCCGCCGCAAAACTCAGCGAACTCGATCCTGGTGCATGGACCCTTTACCTGGTGCGCAAAAAGATGATCAAGTCGGATGTCAATGGCGTCGATTGTACTGGCATCATTGAATACTATACCCGAACGGATACCATTGTTGTTCAGTGATACCCAATGAAAGTGATTTGCTGGAAAATTCGCTTTGAAATCCTCAAAAGTCAAGAGCTTGTTCGGGTAAATCCTGGCAATCCTCATCGGATTTGAGGTTTGTTAACGTTTGCAACCCTGCGTTGTTTCATCAAACGCCTTAGTTTTGCCTTGTCTTTCCTTTTTAAATTTTTTTATGAAAAACATACTCTTACTGCTCCTGCTGCCAGCAAGCCTTTTTGCCTTCCAACAACCCGCCGCCAACAAGGTTACCCTCGTATGCAAAGTGGTTAACGTACCGGCCAATGCCGACAGCCTAAGCCTCTACGATCTGGGCGGTTTGGCCAACACCGTTATCGCTCGATCGGGCAAACGCTCCGGCGACAGTGCTTTTGTCTTTGTTGTTCCACGCAGCCAACCCCGTTATTATGGCGTAGGACTGAGCGATTTGTCACTCAGCCGTGTCATACTCGGCGAAGAAGCAGAAGTTACCCTTTGGGGCAATGCCCAGGTGATCGACAAGGCGCGTACCGCAAACTCACCAGCCAACAAATCGTACGAAACCATGCTGAAACGCGTGGAATCCTTCAATGAGGAAGCACTCGTCGCACGAACCGCTTTCGCCAACGACCAGCGCGCCGACGAAACACGGCTGAAAAAACTCGAAGCTGACAAATTGCGCTTCCTCGATTCTTTGCAAAAAGCCAATCCACTCGTTTGGCGCTCTACTACCCTGCTCCTTTCCCCCGAATTTACGCCAAAACCCGGCGCCACCGAGCTCGATTTTGTGAGCAAAGAATATTTTCGCTTTGCCAAAATAGCCGATAAGGGGTACGAACAGTGCCCCGATGTGTACACGTCTTTCGACAACTTTACACGCAAACTCATTAATCTCGGTGCCAAACCCGACCAGCTTCAGCAAATGGTTGAAGCACAACTTGCCAAACTAAACCCGGGTTCCCCTACGCACCGTCTTGCCCTCGGTGGCGTCGTTAATGCCGCCAAGGCCACCAGCCATAACAAATACCTGACTTTCGCAAACCTTTACATCAACCAGTACCGCAGCAGCAGCAAAGGTGAAATTGGCAGGCTCGAATACGATTTGAAACGCTCGAGCACCAGCACGACCGGCGCTGAAGCCCCCGACCTGGCAGGCGCTACACCCGAAGGTGGAACGCTTTCCCTCAAAGAACTGCGCGGCCAATATGTCCTCATCGACTTCTGGGCAAGCTGGTGCGGTCCCTGCCGCCGCGAAAATCCCAACGTGAAAGCCAACTACGAAAAATACCATTCCAAAGGTTTCGAAATCCTCGGCGTAAGTCTCGACCGCGACCATACCGCATGGGTCAATGCCATCAAACAGGACGGCATCCACTGGAAACACATCAGCGACCTCAAAGGATGGCAAAGCGAACACGCCAAACTCTACTCGGTCAACTCCATCCCACAAACACTGCTGCTCGACAAAGAAGGCAACATACTCGCCCGCAACCTGCGCGGTGAACAACTGGGAGAGAAACTCAAAGAGCTTTGTGGGGAGTAGGTTGGATACACGGCATTTTAAAAAAACGTGGTTGAAAAAATAAGTGGTTTGCCGGCCAGCCGGCAAACCACTTATTTTTTCAACCACGTATTTTTAAAATGCTATGCCCTCCGGGCAAAAACAGGAATCACAAACTTGTTACAATGCCTGCTTGTACGGAGAGGGTGTGTACGGTGGACTTGCTGGGGCCCAGGGACTGTCCGGGCAAAGCCATTCGGAAGCCAGGCTCGATGAAGGCGGCAAAACGTTTGCCTATGGGGTGTTCGTAACGGATGCCAGCGTCGAGGGAAGCGTAAACATTATCCCGCAATTGTCCGTCCGACTCAAGAGCACCACGACCAGGCACGCGAAGGCCGGCAGCATTTTCGTCATCAGGGGGCCTGGATCCTGAAGGTGCGGAACCCGGAAAATAATAGGTGTCGTAATTGTAGGCTTTTTGCACAACCACATTGGCCGATGCGCCAGCCAGAGCAGTAAGTCGTCCTTTTCCGATGGCAGCAAGGCGCCTTGTAGCCTTGAAAGGAATGGACACCACATCGGCTTCCACACTTTGGAGGGCTGAACCGAAGTAGCCGTTGGAAACGTTTCCGGAGAATATTTCTATTTGCCGCTTGGGCTCATATTGTTTGTTGGCGTAACCAATTCCGGTTTCAATTCCCCATTTGCCCTTGCGGTAACCCACGGCTACTGCTGCTCCGTAACCATTGCTTGATCGTACGCCATGGTCGGTGTACACGCGGTTGTGGTCGAAGGATGGTCCTACGGCAACATACCACCCGGATGGCCTGATGATGTTAACAGGCACAGCGGCAGGTGCAGCGTTGATGCGGTCGTAATAAACGGCAAACGGCCCTACCGGCAACCCGAAGGCTGTTTCAATGGACACATGAGATGGTAAAATGACATCGTCCGCGAAATGGGAAGTTGCTGTTTGCTCGTTTGAAATCAGTAGATCCGCAACAAAAGCGGGTGGTAAAAAGCTCAATGCTGCAATTTCGGGGTTGGTGGACGTGTAGACGGGTATCAGAATGGTATGGTCCATTCCACTGTTTTGTGCGCTCACTTCGCGGATACCGTAAACGTCCGTTGGGATGGTTTTTGGTTGTTCCATGGATGCAACCGGACCAATGTAGGTGCGCTTGGCAGGTTCGGATTGGAGGTTTTCATCGGGCAGCAAGCCATCGAGATTGATCAGCAGCAGCAGAAAAATAGCTGCTTCGCCGATTTTGACAAGCCAGATGCGGCGGCGTTGCCTGGACAGGTGTTGCATGCGGCCAGCAAGTTGTTCCCAATGGGCCGACTGGTAAGGTGCTTCCAAACGTTCCAATTTGTGGAACACAGCCTTATCCACCCGGTCTACGGCAGCAGGATGTTCTTCTGCAAAAGGCGCGTTGAGGCGCTTTTCCAAAAGATCCCATGTGGAAGCATCATACGCCGGTTCTATGTTGTCCAGCGCTGCTTTGATGCGTTCGTCAAAATTTTTATTGTTCATGGCACAAAAAGCCTGTTTGGCTAAAATCGAATTAAGAAGCAGGTTCGTCGTCGTTCTTAGAAATCCGGTATCCAAATTCCATACGCTGGCGGGTAAAATAATCCTGTAGTTTGATGCGCGCTTTCACAAGGTTGCTGCGCGATGTGCTTTCGTTGATGTCGAGCGCATCGGCAATTTCCTTGTGCGAATAACCTTCAATAACATACAGGTTGAAAACGGCGCGGTAAGCCGGCGAAAGTTCCTGAACGGCATCGAGGATTTCCTTTTCCGTCAGGTTGCTCAATACATCCGGATCATCGTTGCTCAGATGATGTACCGACCCAAGGTCTTCCGTACGGCGGCGTACCGACTTTCGGTAATAATCAATGCATGTATTCACAATGATGGTACGCATCCACGCAGGTAAAGACGTGCCTGGTTTGTACTTACCTATGTTGTTGAAAACTTTGATGAAGCCTTCATGCAACAAATCAAGCGCCTCATCCTTTGATCCGGCATAACGCAAACAAACACCCATCATCTTCCCGTAATACTGTTCGTACAGGTGCTGTTGAGCCCAGCGCTCCTGGCGTACCAGAGACTGAATAAGATGTTGTTCGGATTGTTCCAAGGTTATTGCGAAATCCATGCGTTGATTTCCGTTCGAAAGTTAAGAAGTCCCGGCGAAATAATGAAGACTTTCAAATCAAACGGCTGCGGTGTGCCTTCCGCTGCCTTGTTCTGAAAAGTAAATGCCTGCCGGCAAAAACAGATGCTTTGGGTATGGCGCAAGGATTGGACAAATGGCTGCCTTGATCTGCCGGATGTGAAAAAAATGTTGGTAAAATAAAACAAAATGTTTAGTATTAAAACAAAAAATGCCTCATATTTGTGACCCGAAGTACATAAAACACGAATTGTTTTAAATAAAAAAGTCATGGGAAAAACGAAATGGTCCGAAGAAGAGGAGGTATTACCCCCACGCAACCCTCGGTCATCCGGCAACCGCAGCAAAAATTACAAACCGGTGCACCAAAAAACGGTGTACACGCAACGCAACATCAGGCAACAACCCTGGTGGCATCGGCTGCAAAGAAGCTGGCTGGCCCTGCGTTTCCAGGCACACCGGTACACCTTGGGCTTGTTTCAAAAACAAACCCTGCTCAAAATCGGGGTAATCAGCGCATTTACTTACATTCTTTTTTCAGGTAATACTTCCAAATTCAGGAATGAAGGTGAAGCCACGCCTATTGCCACACAAACGACACTTGACGTTGCCGGAGGCATTGGAGAACCTGTGAAAAAAGTGGTGAAAAAAGCCAAACCAAAGCCAAAAGCCAAGCCGGTATCTGAAAAAAACACGGCGGGCCCCGTCGCCCATAAAGACCTGAGCGCCAGCACCGCTGAGGATTACATCCGCAGGTACAACAACATTGCCCGCGTCGAAATGGAAAAATTCGGTATTCCCGCCAGCATCAGTCTGGCTCAGGGACTGGTTGAAAGCCGCGCCGGAACCAGCTCGCTGGCCCGCAAAAACAACAACCATTTCGGCATCAAATGTTTTTCAAAAAATTGCCCTGGAGGCCACTGCTCCAACCACAACGACGACCACCACAAAGATTTTTTCAGAATTTTTGGAAATACTTGGGAAAGCTGGCGCGCACACAGCCATATGTTGGCATCCGGCCGGTACGAAAAACTTAAAAAACACGGCCGCGATTACCGCAAATGGGCTTACGGACTAAAATCGGCCGGCTACGCCACCGACAGAAGCTATGCGGAAAAACTGATCGGAATCATCGAAAAATACGAGCTGTATAAGTACGATAGGTAAGAAAGTTTGGAGTTCGGAGTTCGGAGTTTGGAGTTCGGAGTTCGGAGTTTGGAGTTCGGAGTTCGGAGTTCCAAACTCCAAACTTTCCCCCCTTGCCGAACGCCGCCTCCAAACTCCAAACTTTCACCCCTGCACGTAAACCACCGATTTTTCTTCAAAAAATTCTTCTTTGAATATTTTTCGGATGGGAAACAGTTCGGAGTAATTGAAGCCATTGCCGGGTAATGCTTTGATTTCGGCGTCCAACCTCCCACCTTTCAGCGCAATCAGGCAGTTGGGATAAGCATGCAGGTGTTTCTTTTTCAAAAACTTGTGGCTCCAAAACATCAATTGGGTTAGTGGCGCCACACCCCTGGTCACCACAAAATCGAATGTAGGACCGAGTTTTAATGTTTCTACCCGGGCGTGTATGGCTTTCACGTTGTTAAGGCCCAATGCAGCAGCGACTTCCTGAACCACGCGTATTTTTTTACCCGTTGCATCCACCAAAACAAACTGGGTTTCAGGAAAAAAGATGGCCAGTGGAATACCCGGGAAACCGCCGCCTGTGCCGAGGTCGAGTACTTGGGCTTCGGGTTTGAACTGAAACAATTTGGCGATGGCAAGGGAATGCAAAACATGGCGTTCGGTCAGGTTTTCGATGTCTTGGCGAGAAACCACGTTGATTTGGGCATTCCACTCTTTGTACAAGGGCTCAAGTTGTGCAAATCTCTCGCGCTGTTCGGCGCTTAACTCGGGAAAATAGGTGTCTATCAGGCTCATACTGTTTATTCGGACAAATCTTTCAACATTTCGGCGGCCTGCTGTTTGCGGTCGGGCCGGCTGGTATTGGCCAAAGCGCGTTCCACAGCCCTCCTGGCCAAATCACGCCGGGAAGGATCATTGACGGCAAGGCGCACAAACGCCAGTCCCTGGTACCAGTACAAATCCTCGCCGAACGCTTCCAGGTTTTCTATTTTGGCAAAACATTCGATGGCGGTTTGAGGGTCGTCCATGGCTAATCTTACAACTCCCATGTAATACCAAGCATCTGAGTGGCAGGCAGTTTGGGTCGAATCAATGACAAGCATCATCAAAGGTTCCTGTGCCGATTCCATGTTACCGGCCTGGTATTGTTCGTCTGCAATTTTAAACATCACCAGGCATTCAGCCGCTGTTGGTTCATCGCCGTGCCGCAATTGCATGTCAGCCATCAGACTTTCTGGAGGCGAAAAATTGGAGGCAAATACCTTCTCTGTTGATACGGGCTGATCAAAATATTTGTAAACATACCATGCGCCGGTGATTAGCAAAGCGATGAAAAAAGCAATGCGAATCCAGGGCTTGCTGCTCCATGAAGGCGCTACATCCTTCTCAACTGCTTGTTGACCAAGGAGCCAATTGTGGTAGCCAGTTTCATCGGCAAGGGCGCCGAGGGCCCACTGTGGTAAGGTAGGTTGGCGGTTGGCGGCATTCGGGAAAAGCAACGCCAGGTAGTCCTTCATACAGGTTGCCTGATCGGGAGCATTTTCCACAAGCTTTTCACGACAAATTGGGCCGAGTTGCCGAAGCCTTTTCCAGGCATATACTTTTTGTCGAAAGGCACGCATGTTGTCTTCTGAAGGCAACCATGCCGCATTGGCTTCAAGTCCAGCAGGCGGTTCCTGACCATGCTCCATCAGCCACGACCGGTAATGCGCCAAAGCCAGCGTGGTGATCAATTCGACCGCATCGTCAGGGGCATTTTCAAACGACAATTCAGGCGATTGGGCAACGGCAGTTTGAAAAAACACCTCACCGTCGGCAGAAGTGCCTCCAATTCCCCGAACAGCTTCAACGGTAGCTCTACGGGCTGTCAAAAGCAACCCATGCCATTCGGTTGTACCGGGATGGGCCAACAATTGTGACGCGTAAAAGGATGGTTCTGACTGCACAGTTAGTATATAAAAAGGCAAAGGTAAGCCATGTACACCACGGTAACAGATGTTTTGTGAAATCCCCTGCGGCAATCCTTAAAATCAACCAATCAATCCTACAAATCCTCTGGTCCTAAAATGCTGATCAAAAAAGAGAGCCAGGACATTGCTGCCCCGGCTCCATGAAAACACCTAAAACCCTATTAACTAACCTTATGAAAACAATTCATTCACTTTTTTATCCGACGGAAATGGACTTTACCACCGGTTTGGCTTCTTCGTTTTTGGTTAATTTCACCTGAAGAACACCATTTTCATAAACAGCCTCAATGGCCTCGTGGTTCACAGTTTTGGGCAATTTAAAAGATCGTTCAAAAGAGCTTACCACAAATTCTCGGCGGGTGAAGCGACCTTCAGCAGCACTTTCTTGCGGGAGGTTTTTGGCGTTTATGTTCAATTGTCCATTTTCAACAGCCAGGTTGAAATCCTGTTTTTCAAAACCCGGAGCCGCCAATTCAAGGCGGAAATGATCCGGAGTTTCAATTAAATTAACAAAAACAGTATTCCTTAAAGCATCATGGCCTACATGGTCGCTTATGCCGCTGTTGAAAAATGTATGTAATAAACCGTCTAAGCCAGTTTTGGTTTTTAAAGCAGGATGGTATTTCGAATGAAGTTGCATTTTTTAACAAAATTTTAACATTTGAAAAATCCCCCGACAGTTTTTTGCCGGGGGTATTAAAGGGGTGTTAGGCCACCTCGATGGTTTTTGCCACCGGATGGTGTTCGGGTTTTTTAATGAGTTCAACAACAAGGATGCCCTTGTTGAAAACTGCTTTTACAGTCTCGGCGTCGATCGTTTCAGGCAAACGGAACGAACGCTCAAACGACATAAGGCCGAATTCGCGACGGCGGTAGGTCGTGTTTTCTTCTTCCTGCTTGGACTCCTTTTTGGCCGAAATGGTGAGGACGTCTTTTTCTATTTTCAGGTTAAAATCTTCCTTCGATAATCCCGGAGCAGCCAGCTCGATGCGGAATCCGTTGGCAGTTTCAAGGATGTTCACTGCGGGCTGGTTTGCAAAAGAAGGCGTGGCATTGTTCCAGAAGTCGTTGAAAATACTTTGGTTTGGAGCCTGTTGAAATTTTACAAGTGACATGGTCGAATGTATTTTTTATTGTTAGGGAAGCTTTGAGTAACACCAAACCCCTTTCAAAGGCTGTACCATGCAACCAAAACTGACCAAATTGCATTTTCCATCAATACATATATGCCATAATGGCATATTTTAATTTAGAGTGTATGACAAAATGGCGCTAACTACGCATTGCAACCCTGTGTAGAGCCCCAGTTCTTCTCATGGAACCATACACCTTCGTGGTTCATTTGGGCGGCACTTCGAATTTCTTCATCTTTGACCCATACAAACCCATCGAATGTTTGAAAAAAATCTTTTTTCCGGAAAAACCATACTTGTAACCGGAGGTGGCAGCGGCATCGGACTTGCCACCGCACGAAAATTTTTGGAATTCGGCGCTGATGTTTTCATCGCAGGCAGAAAAGCCGATAAGTTGGAAACGGCCATGGAAGAACTTGCCAAATTGGGTACGGTACACGCCTTCCAGGCCGACATTCGCGAACCTGAACAAGTGGAAAACCTGGCAAATTTTATCCGTGAAAAAAACGGCAAACTCGACGTACTCATCAACAATGCAGGCGGCCAGTTTCCCAGTCTCGCCGAAGACATTTCTGTGAAAGGATGGCAAGCCGTGGTAAATACAAACCTGAACGGAACGTGGTACGTCACCCAAACCATGGCAAAACACTTTTTCATCCCAGCCAATGCCGGCGCCATCGTGAATGTGGTACTCAACAATTTCCGAGGCACTCCCGGCATGTCGCATTCCGCTGCTGCGCGAGCTGCGGTGAGCAACCTCAGCATGACGCTTGCCGTGGAGTGGGCGCGTTACAACATCCGCATCAATTGCATCGCACCGGGCATCATCCAGAGCAGCGGACTCAACAACTACCCGCCCGAACTCACGGCCGATCTCACCAAGCACCTGCCCATGAAACGCCTCGGAACAGTAGATGAAGTAGCCTGGATGGCCTTGTTTTTGTCCTGCCCTATGACAGCATACACTACAGGCGATACCATCTACGTTGATGGAGGCGCCAGACTTTGGGGCGATATTTATCAAATATGAACAAATGGCTCTTGTTGTTGCTGTTGCTGAACGCCGGAAAACTGGCCGCACAAACCACGGATACCCTCTGGGCTTCAACCGGTATTGAAACAGCTACCAGACTGGCTACCACCGACAACCTCAATCAGATTTATGTCTTTACTGCGGGTTATACGTTGGAAAAATTCAGTCCGGACCTGAAAATGCTCGGTCGTTACAGCAACAACCGCCTGGGATACCCTACAGCCATCGATGTTTCAAACCCCATGAAAATCCTGTTGTGGTACGCCGATTTCCGTACGGTTGTTTTCCTCGATAGAAACATGACCGTTTTGGGCGAACTCAACCTCATTCAGGCAGGCTTCCCGGAAGTACGCACCCTTGCTGCTGCACGCGATGGAAACCTGTGGATTTACGACGAGGTAGATTTTAAGCTCCGAAAAATCAGTCCCGAAGGTCAAATTCTGTTCGATAGCCAGGAACTCAACCTGCTTTTCGACAGCCTGCTTACCATCACCTGCCTCTACGAAAGCAACGCTTCCCTTTTTGCCGCCGATGTCAATATGGGTCTGCTGCAGTTCGACAACTACGCACAACTTACCCAAACCCTCCCCTGGAAAGGCATCACCCAGTTTATGGTAGACGACAATCTTCTTTACTATTTTCAGGAAAACAGCCTGCATGTGAAACAACTGCAAGGTTGGGGCGCAAACGAACGCCGTCTGCCCGCCTCCGCCCCCAGCCACAACGGCATCAAACGCTGGCTCGGCCACCGGGCAGTGCTGCAACAAGAGGGAGAGATGTTGAAGGTTTATTCTTTTTAGCAGGCAGCGGGATTTCTCGCCACGCTCGAAATCCGGATAACCCCTTGCCACAAGCGCCTTGTCATGTCGACTGAAAGGAGACACCCGCTGCCTACTGCCCGCTACTAAGGCGCCAGCCGTTCAATGTGCCACTTCTCCCCTTTCAGGGCATACAAAATCCTGTCGTGCAGCCGGTTTTCACGGCCTTGCCAAAACTCTATGGCGACTGGCCGCAAAACATAACCTCCCCAAAAAGGTGGCAATGGAAGTTCCTGGTCGTGTTTGAATGTTTCGGTGAGCTCCTCGATTTTTTCTTCCAAAATTTCCCTTCCGGTAATGACAGCACTTTGCGGGCTTGCCCAGGCGCCGATCTGGCTTCCTTTCGGGCGGGACCGGAAATAGTTGCTTGATGTTTCCGCAGAAACTTTTTCCACCTTGCCTTCGATGCGTACCTGTCTTTCGAGTTCAAGCCAGTTAAAGAGCAGGGCTGCATGTGGGTTTGCGGCCAACTCTGCTCCTTTGCGGCTTTCGTAGTTGGTATAAAACACAAAACCGTCGTTTTCCAGTCCCTTCAACAAAACCGTACGCGCACTGGGCCGTCCGTCGGCACTGGCGGTGGCAAGGGTCATGGCATTGGGTTCTACGAGTTGGCTGTTCAGTGTTTCCTGAAACCAAGTTTTAAATTGTTCGAGCGGATTTGAGTGCACATCGGTTTCCGAAAGTGACTCCAGGCTGTAATTGCGACGCAGATCGGCTATGTTCATGGTGTTGTTCTTTGTTTGGAGCGGCAATTTACGCCAGCAAACGGAATAAAAGGAACAACAAGCCTGCCAAAACAAAGGTTACCGGCAACGTGAATATCCATGCCAGCGCTATGCTGTTGATGGTTTTTTTGCGCAGGTTTTTCAATCCGCCCGATGCTACCATGGTACCTGCCACACCCGATGATAAAACGTGGGTGGTGGACACTGGAAGCCCAAACCAGGTACTCAGACCGATGGTCATGGCTGCAATCACTTCAGCCGAAGCGCCTTGTGCATAGGTAAGGTGACTTTTGCCAATTTTTTCACCGATGGTGACTACAATACGCTTCCACCCGATCATGGTACCAATACCCAGCGATAAGGAAATGAGAACCATCACCCAGGTGGGTGCAAATTCGTAGGACTTTTTGAGTTGTTTGATCTCGGATTTTATGGTTGGTACAAGTGCCGGATCCACCCACTGGTTGTCGATGGCCGACTGCAAAGACTTGTTTAAGGACTGCATGTTTTTTCGCAGCAGCAACGCTCCGGTTTTGTCGCCATGAAACTTTAAGGTGTCCACCTGGTTTTGCACCCCTCGTGCCAGAGCAACAAGAGGCAAGGTGCGCACATCAAGGATGCTGTCGGGCTTTCCTTGGGTAAGTTCGTTTTCGATGCGTAAAGCAGAGCCGCGCAAGTCGTTGAGTGGAATACGGCCGTCGAAAGCAAATTGCATGGGCAGGAAAGCGATAAGCACCACGAGCATAAGACCAACACCTTTTTGTCCGTCATTGGAGCCGTGGAAAAAGCTCACGAGCGTGCAGGTAATCACCAAAACGGCGCGGATCCAGAATGGAGGCTTATTCTTTTTATCGGGTTCGTTGAAAATTGTTTTGTTTTTGATGGTTGTGCTCATCAAGAACATGAGCAAAATGGCCATGGAAAATCCAAAAATTGGCGAAAAAAGCAAGGAAAGCCCAATGTCTTTGGCTTTTTCCCAGTTTATGCCATCGCCGCCATGAAGCGACCAGAAGGCAAAGCCGCCACCCAGCAAAGCACCGATGAGGGTGTGGGACGAAGAATTGGGAATGCCCAAATACCAGGTTGCAAGGTTCCAGAAAATAGCTGCGACCAGGATGGCCATCACCAATGCAATGTTTTCACCCAGCGAATGCGCCATAAGGTCGTTGAGCGGCAACATTTTAATGATGCCCATGGCCACAGCGATGCCCCCGGCCCAAACGCCCAAAAAATTCCATATGCCCGACCAAACGACGGCAAAACGGGGTTTGAGCGTTTTGGTGTAAATGACGGTTGCTACCGCGTTTGCCGTGTCGTGAAAACCATTGATCGCTTCGTAAAAACAAACAGCTACGATACAAAGGATTAAAAACAGGGATGCGGTAGAGTCAAGTCCGAAAATAAATGCCAGCATGGTTCAGGAAAGGTGGTTTCAAAGCCTAAAATTAGTAATTAAATTGTACTTGCAATCGGAGCAAGTTCCCGCATCAGTTCCGCTTTGGGCGGAACCGGGCGCTGCCAATGGGTGGCGCCTTGTTTTTAGAAGGCAACAGGCAGGGAGTTCGAGACTGTTCAAGGGTTCTTCAATTAATTATGTCAATTTTCCAATGAAGCCTGCCAGCGCCTGAGGCCGTAGAGCCCTGCCTGCTACCTGCCTTTTTGTCGGATCAACAGTAACCATTCCTGCCAACTTAAGTCTTAATATTCCGGTGGCAAGCTATTTGCTTTTAACATGAGGCGACATCCTGGCATATTTTTGCTGTCAGGTTGACACAAACCATCATTTTTAAGCGCTTGTTTGGTGAAAAAACCCAAAATTTGCGGAATAGCGCCATTGACACAAATTACCCTTATTGACCGGAGGATATGAGCATGTTTGAAAACTGGATTATGACAACACAATCGGACGATGAACCCGAATTTGTACCGCTTTTTTCACTCGAAGAAGACGATGAAGCAAAGCAGGGTGAGGTGTTTCCCGACACCATGCCCATTTTACCGTTGAAAAATACCGTGCTGTTTCCCGGCATCGTTACTCCCATCACCATCGGCCGCGACAAAAGCATTCGCGCCGTTCAAAAAGCTTATGAAGACAACCGCCTGGTTGGTGTTTTGTCGCAAAAAGACGTCAAAATCGAAAGTCCTACGGCCCGCGACCTTTACCGCGTTGGTACCATAGCCCGTATTTTGAAACTGCTTAAAATGCCCGATGGCTCTACCACGGCCATCCTTCAGGGTCGCAAACGCTTCCAATTGGAAGACATGGTGACCGAAGACCCCTACATGATTGGCGAAATCAGCACCCTGGAATACGAGCAACCCAAAAACAAACTCGAATTCAAGGCCATGCTCAGCAGCATCCGCGATGCCGCCAAGCAAATCATCGAACTCTCGCCCCAGATACCTTCGGAAGCCGTGGTGATGCTTAAAAACATCAGCAACGATAACTTCCTGCTCAATTTTATTGCCTCCAACCTGGGCATCAAAATTGAAGAAAAACAGCGCATCCTTGAAATCAGCAACCTCAAGGAAAAGTCGAACCGCATCCTCGAACACATGGATTCGGAGCTCCAATTGCTCGAACTGAAAGATCAGATCGAAGCCAAAGTGCGCAACGACATTGAAAAACAACAACGCGACTACTTCCTCAGCCAACAGCTCAAAACCATCCAGGAAGAACTTGGCCAAAACCCGCAGGAAGAAGAAATCAGCAACCTCATCATCCGCGCGCACAAAAAAAAGTTGCCGAAAAATGTGGAAGAGGTGTTCCTGCGCGAGATCAACAAACTGCGCCGTGTAAACCCACAAGTGGCCGAATACGCCATTGGTCTCAACTACATCGAAACCATCCTCGACTTGCCCTGGCTGGAATTTACCAAGGACAACTTCGACCTCAAAAAGGTCAAAGACGTACTTGATAAGGACCATTACGGCTTATCAAAAGTGAAAGAGCGCATCCTCGAACACCTGGCAGTGCTCAAGCTGAAAGGCGATATGAAAGCGCCGATCCTTTGCCTCGTGGGCCCTCCCGGCGTGGGTAAAACGTCGTTGGGCAACAGCATCGCCAAAGCACTCAAACGCAAATACGTGCGCATGAGCCTCGGTGGTCTACACGATGAAGCCGAAATCCGGGGCCACCGCAAAACCTACATCGGCGCTATGCCTGGCCGCATCGTACAGGCGCTCAAAAAAGCCAAATCGGGAAACCCCGTCTTCATCCTCGATGAGATCGATAAGGTGGGTAAAGACTTCCGCGGCGACCCATCGTCGGCCCTGCTCGAAGTACTCGATCCTGAACAAAACACGACATTCCACGACAATTACCTCGAAATCGAGTACGACCTTTCGAAAGTGCTGTTCATTGCCACCGCCAACTCATTGTCGACCATACAGCCAGCCCTGCTCGATCGTATGGAAATTATCGAAATCTCAGGCTATTCGCTCGAAGAAAAAGTGGAAATCGCCAAACGCCACCTCATCCCCGAGCAACGCAAAGAACACGGATTGAAACCCGGTCAGGTGAAAATAGCCGACAAAGCGCTCATCAAAATCATCCAGAGCTACACAGCCGAAAGCGGAGTGCGCAGCCTGGCCCGTGAAATTGGTTCTGTGATGCGATCCGTGGCTAAAAAAGTAGCCATGGAAGATGCCTACGAAGTGAATGTCAAACTGGAACACATCCACGGAATCCTGGGACCAACCAAGATTGACGCGGAGGTATACAAGGAAAAACAGGAACCGGGCGTAGCGATCGGCCTTGCCTGGACGTCGGTGGGCGGTGAAATCCTTTTCATTGAGGTCAGCCTCAACAAAGGCAACGGCCGTCTGCAACTTACCGGCAACCTCGGCGACGTGATGAAGGAAAGCGCCAGCACAGCCCTGAGTTACATCAAAGCCCACACCGAATTGCTCGGCCTCGAACCAGAAGTATTCGACCGTACAGACATACACGTACACGTACCCGAAGGTGCCATACCCAAAGATGGCCCGTCGGCTGGCGTCACCATGCTTTCGGCCATCACTTCAGCTTTCGTGGGTAAATCACTGAAACCCTTCCTAGCCATGACCGGTGAAATCACCCTGCGCGGTAAAGTGTTGCCTGTGGGGGGCATCAAGGAAAAGATACTTGCCGCCAAACGCGCCGGTCTGAAAGAAGTGCTGCTTTGCCGCGAAAATGAAAAACACGTCCTGGAAATCGAGGCCGAATACATCAAAGGCCTT
>JBBSDH010000026.1:0-28399 GCA_038249605.1 Chitinophagales bacterium | reverse complement strand
TTAGCAATTTACCATGACCGAACAAGAACTCCTGCGCCGCGAGTCGCTCCAAAAACTCCGCGACATGGGCATCGAGCCCTACCCTGCTGAACTGTTTGATGTAACCGCTTATTCAGCCGACATCCTCGCCAACTACAGCGAAACCGTGCTCGAAGATGGCACCAAACAACGCCACAACTACCAGGAAGTGGCCCTCGCCGGCCGTGTCATGGCCCAGCGCGAAGCCGGGAAAGCCTTGTTTATGAACCTGCAGGACAGCGCAGGCCGCATCCAACTCTACTTGCGCCGCGACGACTTTCTCGCCGAAGACGGCAATGCCGATTTCTTCGACATCGCCATCAAAAAACTGCTCGACCTCGGCGACTTCATCGGCGTAAAAGGTTTTGCTTTCAAAACCAAAACGGGCGAAGTCTCGGTGCACGTTACCAGCCTTTCCTTTTTGGCCAAAACCCTGCGCCCTTTGCCCATCGTGAAACGCGACGCCGAAGGCAATGTGTTCGACGCATTCACCGATCCCGAACAGCGTTACCGCATGCGTTACGTAGACCTCACGGTGAACCCGGAAGTGCGTATCGCCTTCATCAAACGTTCGAAACTCATCAAAACGATGCGCACGTTTCTCGACGACCTCGGTCTGCTCGAAGTAGAAACGCCCATCCTGCAGCCCATCCACGGCGGTGCGGCGGCACGACCGTTTACGACGCATCACAACACGTTGGACATGAAGCTTTACCTGCGCATCGCCAACGAACTGTACCTCAAACGCCTCATCGTGGGCGGCTTCGATGGCGTGTACGAGTTTGCCAAGATGTTCCGCAACGAAGGCATGGACCGCACGCACAACCCCGAGTTTACCGCTCTCGAATTTTACGTAGCCTACAAAGACTACCTCTGGATGATGGATGTAACCGAACAGATGCTCGAAAAAGTGGCCCTCGCCCTCAGCGACAACGGCTCTACGCTTGTGGAATACGAAGGCACCACGATCAATTTCGGCGGTCCGTACACACGCCTTACCATGTACGACGCCATCCGCCAGTATACGGGCCTCGACGTGGAAACAGCCGACGAAACGGTGCTGCGCAGCTACTGCCGCGAAAACCACATCGCCATCGATGGTACCATGGGCAAAGCCAAACTCATCGACGAGATTTTTGGTGAAAAAGTGGAGAGCAACCTCATCCAGCCCACGTTCATTACCGATTACCCGGTGGAAATGTCGCCACTCACCAAAAAGCACCGAAGCAAACCCGGTTTGGTGGAACGTTTCGAACTGTATGTAAATGGCAAAGAAGTGGCCAACGCCTACTCCGAGCTCAACGACCCGATCGAACAGCGCGAGCGTTTTGAAGACCAGCTACGCCTTGCCGAGCGCGGCGACGAAGAAGCCATGGCCATGGACCTCGACTTCCTGCGCTCCCTCGAATACGGCATGCCTCCTACCGCAGGCATCGGCTTCGGCATCGACCGACTGGCCATGCTTTTCACGGGGCAGCACGCCATCCAGGAAGTATTGTTTTTTCCGCAGATGCGGCCGGAGGTCAATTCCTGATCACAACTTTTCGTCCTGTTGCACCGCTTTGGTTGTGCAACACGGCCACATAGACACCTGAAGGCAATTTCGGAAGCCCCGTCCAGCGATGTTCGCCCGACCGGGCTTCTGCGTCAAGACGCAGGACCATGCGGCCCATGGCATCGTACAGGCAAAGTTCGGTGATGGATTGATCGGAGGACAGGTTGAGTGTTTCTTCAAACGGATTGGGCCACATTTCAAAAGAAATATTGTTTTCAGGATTTGAAGCCGAAACGCTCTGGCAATCAATGCCCTCAATCACGGGCTCAAAAAACATGGCGATTTTTTCCGCCCTCTGATCCGGGTTGTGGGCGTAATGGTAGGCGCCGTTTTGGGAATACCGTATGCATTCAAAAAGTGCCAAAGCCGGATTGAACGGATCGCAAGGAAGAAAATCGGTGGTGTAAAGCGGCGGACTGGACAAGGTAGCGAAGTAATTGGCCAGACTGCCGGAGCCTACGGTATGGGGCATGTTGGGATGCCAGGGTGTAAATCCGAGGTTACAGTTGGCCGAAATGGTGGCTGTGGGTATGCCATAACCGAAGGGAACCACGCCATCGCAGGTTTGGTGGTAAAGGTAAAGTGCGGGCGTATCGGGTCCCTGCAACCAGTTGTTGGGTATGGCTTCGGCTGGCAGGCCTCCAAAAAGGTCGATGACGCCTATTACCCGGGCATTTTCGCCGTTGAGGTTGAGGGCGCCTTCGATGGCACCGAGATCGGGCCGGGCAAGTTCATCGGGTGTGAGCGGACCGATGTTTTGTTGAATACAATTCAGATCGTAGCACTGGCATAGCGAGGCTTGTGGTGTAACAGCGTTGGGAAGTTCGCCGCAGGTGACGGGTTTTTCTTCGGTTCGGTCGAGTAGACCAACCATGAGTGAAATGTACGCACCGGCGCTTTCACCGCCTACAAGCACCGTGTTTTTGCAGGTAGAGTCGATGCCGTTGCGGGCTTTGAGCCAGCGGATGGCGCCGCGCACATCCTGGGAGCCGCGGTACATGGCGCGAATCACTTCGGCGGAATCGGCGGCATACAGTACACCGGTGTCGAAGGGATTGGCCACGGAATCGTCCTTATGCCATCCTTTGCGGTAGTTCACCGATGCTACGGCATAGCCGCGGGCGCACATGCGTGTGGCAAGCCAGTTCATGCCCGCGCTGCAACCGCTGAGCCACGAGCCGCCGTGCACCAGCACGAGCAGCGGCCGGGAGGTATTGCCATCGTTGATGGGTTTGTAGAGGTCGAGCGTTAGTGTTTCGGTTACGCCTGCGTAGTTGACTGCGGTGCCGTACACGAGGTTTTGCTCGGTGTATACGCCATATTGTGCGTGGAGGATGTTTGCTGTGAAAAGCAGGAAGAAAGTGAGTTTGTGCATGACCAGGATTTGTGCGAAGGTAAGTATTGCGTTTTACGTTCTTACCACAGATGAACCAGAGTTTCACAGAGGAAAAACACAGCGTTGAATTTTTTCCAATAAGATAACGAACGGGAGAAACGCTGTGCTTTTCCTCTGTAAAACTTCATATAATCTGTGGTGGGCACGTAAAATACGCAGTTCAGAAAAACACCTAAAATTTATCCACATTAGTTACCAACATTGTTGGTATCCTTTTAGATTTTAATTACCCATTGATAATCAAATATTTATGATAGTTATCAACATAGTGTGGAAAAATACATTTTCTAAATGTTCGAAAACCTGTACTTTCGTCCTCGCGTTGGTTCAAACGGCGCAAGAATACCCCGAATGTACTTTTAGTCCTATTTACTCCGCCTTACCAGCAGGTCCCTCTACTCAAACATGATGCGTTGCCCGCACACCCCTAAGGGTTTTGTCGGGCCAATTTTGTCGAAAAAACGGTGCAAGTCGCCGCTTTTTTGAGAGGGATACGGCGACACCTTGACAAACAAAACAAACTCAGTCTTTCAACCTCTTTACATACCTATTCTTATGATACAAGACGCTGCTCAGAACATCGCAGAACCCATCCTGGCGGAAAACCCCGACCGTTTCGTTCTTTTTCCCATCAAATACAACAAGATTTGGGAGTGGTATAAAAAATCCGTTGCGTCGTTCTGGACGGTTGAAGAGGTTGACCTCACGGCCGACATGATCGACTGGGAACAAAAACTGACCGACGATGAACGCCATTTTGTAAAACACGTTTTGGCTTTCTTCGCAGCTTCGGATGGCATCGTGAACGAAAACCTCGTGCTCAACTTCATGCGCGAAGTTCAAATCCCAGAAGCACGTTGCTTTTATGGTTTCCAGGTAGCCATCGAAAACATCCACGCCGAGATGTATTCGCTGCTCATCGACACCTACATTAAGGAGCCTAAGGAAAAAGACTTCCTTTTCAATGCCCTGAGCACGCTTCCTTGTGTTTCCAAAAAAGGCGATTGGGCTTTGCGATGGATCGAAAACGCACCTTCCTTTGCCCACCGCCTGGTTGCTTTCGCCGCCGTGGAAGGCATCTTTTTCTCCGGTTCGTTCTGCTCCATTTATTGGCTGAAAAAACGCGGCCTTATGCCTGGCCTCACCTTTTCCAACGAACTCATCAGCCGCGACGAAGGCATGCACTGCGACTTCGCTTGCATGCTCTACTCCATGCTCGAACACAAACTTGATCCGCAGGAACTGGAGGACATCATCTCCGAAGCCGTCATGTTTGAAAAAGAATTCGTAACCGACGCCCTGCCCGTATCGCTCATCGGTATGAACGCCGAACTCATGTGCCAATACATCGAGTTCGTGGCCGACCGCCTGCTCCTGTCGCTCGGCAACAACAAAGTGTACGGCACCGCAAACCCCTTCCCATGGATGGACATGATTTCCATACAAGGCAAAACAAACTTTTTTGAAAAACGCGTAGGTGACTACGCCAAAGCAGGCGTGATGACCAAACGCGAAGATCAGGTGTTTTCTACCGAAGCCGACTTTTAGGTCCCACACTTTGCTGGGATGACAAAATCCAATCGTCCAAATCCTTTTTTGTCATCCCAGCGAAGCGTCGGACCTGAAAATCCCAATTTTCCCAATCCCCAAATCATCAAAAACATCCATTCCTTAAATCTTTAAAATCCGGGTTAAGACAATGAAAAACTTTATCCAAATGCTGGCCATGCTTTGCATCGCCGCCTCCGCTCAAGCCCAGGTTGCCTGGACCGAACCTGCTCTGATCAACTTCAACAATCCAGTGAAACTGTATGTGGACCTGGATGAAACAACCTGCCCCAACCTCGGTCTGGCTGATGTGTACATCTGGACTTGGAATCCATCCGAAAACCTCACCTCTGGCGGCAACGGCATGTGGGACAACTCCAACGAGGCCCACAAACTGACGGCCGAAGGCAACAACGTGTTCAGCATTACTTTCAGCCCTACCCTGCAAGGCTTCTACAACGTGACGCCACAGGTGGCCATCACCAACGGACTGTCTTTCCTCATCAAACGCAAAAGCGGCAATACCCCCGGCGTATGCTCGGGTGAAGCCAAAACGGAAGACATTATTTTGCCACTTGTAGCCGTCACCGCCAAAGAAGTCTTGCCCGAATCGTCCGTTCGCCTATTCCCCAACCCGGTGACCAACGGCCAGATCAACCTTGAGATCAAAGACGCTGAACTGACGGGCCAAACGATGGAAGCCATCATCGTCGACCTCAGTGGCCGTACTGTGCTTCAGCAAAGCTTTACAGGCAACAGCATCGACGTGACCAACATCGCCAGCGGACAATACGTGCTCCAACTCAACACCGAAAAAGGTGTTTGGGCAAAAAGTTTTGTGAAAAAATAAGCAACAACAACCTCCGAACTCCAAACTTCGAACTCAATTCGACCACTGATATGATGCAAGTATTCAAACGCGACGGCCGCAACGAAGAAGTTTCTTTCGATAAAATCACGGCCCGCCTCAAAAAACTCTCGTACGGCCTTGACACCGATTACGTCAACATGATCGACATCGCTAAGAAAGTCATCATGGGCCTTTACGATGGCGTTACTACGCTCGAACTCGACAACCTGGCCGCAGAAACCGCCGCCTCCATGGCTACGGTGCACCCCGACTACGCCCTGCTTGCAGCCCGTGTCGCCGTTTCGAACCTGCACAAGGAAACCGAAAAGTCGTTCCACAAAGTGATCGACGACCTCTACAATTACGTCGATCCCAAAACCGGCGCCCATGCTGGTCTTATTGGTGAAAAGACGTACAACATTGTGATGAAGCACAAAACGCAGCTCGATTCGGCGATCATTTACGACCGCGATTTCGACTTCGACTATTTTGGCTTCAAAACGCTCGAACGTTCGTACCTCATGCGTATGAACGGCAAAGTGGTTGAACGTCCGCAACACCTCTTCATGCGCGTATCGGTGGGCATCCACGGCGAAGACATCGAAAAGGCGATCGAAACGTACAACTTGATGTCGGAACGCTGGTTCATACACGCCACGCCTACCCTCTTCAATGCCGGCACACCTAAGCCGCAATTGTCAAGCTGCTTCCTGCTCACCATGACCGACGACAGCATCGGCGGCATTTTTGAAACGCTTCAGCGCTGCGCACTCATCAGCCAAAGTGCCGGCGGCATCGGCCTCAGCATCCACAACATCCGCGCCACAGGTTCCTACATCAAAGGTACCGGCGGCACCTCCAATGGCATCATTCCCATGTTGCGCGTGTTCAACGACACGGCACGCTACGTAGACCAGGGCGGCGGCAAACGCAAAGGCGCTTTCGCCATTTACCTGGAGCCATGGCATGCCGATGTGTACGAATTCCTGGAACTGAAAAAGAACCACGGTAAGGAAGAAATGCGCGCCCGCGACCTCTTCTATGCCCTCTGGATCCCCGATCTGTTTATGGAACGGGTAAAAGCAGACGCCGATTGGTCGCTTTTCGACCCGAACGAAGCTGCCGGTCTTTGCGATGTGTACGGCGGTGAATTCGAAGCTTTGTACCACAAATACGAACAGGAAAACCGTCAGCGAAAAATAGTGAAGGCCCGCGAACTGTGGAACGCCGTTTTGGAAAGTCAGACCGAAACCGGCACACCATACATCCTGTACAAAGACGCCGCCAACAAAAAGAGCAACCAGAAAAACCTGGGCACCATCCGCTCCTCGAACCTGTGTACCGAAATCATCGAGTACACCTCACCCGACGAAGTGGCCGTGTGCAACCTGGCTTCCCTGGCCCTGCCCAAATTTGTGGAAGACGGCAAATACAACTTCCAGAAACTTTACGACATCACCCGGGTGGTCACACGCAACCTCAACAAGGTGATCGATGTGAACTACTACCCCATTCCGGAAGCAGAGAACTCCAACATGCGCCACCGCCCCATCGGCATCGGCGTCCAAGGCCTGGCCGACGCGTTTATCCTCATGCGTTTCCCGTTCGATTCGCCGGAGGCACGCCAGCTCAACAAGGATATTTTCGAAACAATCTACTTCGCAGCCATTACAGAAAGCCACGAACTGGCCAAACAACACGGCGCTTACACCACATTTCCAGGATCGCCCATCAGCGAAGGCAAGTTCCAGTTCGACCTCTGGGACGTGCAGCCTTCCAAACGCTGGGACTGGGAGGGACTACGCAAAAGTGTCGTGAAAGACGGCATCCGCAACTCTCTGCTGCTTGCACCCATGCCCACCGCCAGCACCAGCCAGATCCTCGGCAACAACGAGTGCTTTGAACCGTATACCTCAAACCTCTACACCCGCCGCACCCTCGCCGGTGAGCACATTGTGGTGAACAAATACCTCATGCGCGACCTCGTGCGCCTGGGCATGTGGAACGAAGAAATGCGCGAAGCCATCATGGCCGCCAATGGCTCCATACAGGGCATCGAAGACATTCCGCTGGAAGTGCGCGACCTGTACAAAACAGCCTACGAGATCAGCCAAAAAGTGATCATCGACATGTCGGCCGACCGCGGCGCCTTCATCTGCCAAAGCCAAAGCCTGAACGTGTTTATGGAAGCGCCCACGTTCGCCAAACTGTCGAGCATGCACTTCTACTCCTGGCAAAAAGGCCTCAAAACTGGCATGTACTACCTGCGCAGCAAAGCAGCCACCGACCCGATCAAATTTACACTGGGACAAAAACACCAGCAAAAATTTGTAAACAAAGTGACCAGCGACGCAACGGTAAGCGCCAAAGTGGACGTCCCAAAAATGGAAGCGCTCAACCCGGAAGAAGTACAAGGCAAGATTTGCAGCATCGACAATCCCGACTGCGAAGCCTGCTCAGCATAAAAATTAGTCGGCAGTCGACAGTCAAAGCGGACTGTTGACTGTCGACTTAAAATTATCCGCGGCAACCGGAAAAGGAAAACGCAGCCGAGCCGGGGAACTGGAACCCATTTTTTTTTCCATCAGCTGTTCAGTTTCCCTCTCTATACATCGCTGTTCCCACACCAGTCCGGTCGGCCCCCGTCCTCTACTGAGTTGCCGCGGCCTTTTGATCAGCTCTTAACGCGAGATTTACCATAGACAACAGCAAAACGGCTGTCCCGGAATGTCGGGATGGCCGTTTGTTTTACCTGGATTTTAAATCCAATCCATTTAAAATCCAATCCATTTAAAATCCAATCCAATCATCCAAATCTCAAAATCTCATTAAAATCAAATCCCCAAAATCCCCAAAATCCAGGTTAAGACAATTTTTTCTCAAACGCCTCCATTTTCCCGATGGACACCACAGCTTTCAATCTCTGGTGCAGGTGAAGTATCCCGTTGCGGCCAGTACGTTCGAAGCGGATGATGCGGTTCATATTCACAATGCTTCGGTGGTGGGTGCGGCAAAACATGGTTTCGGGAAGCTGGTTCATCAGGTTGTTCAACGACCGGTACATCATGTGTTTGTGCACCTTGCCGTCGCGTTCGTAATGCAGAATCGTTACGGCGCCCTGTGCTTCAAACAGCAACATTTCATGGAGGCGCACCACCAAAGCGCCTTTTCGGCCGTCCTGGAACACCAGGTTTTTATCGGAGGCTGTTTCAGGGTTATTTTGCGCCCGAGGTTGGGCCATTTTTTCAGAAGCCACTTCCACGGCTTTGGTTAGTTCTTTTACGTTGATGGGTTTCACGAGGTAGGCCCAGGGTTGTACATGGTTGATGGCATCAACTGCGTGTTCGGGATAAGCGGTTGTGAAGATGACTCCAAAAGGAATGCGTTCGTACTGACGCAAAAAATCAAACCCTGATCCGTGGGTCATTTCGATGTCCAGAAACACCAGATCGGGACGGTGTTTTTCCACTGCTTTGAGTGCATCGGTGACATTCAGTGCTTCATCGAGCACATGTATTTCCGGGCAATATTCGCCCAGCATACCGCGCAGCGTTTTAACAGCGCCCAGCTCATCGTCAACAATCAGGGTTCGGATGGCTTTTGAGTTCATGGACGGTAAAATTTAAAAAACCTTTGAAGCAGTCCTTTTATGGTTCTTGACCGAATGCTCTGCATCTTTTCAGGCTCGTAAGCAAGTACCACCCTTGTACCGTGGCTGCCGGCAATATTCGATTCGCTGAGATCGATGATTTGCAAGGTCATGTTGACGCGGTAGAGTTGGTTGATGGTTTCTGCTTTTTTATGCAACATCTGTAGACCTTTCGACACGCGTCCATGCTCCGTAGGCCGCTGTTGCATGGCATGGATGCCGACGCCGTTGTCGGTCAGAGTACAAACCAATTTTTTTCCCAACTGCTCAAAATGAAGATTCAACACTGTATTGCCATCGGGCGCAATGCCGTGAATCGTTGCATTTTCCAGTAAAGGTTGCAACATCATGGAAGGGAAAGGTGTTTGGGGATCAATGAGATTGGCGCCTTCGACGGTGTATACGAGATGATTGCCGAAACGCAAACGGTTGAGTTCCAGGTAATCGGTGTCGTACGCGACTTCATCGCCGAAGCCAACAAAAGCGTGTTCCGAAAACTCGAGGGTACGCCTCAACAACCGTGTAAGCAACGACACATATTCGCTGGCTTTGGCAGGGTTGGGCGGATAAAAAAACTGCTGAATGCTGTTGATGGCATTGCCGATAAAATGCGGGTTTATTTGCGATTGCAAAGTTTGTAGTTGAAGCTCGGAAATGGAAGCCCGCAAACGGTGAATAGCCAATTGGGCGCCAACTGTTTTGTAAATCAGCAAGCCCAACAAACTCCACACCGAAAGCCAAAACCAGATGGTTTCGTACCAGTATGCAGGCATGATCAATTCCAACCGAACGGGCTGGTTGCTTTCTACGCCCCTGCTGTTTATGGCAGTGGCTTCCAGTACATAGCGCCCCGGTGGCAATTTGATGCCAAAATCGAAAGTGCCGCTTGCAATGGTACGCGATTGGGAAACAGGTTTGAAACCGTTGAACATCCATCCAAAAAGATTATCAAGCGTAAGGTTGGTCAATGGCGCCAACCGCTCTGTAAGCACACAAATGAATCGCAAACCACCCGAACTTCGAAAGTCCAATCCGGCCAGTTCAACTGCAACCAAATTTGCATCACATGGCAATTGGATTAAGGTATCCGGAAGCGCTAAGGCATCAAGCATCAAGTGGTTCACCACTTTGTCGCCCTGTTGATAGCGCATGCTGGCCAAAATGGTTCGGAAGTTGCTTTCTTCGGTAAAGGGTATCATTTTGATGCGTGTCAGCCCACCCACAGTACCCACCCAAAGGGTATCGCCTGTTATGGTTACGGCATTCACATCATCGTTGGCAAGGCCATCGCGATGATCATACCGTACCACATTCAGGTCATGATCTATCCTGAAAACACCTTGGTTGGTTGACAGCCACAACCGTGCCTCCGTATCCCGGTACATGGATTGGATGTTGTGAATTGCTAGTGGAAGGCTGTCGTTGATGATCTCCAAACCTTGTACTTTACCTTCATCCACTTTAAGGCGCAGAAGGCCGTGCTCTGGATTGGAAACCCACAAATAGGGTTCATTGGCCTTGTGTATGCCACTGATGCGGTTTAGCAACGGCGAGTAGGATTCGCCCCAATTGTATCCAAATCCATCAGCCTTTGAGAAAATACCATCGATGCCCCCGGCCCAGATACCTCCTTCACTGTCCTCTCCAATACAAGTATACCTTCGGCTGCTCAGCAGGTTAAATTCTTTTTCATTCACCTTAAAATAGCCCAACTTTGAAAACGTAGCAAACCAAATTAGGTTGTTTTGGTGCAAAATTCCTTTAATCCCAGTGGTTACAATGGACCAATAATTAAATCTGCCATCTTTCTCCCGGAACAAACCTTCGTCTGTACCATACCAAACGCTCCCATCTTCTGTACCAATGATCTGACGGCACCTGCTGTACCCATCCAATGTTTGAAGATGGTTCGTGCGCGTCACTTGCATGGCAGGATCAATAAAATGGATGTTTCCAACATCATCCCCCACATACACTTTGCCATTTTTATCAGAAAAAAGCGCCGTAATGTTGGACGAATACTTTTCCGTCAATTGGGTGTATTGAATGGCAGGGTTGTCCGTTAAGGCATATATACCTTGTCCCAGGGTACAAAACCAGCGGGTCCGCTGGTTGTCTTCAAACATGGCCGTTGTCTTTTTGCCAACAAGGAAACGTTGAGGGTTCTTGAGATTTTTAGGCTTTTTCGAAAAATTCAATGCGCCATCATTGAGTGAACAAACCCAAAAATCGCCTTCACTGTCCGTAAAAACCCTTCCCGACACGCCCATAAGCACATCAAGCTGTACGAAACGATCATGCTGCCATTCCAATAAAATCAACCGGTCGGACCAGGAATACAGCACCAGATTGCCTGAAATGCTGAAACCCACAAAGGGTAAGTCCCTGCCCAAATTATGGTTAAACCTGAATACAATGGGCAAGTCGTTGTCGGACTTGTACTCTGCAATTTCGTTGGTTGAAAAGATGAAACTTTTACGTCCAATCTTTCCAAATCGTGCGGCGGAGCCGTCCAAAATCACAGTGTGCATTCCCTTATTGTCGTAGCGGTAAAAGTCCCGTTCCAGACCGGTTATCCAAACAGCGTTGTTGTCTTGCGAAAAATCGGCCATGCCGATCTCAAAATCCACTTTATCGAGCAGGGTATCGGATTTTGAATTAACAATTCGGCCGTTCATCCGGTAACAGGGCTTTTTTCGAAAACACGAAATCCACAGGCGATTGTTTTCGTCTTCAACCAAATTCAGCACTTCGGGATCCGGCAACCCGTCGGCCATACCGAATACATGAAAACGGGAGCCGTCAAAACAAGCCAACCCTTTGTCTGTACCAAACCAAAGCAGCCCGTTGCGGTCCTGCAAACCACAGTATACCAGATTGCCCGGCAGCCCGTCCTGCACACCATAGTGCAGGTAGGCAGGTTCCTGTGCCATCAGGGACAATGGCAAAAGCAACAATAAGACGAACAGGTCACGGCAGAACATGCCTAAAAATACAACATTTAGCGGTTGTACGGATGGTATGCATTACAAAGCACAAAAGCCACCTTGCTGACGCAAAGTGGCTTTTGTAATTGTATTCTAACAGGTCGAAGTCTATTACTTATTGCTTCCTTTAACAGGTGTAGGCGTATTGGTTTGTGGAGGAATCATTCCATTGTTGTCTTTCACGTTTTGTTGCAGCCCGAGAGCCGTTTCGTTGGTCGGATCAATTTCCAGCAATTTAACAACGGCAGCATCGTATTTGGCCTGTTGATTGTGTGCGTAATAAGTGAACACGTTGTATCCGTAAGCTGTTACCAAATCCTTTTTGTTTTTGTCAATATCTGCACTGGCAATTTCGATGTATTTTTCAAAATACGGTAAAGCCAAACCAAATTCAGGAAGCAGATCAGGATTGGCTTCCACATCCGGGTCAAGTTGTGCAGCAGATTTTCCGCTCCAGAAATGGCCCAAAGTAGCCGTAGGAACAATTTCAGCTACTTTGCTAAACGATGCAAGTGCTTTCTGGTAATTCATCGAGTCATTGCGGCAATAGTAATGGCTGGTACCCAGGTAATAATACTGTGTTGCGTCGGGCTTGGGCAACGAGTCGATGTGCCTCTGGAAATTCAACGCTGCGCCGCAGTAGTCGCGTGTGGCATAGTTCAACTCGGCCATTTCCTTGTAAAGCGGCCACATCAACGAGTCCATGCCAATGGCTTTGCCAAAATTGCCGATGGCTTGTAGGGTATCGCTTTTTGTTTTTACCTGCAGACGTCCGAGATATTGGTAGTCTGAAGCCAGAATTTTTTCGGGCGTTACCACTTTGAAATACTCGTTCATGATGGCGAGTCCTTTGGTATAATCGCCGGTTTCGTAATAGCAGTATCCCAGCAGGCGGCGCAAGTAGTTTTTGGATCCGTCTTTCTGGATGATTTTTTCCACGGTATTGATGCAACCCTGGTAATCTTTGTTGATGAACTGGGTATTGGCAAACAACATTTCATCATCGATGGTAACGGCGTCGCCTTTGGTGATCAGTTCCTTGTAAGCTGCCAGAGCATTTTCCCACTCACGGCCAAAGTAGAAGTGTTCTGCTTTGGCGCGAAGTGCCGGGGTGTAACTGGGTGAAACGACAAGGGTTTTGTCGATGTTTTCGAGAAATTTCTGATCAATTTTAGCTGTTTTATACACCTTGGCCAGCATGTACATGGGCAAAGGATTCTTAGGCTGCAACTGGGCGGCATATTCGTATTGCTGCGCGGCCAAACCTCCATTTGACATTTCCTTGTAGGTATAACCCAACGCCATGAGCGAAAGAAAATCTTTGGAGTTGACTTCAATGGCAGCCTTAAGTTTTTCTTCCGCACGAACAAAGTTCGGACGTTTGCTTCCTGCCGGTGTGTAAAAAAGGAAGGACTCTCCGATCTGGCGAAGGGAGGCGACATCTTTTTTACCGTTTTTGGCTGCTTTGGCAAATTGCGCGTCGGCTTCGGTTTGTTTGTCCTGAATCATCAGATTGCGGCCGTTGGCGGTGTAGGCCATTGGAGCATCCGATTTTGCAGTGAATGCTGCATCCCAAGCTTCTTTTGCCTTCACTTTATCGCCTTTGGCGAGGTAGGCATTGCCCAGGGTAAGCCATGCATCCTGGTTGGTGGCATCGGCCTGGGTAAGTTTGGTATAATGGGCAATGGCTTTATCCCATTCTTCAAATTGCATGGCCGATAAACCTTCGTCGGGGGTTTGGGCTGCGAGGGTGCTTACAAAAAGAACCGCCAGGAAAAGGGCGCTGTGTTTCAAAAAAGTCGTCATCGTTCGGAAAAAGTTTTAGTTCGCTTTGCTGTTTGGACAGCGGCTGCAAAGTTCCATTTTTTAGACGCTTTTTCAGCATGAAATCCACAAAGCGTTTGGCAAAACCTACATTTTTTAATATAAGGTTAACGTTGGCATGCTGTAAAAGGTTGTTTGGAGCCTTTTTTTAATCAAAATCAAATTATTCTTTTGAAACTTGAATGAGTCTGGTGGGCGCTTGTGCCGGCAACAATCCGTCTTTAAGCACAATGCGTTGTCCGTCCGGCCCAGCGAGGTATGCTGCAAATCCCTGTCCCAACCCCGGCCTGGCTTGCGCATTGATGATGTACACCGTGCGTTTGAAAGGGTAATCGCCTGTCGACAGGTAAGCTTGGTAAGGGCCGAAACCTTCTGCTCCAGGTGCTTTGGCAATGTCCACCAAACGCACCTGTGAGAGGAATTTCTGCACGCCTTTATCGTCGGTATCGGATATCCAATTGGCACCAATGACGCCTATGGCGCCCGGTGTTTGGGCTACGTAATTGATCACTTCTTCGTTGGTGTTGAGCGCGGAGGCGTTGGCGGGCAGGGCTGCGCCTTCGGCAATGCTGTCTTTGGCATAACGCACCGTACCGGAAAGCGGATTGTCGAACACCAGCAGGATGTCGCCAAGTTTCGATTTGGGGTTAAACTGCGACCATTTTTGGGTTTTCCCCTGAAGAATATCGCGCATGTGTTCGATGGCAAACACGCTGTCGTTGTTGCTGGGGTGGACAATAAAAGCAACGGCATCGTAGGCTATGGGCGTGACCTTGGGTTCAAAACCACGTTGCTTAAAAAACTTCAGTTCGTTCTCGGTGAACGTTCGGGTAACCACGATCACCTGGGTGGAATCTTTGATGATGTTGTTCACCGCATCGCCTTCCGAGGTGTAAATGGCACTTAGTTTGGCGCGGCGGTAGGATACGTTGAACACTTCGATGCAGGAAGCGATGATGGGTTGGTAACCTTCATCCACCATGATGGTTAGTTCTCCTGTGGTGGGTGTGTCAAGTACTTTGCCTGTTTTATCGGTTTTTTCGCCGCAGGCGGCAAATAAAGTGCATAAAAAGAGCACTGGAAGGAGGAGTTTCATAAGGTGTGTATTTTTTGGAAATGGAAAAATCAGGGCGCTTGGTAATCCTGCCAAAAGCGCCAGCCGCGAAAAACGCCGTAAACCAGCAACATGGTGGCAAAAATATTCCTGAATTCGGTTTGTATGCCTGGCACGAAACTTTGGTCGAAGAAAAGCCAGGCACCCAGCCCAATGTAAATGATGGTCATGGAAGCGCCCAAGATAAGCATCGGTCGTTTGACGGCTTTGTTGCTGCGGATGCGATCGTCGGAAAACATGGTTTACAAAATTTTGGAAGCACAGAAGTTGTCTTCCCCTGTTGGATGCGAATTTCCGACTTTTTGGTGGGTACACCTAATAAAAAAGCCCCCGGCGCACAAAAAAGGGCGCCGGGGGCAAGATACGGAGGTTGATTTGTTCTTGTTGGTTTAGAGTTTCCACCACATCGCATCTCCGAACAAGCCGGAAGCGTCGATGTTCTGGCGGCCCAGTGCAGCCTCAAGGTTGACCTTGTTGTTGCCTGTTTCACTGGTGGGGTAAGGGAAACGTTTGGGTACGCCCTGGCCGGGAAAACCGCTCAGAGGTACTTCAACGATTTCGCTCGGGAATCCGGTACGACGGAACTCGGTAAAAGCCTCGGTACCGTCGCCGAACAGAGCAATCCATTTTTGAGTTGCAATGGCGCGATCTGCATCGGCATCGAAAGCAGCGTCTACGGCATCGAGGAAAGCCTGGTCGCCAGCTACGCCTTGTTGTTGCATGGAAGCGATGATGGCGTCGAGGTAAGCCATTTTGCTGTTTTCTGCTTCTGCGCGAATGAACAGCACTTCAGCATACGTAAACAGGTAGGAAGGCGCGGCAAAATCGTCGCGGAACTTCGCACCAATTTGCGAAACAGCAGAGAATGGGCTGGGCTCGACAGTACCGTTGGGCTGTCCAACGTAGATACCTGCGTTGTTTACCTCTGCATACACGGGAAGGCGTGGGTCGCCGGTCATAAGATCCACCAGGGTTTTGCTCACAGCATGGTCGTTACGGCCACTGTTGTACTTGTCGTTGTACAGCGGGTTGGAGCCTGTGGGCGTAATGTCGGGATACGACATCAGCGCATTTTCACCATTGCTGGCTATCAGGTTGTCCGGATTCGAAAGCAATGCAGCCAGTTTGGTAACGTAAGCTGGATTTTTGTGCTTGGCACGGTTGAGGTAGCGGGCGAGCAGCGAGTTGGTGTATTTTTTCCAAAGGGCCACATCGCCGCCGTAAATCACATCGCCAACACCCAAGGCATCGGCTTGTCCCCACATGGCGGAAGCCGTCTCAAGGTCGGCAATGATGCCGGCGTAGATGTTTTCCTGGCTGTCGTAAGACGGGTTTACCGTACGGTCGGGATCAAGTGCTTCCGAGTAAGGAGCTTCGCCCCACATGTCGGTGATCACACCGAAGTAGTATGACTTCAGGGTCAACGCGGCAGCGCGCATGTTGCTCGGGTTGTCGGCGCGGTTCAGGATGTCCTGAAGGTCGGCCAGAGGACCGGCATAAAGACCGTCCCAATAGGCCGTCAGGGCGTCGGAGCGGAATTCGTACCAGTCTTCGTCAATGTATTGAATTTTGGCATAGTGTTGCGCCCACAGACCCGCGTAGGTCATGTTCATGCCTGCGCCGTGGATGCGGCGGACACCCTGGGTGGTCGCGGACAACAAAACGTTGGTCAGCGGCACTTCTTCAGCCTGGTTTGGATTGGTGTTGATTTCCTCAAAGTCTTTGGTGCAGGCATTGGAAAATGCCACCACGAGGATCAACAACCATACTTTCAGATTTTTCATATCATTTAAACGTTTGATTGCAAAGGATGGTTTAGAAATTGGCGTTCAAGGTCACACCAACGGTACGGGCCGAAGGCAATTGACCAAATTCGATGCCTTGCATGGCGTTCGTGTTATCGAAAGCCGTTTCGGGGTCCACGTGCGGTACGTTGCTGCTCATCAAGGCCAGGTTGCGGCCATAAACACTGAGACGAACACCGTTTACAAATGAATTGGTAAACCACTCGCGGGGCATGTCGTAGCCCAAAACTACTTCGCGCAGTTTAACGAATGAGGCGTCAAATACACCGCGGTCGTGGCGGCGGTTGTAGAAATCAGCGTTCCATGCTTCCGCCGTACGTTTAACCTGGTTGGGCGAATACGTTACGTTACCATTGGCATCAGTCGTTGCGTAAACACCGCCATAGTTGTAACCGTTTTGAACTTCGTCTAGCGTGTTACGGCCTTCGAGCGACTCTTCGAGTACACCGGCGTAGCGGCCAAATACGTAAGTCATGGAGAACAGATCGGAACCTTGACGCGCATCAATGAGGGCGCTGAGCGAGAAGCCTTTCCAGGTGAAGGTGTTGCGAATGCCGCCCACCCAGTCGGGTGTGATGGAACCAAGCACGAAGTTGGTGTTGCTGCCGTTTTCATCCACATCGAGGATGGGGCTGCCGGTAGCTTCGTTCACAATGATCTGGCCATCGGGAGCACGTTTTACGCGGCGACCAACCAATACACCGTATTCTTCACCTTCACGGGCTACAAGTCGCAGGCCCCAGTTGGTGTTGATGGTAATTTCCGTAACGCCTTCGGGAAGGTCTTTCACGATGGAGTTGTTTTTAGCCCAGTTGAGATCGATGTCCCAGCGGAAGTTGGCAGTGCGCACCGGTGTGAGGCCAAACTGGACCTCAATACCATCGTTCTGGATGGTACCGGCATTGGTGATGCGGCTGGAAAAGCCGGTTGTGCTGGACACGTTGAGCGGAATGATCTGGTCGATCGTATTTGTGTTGTAGTACGTAAGGTCAAGGCGAACGCGATCCTGCCAGAAATGGGCTTCAAGACCGGTTTCCCACGATTTGGAACGTTCGGGTTTGAGTTGGTTGTTCGGACGCGCGCCAGGTACCGTAAAGTTTGGCAAACCACCCCAGGGTGTGTTGGCACCGTAGGCGAAGTTAAGGCTGTAAGGATCGGTATCTTTACCGGCTTCGGCATAACTACCACGCACTTTCAAGAAAGAAACACCCGGAATGGTGAATTTTTCTGAAAGTACCACAGCGAGGTTAACCGCAGGATACAGGAAGCTGTTGTTTGCTTCCGGCAACGTTGAAGACCAGTCGTTACGGACCGAACCGTCGAGGTAAATGAAGTTGTAAAATCCGAGCGATACGGTTCCAAACACCGAATTGATGCGCTGGCGGTTGATGAAGTTGTTGGACTGAACAGCGCCGTCGGCATTGGAAAAGTTGAACAGGCTGGGAACAACAAGTGCGGTAGCTGTTTGTTCGTTTCCGAGAAAACGGTTGTCGCGGCGAGCAACACCAAGCGAAGCAACGATCGAAATGTTGTCGGTAATGTTTTTGTTTGCCGTCAGCATAACGTCCATGTTCGTTTCCGTCGAGTTGTACTCCAAACGGTCGAAACGGCCATTCGGATTGGTGTTCGTTCCTTTGTCGAAACGCACCTCGCGGTAGTCGTTGTAATAGTCGGTACCGATACGTCCCGAGAGTTTCAGCCATTCGAGCAACTGGAAGTGCATGGCATAAAAACCATTGACGCGGTTACGCCGCTGCGGCTTCGTGTTTCTGTACAAGGTAAAGAATGGGTTGTTTTGGTAGTTGTGGTTCCAATTTACAACGCGGCCCATGTTGTCGAGCTCGTTGTAGTTGGCGCGCAGGTAATCCCAGTCAACCTGACGGCCAGCCCAGATGGTTTGCTGCAAGATGTTGTCTCCATCGTAACCGATACCAGGGCGATTGTCGGAATCCAAAACCGTGTAGGTTATGTTGCCCTCTGTGGTGATTTTATCGTTCAATTTCATTCCAAAACCGAGGTTGAAGGTGTTGCGCTTCAGGTCGGTATTAGGGACCATACCCGTTTGGTTGAAGTTGGTGTACGAAAAACGTGCATTGGCGCGGTCGCCATTGGCCGTGATGGCGATGTTGTTGGTAAAAGCGACACCGGTTTCAAAAATGCTGTTCACGTTGTTGGGTTGTGCAACCCATGGCGCCAAAGCTCCGTTGTTCATGAATTGGTTGAGCATTTCACCTTCACCTTGTTCATCGATGTTGCCGTCGCCGTTGTTGTCAATACCGTCGGCTCCGTTGATGGCAGAGTCGAAGGAAGGGCCCCAGCTTTCGTCCGTACCGTCGTAAACACCGTTGCCGGTACCGTCTACGTAGTTGAACTGGAAATCAACACCCTGACCAAACTTGTTCTGGTAAGTAGGAAGACGCAGCGGATTGGAGAAACCGATGTCGCCAGTGTAGCTCACCCCCAGACCTTTCTGAGCGCCTTTGCCCGTTTTGGTGGTGATGAGGATAACACCATTGGCGCCGCGCGTACCGTAAAGCGAAGCGGCGTTTGGACCTTTCAGTACCGTAACCGTTTCGATGTCGTCGGGGTTGATGTCCTGAATAGCGCTGCCAAAGTCAACGCCACCGAACTGGGTGCCTCCGTTGGGCGCAAAATTGCGCGCGGAGTTGTCAATAGGAATGCCGTTCACCACAAACAACGGCTGGTTGTTGCCGGTGATCGAGTTGTTTCCACGGATGGTGATGCGCGAGGAAGACCCTACGTTACCCGAGGAACTGATGACGTTCACACCTGCGATTTTACCCGAAAGGGAGTTCACCACGTTGCTGGCATCGCGGGCGCTGGTGAATTGGTCGCCATCGAGCGACTGCACGGCATAACCCAGCGATTTTTCTTCGCGGGTGATGCCAAGTGCCGTCACAACGGCTTCCTGCAGCACCGTGCCCGAAACCATCACCACATCGACCACATTGCTGGCGCCGAGAGCAAGTTCCTGGGTTTGATAACCGGTGTAAGAGAAAACAAGCGTGTTCAAACCATCGGGCACTTGCACCGAATAACGACCGTTTAGGTCGCTACGGGCGCCGCCGCCGGTTCCTTTTAAGCTGACGGTTGCGCCGATAAGCGTTTCGCCGTCATCGCCTGTTACGGTACCTGAGATGGTACGCTGGGCCATAGCCATACCTGCTACGGCCAACAACAGACACATGGTTGTTAGTATTCGCTTCATACGAAAATAAGATTTGGTTAAAGAATAGATGCGGTTACTGACAGGTAATTCCTACCTGCGTACTTCATTGGATTATGGGGAATCCCCCCTGTTTCACAGAAAAAAAAAATGCCGAACGGCAGGTAGGTGCGCTTCACAAAAGCACACTACCTGCCAACGGCACGGTAAAAGTTTGATTCGGTAGGTTAACAAAATTATTTTATTCTGCAATGTCAAGAAGGTACAAGCAAAGATAGCGCATTCTGCGCAAAATCCTGCACACCAATTTTTATTTTTTTGCAAAACAACCAAAGAAAATACTGTATTGCCTAATGTAAAGTATTCATTATCAATATGCTTCTTTATCTTTACCCCAAACGACGAAACAGCGATTTTTCGCCGAAAGGTTTTATTTATCCTTTCAACTGCCGTTGATACATGCGAATGGTATTGGCAAAACCATAGTACAAGGCGTCGCAAATCAAGGCGTGACCAATGCTCACCTCTGCCAGCCCCGGACAATGCTCCCGAAAATACTTCAGGTTGTCGAGGTTCAGGTCGTGCCCGGCATTCAGGCCCAACCCTACCCGAGCAGCCGCAACCGCCGCCCGGGCATACGGCGCCACAGATGCTTCTTTGTTGTCGTAAAAACCATGAGCATAAGGGCCTGTGTACAATTCCACCCTGTCGGCGCCCGTAGCAGCAGCGCCTTCCACCATACGTTCGTCGGGATCCACAAAGATCGACACACGGATGCCTTTGCTTTTCAACTCTCCAATCACTTCACGCAGGTAATCGCGTTGCCCGATGGTATCCCAGCCGTGGTCGGACGTGAGCTGCCCGGGACTGTCGGGCACCAGCGTACACTGGTGCGGCGGATTGGCCAGCACCAGATCAAGAAAATCCCTTTCGGGTTTGCCTTCAATGTTGAATTCGGTGGTTACAACCTGGCGCAGCAACGGTATGTCGTCGTAACGCACATGGCGTTGGTCGGGCCGGGGATGTACGGTGATGCCGTCGGCGCCGAAGGCTTCACAATCGCGCGCAACCTGCAGCAGGTCGGGCATGTCGCTTCCCCGTGCATTGCGCAGCAGGGCTACTTTGTTGATGTTGACACTTAGATTCATGGTTGTCCGCTATCTTTGACGCAAAAGTAAAACGCCTGTGGACGAAAGCCCAATTTCTTTTGCATCCCCCCACCCTGCCGCCCCGCCGGAGGCACGCCCGCAGGTGGTCCTGCTGGCCACCTTCATCGCCTGTCTTGCAGGAGCGCTTGCCGGCGTGTTGGTGTATCAGTTGATCTCTATGGCATTCGGCCTGAATACATCCCTGGACCCCACCCAACTCACCGCCGATGCCACCTCAGCAGATCGATGGCAGGTTCGCCTGTTGCTGGGGCTGAACCATCTGGGAACATTCGTCTTGTCGGGAGCTACGGTGCTGTACCTTTTTTACCGCCTTTACCGTCCGGAAAACGAAACGATCAATACCGACTGGCGTCATTACCTCGGCTGGTCGCCTGCGCCTAAGGCAGTTCTTGCAGGACTGGCACTTCTGCTAATGGCTGTTTCCTTGCCTCTGGTGCTTTTTTCCCTGGAAATCAACAAAGCCCTACCCCTTCCGGATGCATTCAAGGTAATGGAGGAGCAAACCAACGAAGCCATTAAAGCTTTGCTGGTTATGGATTCACCGTGGGAACTGCTGGCCAACCTAACCATCATTGCCCTGCTTCCTGCCCTTGGCGAAGAACTGATTTTTCGCGGACTGCTGCAAAAACAGCTCATGCGCCGCATCGCCAATCCGTGGATTGCCCTTGTCCTCGGCGCTGCCATTTTCAGTTTTATCCATTTTCAGTTTGAAGGTTTTTTGCCGCGTATGTTGCTCGGCCTCTTGCTCGGATGGCTCTACTGGCGCACCGGAAACTTCTGGATACCCGTCATCGCGCATTTTTTCAACAATGGATTTCAGGTCGTGGCACAATACCTTTATGGTAAGGATATTTCAGCCATCGACCTGGAACAGGATATTTCCATTCCATGGTATGCCGCGATCGCATCCTTTTTGCTTCTTTTGGGCGTAGCCCTGCAAATAGAAAAATACCTATTCAACCAACCACAACATTCAAAACCCTAATCGCATGCAAACCTCCTTGCTCGGCATTGGCTCCCGCGTTAAACACCCCGCTTTTGGCGACGGTGTTGTGGTACGCCTGCACGTTGCCGCCTACGAAGTATGTTTCATCCAGTTCGGACTCAAAATGGTAGGCAAAGATTACGCATCCTGGGAAGTCGTCGACGCCATTCCGACCGAAGAAACCGTAACCTTTTCCGAAGCCGAACAAAGCCTCGTGCGTATCCTGCGCTCCTGGGCCGGCACAGCCCTCGAACTTACCCCCCTGGGCGACCGCTGGAAAAATGGTAAAATGCTTTTGCAACCCGGCGACACCGCCACGTCGAGCAAAGAAGTACCCATTGATACGTTTTTCCACAAAATTGTCATGATGCGCGACCGCCTGCGCGTGCTCGAACAAAACATCAACGCCAGCAAAAAACTCGACGACGAAGACAAGGTCAACCTCCAGCAATACATCACCCGCTGCTACGGTAGCATGACCACGTTCAATGTGTTGTTTCGGAACAAAGAGGATTATTTCGTGGGAGAAGGCAAAGACTAAGAGCAAGTAGGAAAGGCAAAACATATTCCAGGGTGATCAAAGCATAATGTTCCTGAAATCCGCCGCCAGCGTAATGGCTGTATGAAAGAATCACACTGCCCGACCAGAAAAGTACGAAATGCGAAGTGCGAAGTAAGTCGACAGTCGACAGTCGACGGTCGACAGTCCACCCTTCGGACTTCGAACTTCGCACCAAAACAAGCGGCAAACACAGGTACCAGGGGTGTATTGTGGACGACCACAGCAGGTGCCACACCGAAGCCAATAGCATGAAGGTGACGAGTCGCGCATCCTTTTTTCGCAAACGCCAGGCGAGGAACAAAATACCGCCTGCGGCAAAAACAGCCATAAGCGGACCCAGGGTTTTGTCCATCGTGTATTGCCCGAAAAACCGTCCTATTTCCCAAAAAATATAAAACAAACTGGCGTTAAACGCGAATTTTTGAAAATACAAATCGAGGCTGGAAGCCATGTTTTGCAATACCTCAAAGTTGAATAAAGGTGCGAACAAAACGAGGCATGCAGATCCGAATACTCCCATAAACTGCAACCCTTTTTTCCAGCCCAGGTAACGCAATAGGATCGGAACAAAAAGCAAAGGCACCAGTTTGGCGGCCACCGCAAGTGCCCAGGAGGTGGCGGCAAAAGCCGTACGGCCATGGTGGAGCGCAAACAATCCCAGCAACACAAAAAATACCGCCGCGCCCTCAAAATGTGCGTTGCCGCAAATTTCGAGGATTGGCAAAGGATTTAGTACGTAAAGCAACGCACCCCGTCCAAGGGGAAAACGTTTGTGCAGCAGGTACAGGGTGCCCAGCTCGCAGGCCAGTAAAAACAACTTGATGACCAAAACGCTTGGCCACAAGCTTGAAGTTCCTACAAGCGCCGAAAGGTAAAAAACGCTTTGTGCCAGCGGCGGATAAACGGTGTGGTAATCGGGTGAATTGAGTTTTGCAAACAATCCGGCATCAATACCAGAAGCCCACAGACCTTGCTCCAGAAATTCGCGGGGCGTGTGCAAAAAAGGGTGAAAACCTGCGGCCCACAACCGGCCATCCCAAAGAAAACGATAGATATCATCCGACAACAATGGCAAACCAAACACCATCGCAACACGCAACGCAACGCCCGTACCCAAAAGCAAACGCCGGTGTTCGGGAGCATCGCCCCAACGCCACAAAACGAACAGGAATAGGGCAAACCACACACCGTATGTCAACACCAGCGGACCAAAATTGGAACGCTCAACGCCATAACCCAGGAAAAGGGCTGGAACGAACATGGCGATGCAAAGCATGGTTGGAAAAAAGCGCGTGATACCCTTCATACAGGGTAAAGATGCAAAAAAACAAGGTCTGTAACCTTTTTAGGCCGCAAAAGCAGCGGAAAAGGGACTGTTGAAAGGATGGGGGAATCGGAAAGTTCCATAGATCCGGGACCAAATTAAGCATACCAAGGTACCGCGTAACAATTGAACACCGGGAATGAACGCTTGGACAGCCCAATGTCGTTGATTTAAGGTTATCTGCATCCGGATCACCACCCTCGCTTCGCTTCCTCCCAACTACAAAAAAAGCGCCACCCTGTTTCCTGGGTGGCGCCTGTTTTTCGTTTTGTATGCCCTAAAGGATGACATTATCATCCTGTAAGGACCCTTGTCATCCTGCGGGATCAGTTGAAGCGCAGGTGTTTGATCGAGTAGAAGCAGATTGTGCCGAAACCGAAGGCGAGCATGGCGTGGAACAGTGCAAAAGCGTCGTTACCGGTTGCAATACCTGCCACCATAGAGGTAAAGAACACCAGCGACATAACACCTTCTGCGATGGTTACCCACGAAATTTTGCGGGCTACGTAGCTGGTCTTTTTCACTTCACTTGTTTCTTCCTGACCTTTTACTTTGATGCCGTATTTCGGTGTGCGCACGAAACCGGATGCTTTGCCGCGCAGGCCTTCAACCACAGCGATCGCGTTGTAGAGCGACAGGCCGAGCGAGATGGGTATGAACGACAGGAACAGACCGAAGAAGCGTACTTTTTCCCAGAAGGAAGGCGGTGTGTTGCGGTTGAGTTCGGCGGTGACATTGGCGGTGTAGCTGATCGCGGCGATCGAGAACAGGCCCAGCACCGAGAACGAGAGGAAGTGCGTGGAGATGCCCAGATCGGCGAAAGCGAAAGCGAGCGGCAAGCTGCTGATGGCTGCTATGAACACCCACAGGAACACACCGTAAGCTGTCAGTTGGCTCATGGCGTGCATTTTTTGCACCCAGTTCAGTTTGTCGGTATGCCAAACCAGCTTGAGCAGTTTCACGGCATTTTGAGCGCCGCCTTTGTTCCAGCGGAATTGTTGGCCTTTGAGGGCATTCATTTCTATGGGAAGTTCGGCAGGTGAGCCAAGTTTCTCAAGGTATTGTATTTTGTAGCCCATGATTTGGGCGCGGAAGCTCAGGTCGAGGTCTTCGGTGAGTGTATCGCTTTGCCAGCCGCCGGCGAGGTTGATCACTTTTTTGCGCCAAACACCGGCGGTGCCATTGAACTGGAGCAGCAAGTTGCCGTAGGAGCGACCGGCCTGTTCCACCGTAAAGTGCACGTTCAGTTGCAGGGCCTGCATTTTGGTGAGCATGCTGTAGTCGGCGTTGATGTGTTCCCAGCGCGTTTGAACGATGGCTGTTTTGTCATCTTCAAAGTAAGGCATGGTGGTGCGCAGGAAGTCGGCGCGCGGTGTAAAGTCCGCATCAAAGATGGCAATGAATTCGCCGTTGGCCCTTGGCATGGCTTCTTGGAGGGCACCTGCCTTGTAACCCTGGCGGTTAACGCGGTGGATGTGTTCAATGTTGAAACCTTGTGCTTTGAGTTCGGCTACTTTGGCGGCTACGATGCCGACGGTTTCGTCGGTCGAGTCGTCGAGCACGTGGATCTCAAATTTGTCTTTGGGGTAATCCTGGGCTGCTACGTAATCGATGATGCGCTCGGCCACGTACATTTCGTTGAACATGGGAAGCTGCATGGTTACGAAGGGTACTATTTCGGTAGCCAGGTCGTACTGGCGGTAGGTAATTTCAGGATTGGCTTTGTGGTAGCGTTTGTACAGGTACAGGAGGTGGAATTGCAGGAGGGCGTAAATGGTAACGCCGCTCATGGCAACAAAATACACCAAGAGCATCAGGTAGCCGAAATCGACGAAAGCCTGGTACTGAAGGGCATCAAAAAAAGAACGAAGACCGTACATAAAGTGGTTTGAGTTGCGAATTTACAAAGGTTCGGTTCCGGGCTTGTTTAATTTGCCGCCTCCCGGTTGCAGCTTGTAGATGGTACTGATGATTTTCAAGCCCGCCAGTACCGTTCCTTTGATGGTTCCCGATACTTTGCTTTTCCCGGCGGCTCGTGTGCGGTAGCGCACGGGCACTTCGGAGCAGCGGAGTTTTTGTTGAGCAGCCCGCACCTGCATTTCCACCGTCCAGCCGTAGTTGGGGTCCTGCATCCCAAGGGCTTGCAGTTTGTCCCAGCGGATGGCGCGGAAGGGGCCCAGATCGGTAAACTCGTAGCCGAAGCGCATGCGGATGAGCACGGGCGCCAACCAGTTGCCGAAGCGCTGGGGCAGGGTCATGGCACCGGGCGCCATGCCTCCCAGCATGCGTGATCCGATGACCAAATCGTGTGAGCCGTTCAAAACCGGAGTTGCCACTTTTGGCAAGTCCTCTGGGTAGTCTGAAAAATCACCATCCAAAAACACTACAATTTCCGGTTGTTCGGACGCAGGAAGACTGCTCAGGTAACGCATGCCTGCGAGGCAGGCACTACCATAGCCTCGTTTGGGTTCGTACACCACCACCGCGCCATGCTTCCGGGCCACCTCTGCGGTAGCATCGGTGGAGCCATTGTCGCACACCAGCACACGCCGAACCCAGTCGGCAGGCAGGTGTGTCAGCACCAGTGGAAGGGACTTTTCTTCGTTAAAAGCCGGTATTATTACGTCAATAGCCGGTTTTGATCCCCGAAAATCGTCTGTCAAAATCATGGTGATTTCATTTGCCTCGCCCTTTGGCTGTTAGGCGTTGCAAAGCTAACACTTTCCCGTTAAGAAAACGTTAAAAATCATTAACGTAGTGTATGTTAAAATTTTATAAACAACGCCTGTCCAATTTAACCTCGGCAAATTTTATTTTAGAATAAAAAAAATGACGTTGCAAATATCCGGTAATCGTTTGTGAAGTTGCCTCTTGGGTAAATATTATTTTGAAAAAAAGGTTCGGCTGCGGCTTTGAACCACTTTAAGGAATTTAACAGATGCGACAAGTATTTAGTGTAATAAATACACGGAGCTTATAACAGTAGAAATCCAGCTTTAAAGTGGAGCAAACCGCAAGACATACGCAATTCCGGAGCTGGACCTACGGAGCTAAAGGTACTGCCAATTAAATCATTGTCCGGAGCTGGAGCTCCGGATTACACGCACCACTACCCCACCCAATTCAACGACGTACACACCGTTGACAAGGCCGCTCAACTGCAACGCGTGCTGTCCTGCCGATGGATCAACCGCCTCACTGCGAAGCAACCGGCCAACGAGATCAAAAATGCGGACCGTCTCCGGCCGCATATTTTCACCCCAGGTAATGGTGCAGGCATCGGTTGCGGGATTGGGGGAAAGCGAGAATGTGCTGGCGGCGGGTTCGGTGGCCGAAACAATACCAAACACGTTCAGACACGCCAGGTTGTTCGTATGATCCGCATCAGCCATTCCATTTGGAACAGACGACCAAACACATACTTTCCAGGGGTTAAAGCTTCCTAATAAAAAACCAATAAATGGCGTTTCGACCAAGCCCATGTCAAGTACTGCTTCTTCGCCGGGTCCAAGAGCCAAACTGTCAAAAGATACTACCTTATGGGAGCTTGTCTGACAGATATCCGGATAGTCATAACCATAAAACGCCGTATTCAATGTCACGCTGTCGAGCATGGCAAAGCTCAGGTTGCGAATGCGAACCTGGAAAGTCCCGCCTGTAATGGAATAAAGAGGATAGGAACCAGGCAAACTTACCAGATGGGCAGCAGGGTGTTGCACTTCAATCACTTCCAAAACTTCAACATCCCCTAAGTTTACCAAAGTTTGGCCGTCAAGGTCGTACGACTGCGCCCACAAAGCAGTGTTGTAATAATGGTTATGGGAAGTATGTTTTTCGTTGCCAGCAAGCACCAAACGGTCGTTGCTCCACAAGGCAGATGTGGATTTAAACTGCGGCAGATTCGGTTCAAGCTGATGTTGAAATACAAAATCTGAGCTGTAAACATACACCTTCCCTTCGCTGAACACAGCCAGGCGGCCGTCGTTGTTGCGTTCCACATGTTCCGCACCGTGACCGGTCCAATCGTGCGTCTCCACCACACCATTTTGATCAAAAACCACGACATCGCCTTCGATGCGAAAGGTTAGCATCAAACTGTCGTTCAATGGAACGATTTGCAAAAAAGGCCCTCCACCTGGCAGGTCGGCAACAACCAACTCAATAACGTCCGTTTGGGTATTGTACCGATGAATACCTTGCAGCCCAGCAACATAAAAGCCTTGTTCCTGAGGTCGGTAATACACATCATAGGTCTCCCAATTAAGGGGCGGCGACAATCCAATCGTCTCCAGATATTCGCCGGTTTCGAGGTTGAAGGACAACACTGCACTCTCATCCCAGGGGTTACCCAAAACATACACTGTGCCTGGTTCTCCCAGGGTCAGGGCACTAAAGAAATAAATTTCAAACGGCAGTTGGTTCACAT